>JAFGMY010000060.1 GCA_016927325.1 Actinomycetota bacterium | reverse complement strand
GGAGGTACGGCTTCAGGAGCGGGTGCCTCAGTCGGCGCCGGTGCCTGTTTGGGTGGCGCGGGTGGTGGCGCTTCCTCAATCTTTATCCCGGGCACTTCAGTTTCCAGAGTTTCCAATACCTGCTGAGCCTTTTCGACCGCCATAATCTCCATGGCCTCTTCTTCGACCATCTTTCCTCGAAGCGCGGCCGCCGCCTGCTCTGAAGGTGCCTGGCCGACGGCGTCCGAGATTTCTTCACCTGTAGCCGGTTCAGGCCTGGTTACAACACCTTTGAGCTTCTTGAGCGCTTTTCTCGCACAACTGGAAACCATAATGCTGGAGTCGTTCGACGCCTTCTCGAGTATCGGCTCTGCAATCCCGTCGCCGATATTGCCGAGGGCGATACACGCCGCCGCACGGACCTCGTCCGGCTTTGCCCTTCTGAAGAGTCCGCCTTTGCTTAATACCTCAATTAGATTTGGAATGTACTCGCTGTCCCTGAGATCACCAAGAGCGAGACAGGCCGCCTCGATAACGCCCTTGTCCTCATTCTTTCCGCGCGGCCCTTCGTCGTTAAGGAGTTCGATGAGGAACGACGCGACTCTTTTGTCATTAAACACTCCCAAGACTCTTACAGCTATCTGCCGGACAGCAGGGCTGGGGTCATTGATTGCGTTGCGAATAGTGTTAAGTGAGTCCCTGTCGCCAAGACGCGCAAGTGTTCTTATTGCTTCACGCCGGACCCTTTCATCAGTGTGGTTGACCATCTCTCCGACCCTGCCGACCGACTCTTCCAAACCCAGGTCGGCGATAGCATTCAAAACGTTTCGGTAGATATACCAGGGGTTTTCTCTGTCCAGGACGTCCATCAGCGCGGTGACCCCGGCGGGCCCCGCAACCTGAAAAGCTTCCAGCGCCCTGGGCTGCAACTCGATCTGCCCTCTGTCCTTTACTATGTCGACAAGCGGAGAAAGCGCCCCGGGCCCAATATTGGCCAACTCTTTGATAATGTTGTCTCTCTTTACCTGATCTTCCTCAAGAAGCACATTATGGATGCTTATAATCCCGTCCGGCCCTTTCATGTTGGAAAGCACCGACGCCAGATGCTTAAGGAGCTCCGAACCTTTTCCCTTCTCCTGCGAATCGAGAACGCTGAGCAATTCGACAATCTCTGAGGCCTTGCCGACCTGTCCCTTCCTCAGGGAGTGCTCCGCGATTATCGCCAGCGTGTCGACTCCCAGGGTGAACGCGGTGTAGTCACTTTCGATGTTAACTCTTTCCAGCAGGATCGGTTCAATCAGATCCCCCGCTATCACTCCGAACTCCGGATCGAGTCCGTCGAGTGTATCTTTGAGAAGTTCGGTCGCGAACCTCCGCACCTTCGGGGACTCGTTTGTCAGGTTATCGGTAATCTTTCTGAGCAAGCCTTCGGCGAGGTCGTTTTCCCCCATCGTATAAAGCTGGTATATCTGGCGTGAGACAGTGCGATCCACACCCTCGGTAAGTTCCAGCATTTCTTCTTCAAGGGGCGTACCGAGAAGCTGATATGCGGACAGGACCTTCTTGCCCGTTTCAGGTTCTCTCTCTTCCTGGATCCCGGCCTCTTCCAGCATCTTGTCAATCTTGTCGGAAAGCTTTTCACCGGTTTCGCCGGCCCTAACCTCCATAAACAACTGGTTGAAGTTAACCAGCTTCTGGCGAACCCACTCAACATCCAGGTCGCCGCTCTCTTCTTTCATGTTTATGTAATCACCGACCAGGGCATCGATCAGTTCCAGCAGCTTCTGGTCTCCGAGAATTGCCACAACATCTTTTCGCAGGTTATGAATATCCAGGTTGCCTGGCGGATTACTTGTGAGCATCGACGTCATGGCGTCGGGACTCATCTCCGCGATGACGTTTGAAACCTGTCCGGACAGCTCTGACCTCAGGCTTTCGTCTTCAACGCGGTCCACCATGTCCGAAAGCGCCTGCAACGCGTCCTCGGCCTTCTTGCTCTTGATCAAAATTCCCTCGTCGGCGCCTTCCATGGACAGGAAAGCCGACATCATTCCGCCCACTTTGCCGGAGTCTGACAGGACATCCATCACCTGGATATCTTCTATGCTGTCGAGATCGACTGTTCCCATCAGGTACCGTACGAGCAGTTCGTCCTTCAAGGCATCAAGAGGCGTACCCGGCCCTCCGCCGCCCGGCTCGCCTATCTCTTCGGAGGAATCAAAAGAAACGTATACTCTCTGGTTAAGAGACGCGTGTTCGATTCCTCGTTCTTCCAGAACTTCGTCGAGGTTCTGGCGAAGATCGGAGTCATCCTCCGCGGCAACCATCAGTTCGAACATGTCTCGAAGTTCCGCATGAGTTATGCCCGGCGTAAACTCGATGCTGGTAAAACCGTGCACGTTCATCCAGTCGGCAAAAGCCTTCAACGGTGCTTTTTGCTGCTCGATATCCTGGAGACGGTGCTCGTTTATCAGTATCACGTTTTCAAGTGAGCCGATCGTGAAGTTGATGCCTTTCTCAAGAACGTTATCGAGGTACTCGGCAGCCTTATCCAGGGTCGAAGTCACCATGCTGCTTGACAGAGGATACAGGCGCATGTTGACCAGGGTGGCGTGCGCGTTAACAATAAACGACACCGCATCTCTCTTGTAAGAGTCTTCCAACTGCTCCTTTTGCTGCTCTTGTTCTTCTTCTTCCATTTTTCAAGCCCGCCGTTTTAGAGTTTTGCTTCAATGAACATCTTTATAACAATGAACATCTTTATAAATAAGACTCAGCCGCTCATGAACCACTTGAAAAAACCATTATTTCTTCAGTAATAATTATACCTCAAGACAGCAGCTGAACTTTGCCCTGCTACCATTTATAGACTACTGGATTGACCTCCCGATACCTCTTCCGAATTTTTAAAACTGCTTTCAAACAACCCGATAATCCTGATCAGCCTGGCTGTACCCTCGCGGAGCAGCTTCTCCGCGTTCGTCATTGCTTCTTCTTCGTCCATCGGCCCCGGAACGATACCGAAAACCCCGACCTTATCGTTAAGTTCTCCCAGCCGGCCGGTCAATACTTTTCCAGCCAGTACTACTGTCGGAACCCCGTGCTCCGCCGCCATTGCGGCAACGCTGAAGGGGACTTTCCCCCTTTCGCTCTGATAATCAAAAGCACCTTCACCGGTCAGCACCAGGTCGGCGCCCTCTATCAATCCTTTGAGGCCCGTCAATGAAGCAACAAACTCGGCACCCATCACTATCCGGGCTCCGCAAAAAGCAACCATTCCCGCTCCAAGGCCGCCGGCGGCACCTGCACCCGGCATGTTTACGACGTCTCTGCCGGACAGGGAATTCAACATCCTGCCGAAATGCAGAAGCCCTCTTTCTAGGGTTTCAACTTCATCCGCCGATGCTCCTTTCTGCGGGCCGTACACCCTGGCCGCCCCGCAAGGTCCCGCAAGAGGATTGTCGACGTCGGAAGCTACCACAAACTTAGACTCTCTTACCCGCGGGTCCACTGAACCGTCGTCTATATATTGAACTCTCTCCAGTGATTCGCCGCATGGAAACAGTTCGTTTTCCCGACTGTCCAGAAACCGGTAGCCCAGCCTCGAGGCAACACCCAGACCGCAATCAACGGTACCGCTCCCGCCAAGCCCTACCACCAGTTGCCTGCAGCCCGCGTCCAGCGCTTCCTTTATCAGGTCTCCGGTTCCAAGTGTAGTTGTCTTCAGGGGACTTCTCAGCTCCGTCGGCATCAGGGAAAGCCCGGATGCCTGAGACATTTCAATGAACGCAATGCTTCCGTCCGGTGAAAAGGTGTACCGCTCACCGCCCCGGCAAAGTCCACCAGAGAGCCCGTCCGGGGGTACCTGCGCCCATGCGGCCTGAACCTCCGTTCCCGGCAAAGGTCCGTGGACCCTCGTTCTTACAGTACCCGCACCTGTTTTCATAGCTATCACTTCAAGTGTTCCCTCTCCGCCGTCCGCCATCGGGCACTCTCTGATTACGGCGGAAGGATCCACTGTCTTGACTCCGTCCCCCATCGCGCGCGCGGCTTCAAGGGCGCTGAGACTTCCCCTGAACTTATCAGGGGCGACGACTACGATCATAAAAAGAACACCTCTCCGGTTGCCTCTATTGAAGTCGGCCGAAATATCCGCCCCGGTCAAAGCGACACCCCGGCATTATTCTTATCGGTTCTTTGGTGCCGGGTATTTAATGTTGTTTCCCGATGGTTTTTAAGCAAATCAACAACAACTGCCCGGCGCTTCCATGAGATTTTTGAAGAAAGGCAGAAGGGCCTTGACTCTGTTTTGCATTCTAACAATGTATAATCCCTGCATGAAAGAAGAAACGGGTATTAACGCCGAAACGTCCGGCGCAATCCTTACCGGCGATTTTATTCTGATATCCCTGTCGTCCGTTTTCTTCATGGGCAGCCTGTATTCGCTTATCGCGATACTCCCCTTGTACATGCAACAGGTCGCAGGTGCGAACATAACCGACGTCGGCGTGTTAATGGGAACGATGACCTTGACCTCTTTTCTCCTGCGGGCGTTTATCGGCCGCGTCGCCGATCGCCTGGGGAGAAAACCGATCCTTATCGCCGGTTCCTTAATCCTGATTGCGGCTTCCCTGCTCTACGAATTCACGAAATCAATGTGGACAATGGCACCGGTTCTCGCCGTTCACGGTATCGGCATCGCCTGTTTTCACACAGCTTCACTGACATACGTCGGCGATATCAGTCCGGAGAAGCACCGTGGCAAATCCATGGCGTGGTTCCAGAGTTCCTACAACCTGGGAATCATGCTTGGGCCGCTTCTCGGCCTCTTCTTGAGGAACCGCTTCAGTTATACAGCCTCTTTTCTGGCGGCGGGTATCCTTGCCGCGATTTCCCTGGTTTTCCTCTTTTTCATTTCGAGCGCCACGCAGACCGGAGAAATTGAAGCGCCGGCCTGCGGCGACAGCTCTGCTGGGTGCGACAGTGTCCCCCTGCTTCTTATATGTGTCGCCGCGATCGCGGGGACAATAACCCTTGGGACCATACAAGCTTTTCTTCCCCTGTTCGCCGAAACGGTGAACATAAGCAACTTCGCGCTGTTCTTTACTGTTGAAACCGCAACAGTAATTCTTATCCGAATAGTCGGTGCCGGCCTCCCGGACACAATCGGAATGAAGAGGATCATCGTCTACTCAATGCTTTCAATGGGATTTGCGATGTTCATCCTTGCGAAGACCGACAATCTTTTTGAAATGAGCATTTCGGCGCTTGTCTTCGGGGTGGGGTTTGCGTTCCACCCGCCCGCTCTTTCAGCTCTTCTCGTTGAGATTTATCCTCAAAAATACCTCGGCAGGGCCTTCGGCCTCTACACAATGGCATTCGAAGCGGGGTTCGTGGTCGGCTCGATGGCAATGGGGCCTGTTGCCTCGGCGCTGGGGTTCAGATACACCTTCTTCATTGCGGGGCTGACTTGCATCGTGGGGACTTTCCTTTTCGCGGCGGGTTACCGCCCGATGATATTGAAACGCTTCGGTTCGTGAATATCCGCATCGAATCCGGAAAGGTCAATAAGGCCGGCTTGCTTTTCCCCCTGAGGCGGACCCGGTCAACTTCTCGGCAAGGTCCACCGCCTCGCGGGGTGCAGCAGCCTCAATGACCCGCGCGTCCTCCCTTCCCTCCGGATCAGGCCGCCAGGAATGCAGCCCTATTACAGGCTTTCCGAGCTTCAGACCGAAGGAAATCTCCGACAAGGTACCATAACCGCCCGAAACCGCGATCAGTGCGTCTCCCGAAAGTGCAACAAGGGTGTTTCGCGCGTGCCCGATATCGGTTGGGATTGAGATCGTCAGCCAGGGATTTGCCCTGCTCCTGTCAATATCCGGCAGTATTCCAACCGTAATTCCACCGGCCTCTTTTGCACCACGGCAGACAGCTTCCATCACTCCGGCAAGGCCTCCGCATATAAGTATGTGGCCTCTGGATGCGATCTCTCTGCCCAGTTCATGCGCAACAGCGGCGATCTCCTCGCCGCAGGAAGACGCTCCTACGACTGAAATATACAAATGTACCTCCCTCCCTGTTGAGCACTTCGCTCTTTAATCGTAAAGACCGTGTAATTTTACATCGTCTTTCCGGATGCCGCGTACTGGATTCTCAAGTTCCGCCCGAAGTGCGGCAAAATCCCGGGCATGCACGATGATTAAGAACGGCTCCCCGGGGAATACATGAAGAAAGGTCTGAAGTTTTTTCATTTCATGTCCGGACGGGAGGACGGCAATCCTGGATATTAAAATAAGAAAAACTGTAAAAGTCTTGGAAATTAAACCCCGACCGATTATAAAATGTATGAAGCGCGCATTTATATCTGTTTTTCACAGCGGTGATTTGATTGATTGAAGAAATCCGTATACATGGCCGCGGCGGCCAGGGGAATGTAACCGCAAGCGAATTTCTTGCTGAAGCCGCTTTTGCGGAAGGTTACCATGCCCAGTCTTTCCCCATGTTCGGCTCTGAGAGACACGGCGCGCCGGTGACCGCTTACGTCAGGGTCAGTGATAAACCCGTAAGAGTGCGAAGCCAGATCTATGAGCCGGATCACGTAATTATTCAGGACGAAACCCTATTTGGCGGCAACGATGTACTCGAAGGTTTGAAAGAAGGCGGTCTGGTTATCGTCAATTCCGAAAAGCCGGAGGCCGGCATCCCCGTGCCCGACAAGTACAGGCTGGTGACGGTTCCGGCAACTACCCTGGCGATCGATATAGTTGGAAAGCCTATTATCAATACGATCATGGTGGGCGCTTTCGCGGGGGCATCTAACCTGATCCGGCTTGAAACACTGGAACTGAGCGTCCGCGAAAGGTATCCGGGAGAACTGGGCGAGAAAGAAATCGTCGCCATGAACAGAGCTTTTGTGCTGGTCAAGGAGCAGCTTGCATGAAACAGGTATTCGGAGTTGTGGTTCAGCCGGGAACGACCCGCGACCAGAAAAAGACAGGCTGGAGAATCTACAAGCCGCACTTCAAGCAGGTTGACTGCATCGGTTGCCGGGCCTGCCACCGCTGCTGCCCGGATGGAGCTGTATACCGGATAGACAAGAAGAAATTCGACAGCGACATGGACGCGTGCAAAGGGTGCGGAATCTGTGCCGAGATGTGTCCCGTCGATGATATTGAAATGGTCCTGGAGGGCAAACCCGATGAAGACAATTCTTGAGGGATCCCAGGCAGTCGCGAAATGCGTTTCGTTCTGCAGGCCGAACGTGGTATGCGCCTATCCCATTACACCGCAGACGCACATCGTTGAAGCACTCGCAAGGGAAGTGGCCGACGGAAAACTGGACGCCAGGTTTCTGCTTGT
>JAFGMY010000059.1 GCA_016927325.1 Actinomycetota bacterium | reverse complement strand
TCTCGTCATATTCGCTGCTCCTTTCAGACTCCAGCCTGGGAGCAGTTTACCACCTAAGCCCTTGTCCAGTTTTTCCCGGCCAGCTCTTATAATATTTCAAACCAGCGTAATCATCAATGCTTGTAATTCTTCGACCTCTCAAATCTCTTTCTTTCATTCTACGGACAGCATCAATTACGCTCATTCGCTTTATCTTGCATAAACCATCAACATACAAAAATATCCCACCAGCTATCTGCAATAAAAACAAAATAATGATAGGGATTACCTCATCCATAATGCTTTACTCCTTCACCTTTTATAATTTTTCCATGCCCCACTTTCATGATAATCATTAGAGCTTTTTAGCATTTTATACACACACCAACAACCGCCAAGAAACGCTAAGCCACCAAAGAACCAACCTACTGGACCCCCTAAAATATCCGGCGGTAGTGAATAACGAATCAGCTCCTATTGCATAACCCGCTGTTTTCACCAAATCACCTGTAATCCAATAATAAGTCGTATCTCCATCATTTTCTTTATTGCTAAACGAAATCCCGGCATATTTTTCCATCCACGCCGGGCCAGAAGCTTCGGCCGCTTCACGCGCGCGCTATTCGGCCAGGTTTTTCCGTATACGGTCGCGCTTTTCCATAAGCTGCCGATGATAGTTGATAACCTCAAGTTTTCAGGCTTTACGATATGCAGTACATTGCTCAGCCTTCGAACGTAAATCCAATGGTAGGCACCTTTTTTATCAAGCATTTTTGCACCTTTTTTATAAGTGGTTTCCTGACACCCATTTTCAACAGTGTCTCCACCTTACATCTTCTGAATTCCAAGCAGGCTGCTTTCCGCCTGTCAAGCGTTTGCTGCTGCATTGGCAATTACTGCCATGATTTGACTTTGAAAGTCTCCGCCATTCAAACAACTAACTGCATGAAGCCAGGAAGAGCTTCACTGAAATTATCGCGGCTTCACACAACTCTGGACCATGCAATCACGGGCTAGTTTGAAAAGCGGCATATCGAATTCGGTAAAAAGTCGGGTAAAGAGCCGGGGCTTACTCTGGACCGAGCTTGTCGATCCAAGCGCCTATCGCTGGATATGTTTCAAAAGGAGCCCTCAGGCCGATCACCAGATCGATATGCGCGGTCCCCGGCATGACGCGGAACTCGTCAAGCGGATGACGCTTCTTGGCGTCATAGCTGTTTCTTGTTTCACCTGGCCTTGTTATGTCCACTGTTGCGTCTGCAAGGAACAGCGACGGAACGCTTACCTTGTCCATATTATCCGAGTAGCAGTAAATGCCCCCGGTGCCGTCCGCCGGCGGGACCTCTTTACACCTTTCCCCGCCGAAGCCACGGTAAAAACTTCTCAGCCGGCCGCACAGTGCCGCGTCCATCAACTGCCAGGCCGCATGGGCCGGCACCCCGTCAACTCCGTATTTCACCACGTTCTCCAGAACTTCAGGATCGATATTTTCAGGATTGACCATAAATAGAACAGATATCGCTTTTTCGATTCCGGCGGGCAGGCGGTGCCTCGAGTTCCACAGGGCGGAGAAAGCCCGCTTCGCCGATTTCCCGGTGCCGCGCGGAAGAAATCTCGTAATAACTTTGAGGTTGAAATAGAAGGGCAAAGCTGTGGCGTGCCATACAAACCGTGTCGCATGCGGCAACTTCCCATTACCAAGTAAGTTCGGCACACAGGGGCCGTCGAGATTCACGAATCCCCTGACGGCCTGCGGCCCTTCCCCCGCATTTCGTTCTTCCACCAGCCGTGGGTCCGATTCTATCTTCCCGCCTTTCCCTTTTGTGAAGCGCGCTCCCTGAAAATACATGAGGGCCATGACGCCGCCCAGGCTGTGGCCGATATACACCGGTCTCATGCCCGTGGTCTTCCTGACCGTCTCGACCGCCGCCTTCATATCGCACAAGCCGAAGTGGTCTATATCCATACCCGTGAGGCCGAGGCTCCTTTCCGCGGCACGTCCCTGGCCCCGGAAATTTACAAGCCATACATCATGGCCTCTGCTGTGAAGATAATAGGCCAGACTGTACAACTTCAGCGGATCTTTCCTGATATGGATATCGCCTTCCGCCCAATCCGGAACAGTACGGGGAAGGACGGCGCCGCGGTCCTTCCCGTCGGGGGCAGAGACGACGAACTCGTTGAAGTTGGCTATCGCTCCAGGCATCAACAGTACGGGCACTCCGCCGGTGTTCAGCGCAGCACCGGGCGCGGGCCGGTAATGCTTCAGCGCCAGGTTGGCGCCGTCTTCGGCGGTTACACGGATTACACCGCCGGACCCGGCAAACCGCGCGGCGCGAAGTGAATTAACAAACACAACTGCTCTCCGCTTCAATTTCCCCCCACTTGTTCGGTCCGCACAGGCATTTAAGAGGAAGTGCCCGGGCTCCTATTGTTTAATGTCGGCCCACGGCAATGAAACTTGAACGGCTGAGCCGTCCAGCGCCGCGGTACCGGACCGACCTGCTCTTCAACCCCGGAGTTTCGTAATGACACGCAGGTGTCCATTACCATTGATAATGCGTGAGCATTATCGCCGGCATCCACCCGTTACCGCCTGCTTAAAAACAGAGGACTTGACGGTCGTGTTTGTGATAGAATCGCCTTGTTTGGAGCGGACATGGGGAGTCGGGCAACACCCTTAAGAAATGTTCAATTCAACTGGTTCTTATGGCCGACGATAGTGTGCGAATTTAGAAGGAGTCCGGAACCTTCGGGAGGTAATCATGAAAAAATCAAACTGGGCGATAATGATATCACTTTTAACAGCGACCGGCCTTCTGCTGTTGATGATGTCAGGTTTTGCCGCGGCACGTGATACCGCCGCTCTGCCCGCGATGACCGAGTATCCTATTCCAACCGCGGGGGCGAATTCATGGCGAATCACCAGCGGGCCGGACGGAGCGCTGTGGTTCACCGAGTGGACAGGGAACAGTATCGGTCGCATATCGACCGGTGGAACCGTTACCGAGTATCCGATTCCCACCGCGAACAGCAATCCCGGGGTGATCACGACAGGTCCCGACGGCGCGCTGTGGTTTACGGAGTGGAACGGCAACAAAATCGGAAAGATTACCACCGACGGCACAATCACCGAATATCCGCTTCCAGTCGCCGCCAGCCGGCCTTATGGAATAGCCGCAGGCCCTGACGGGGCGTTGTGGTTTACCGAACAGAGCACAGACACAATTGGAAGAATAACCACTGAAGGTACAGTTACGGCAGAATACCCTATCCCCACAGCAACATCCCCTGTCTGCATAACGAACGGCGCCGATGGCGCGTTGTGGTTTACAAACAATAATGGAAATGTAATCGGGCGAATCACCACAACCGGAGCCGTGACCGAATTTCCTGTTCCGACTGCAGGCAGCACCAACTCGATCGCAATGGGCCAGGACGGAAACCTTTGGTTTACGGAACTGAACAACAACCAGATAGGTAGGATCACTCCTTCCGGCACGGTAACCGAGTTTCCGGTTCCAACCGCAGGTACACTCTTTGAAATAATATCGGGTCCGGACGGTGCCCTGTGGTACGCAAACAATGCAAACAATCTAATCTGCCGGATGACCATCACGGGCGCGGTAACCGAATACACCATCCCAACCGCGAACAGCCAACCCGCCGGCCTCGCCAGCGGCTCGAACGGCGATGTATGGTTTACCGAGACCAACGGTAATAATATCGGCACCTTCTCGACCTCGCGGCCGTCGTGGTTTCTGCCCGAGGGAAGCACGGCCTGGGGTTACGACTGCTACATCTCGCTGGAAAACCCGAATAACGTGGACGTCAACTGCACTATAACTTACATGCCCACCGGCACTCCCAATATCAACAGGAATGTCAGCATCCCCGCGATGAGCCAGCTTACCGTCAACCCGCGGGACGACGTTGGTGACATCGACTTCTCTACGAGGGTAGTGTGCACCACCGACGGGAGGTCCATCGCCGTGGACCGCACCATGAGTTGGACCGGCCCTGGCGCGCCGTCACAGGAATCGCACTGTTCAGTGGGAGTAAGCACGCCCGCAACCAGCTGGTATCTGGCGGAAGGCAGTACCAACTGGGGTTTTGAATGCTGGCTCCTTATCCAGAATCCAACAGCGTATGATGCCGACTGCACAGTGACCTACATGATCGAGAACGAAGGTCCGGTTACGGTCGAACACCCTGTCCTCGCGCAATCCCGCGCCACTTTCAATGTTTCGGCCGATATCGGAAGCAAGGACGCCTCTATCAGGGTGCTGTCAAACGTACCGGTTATACCGGAGAGGGCGATGTACAGAAACGCCAGGCGGGAAGGCCACGACTCAATCGGCACCATGTACCCCACCCGGGACTACTACCTGGCTGAAGGCGCGGTAGGGTGGGACAGCAACTTCGAGACTTACGTACTTGTGCAGAACCCGCAGAGCACTCCCAACAACGTCACTTTAACGTATCAGACGGACAGTGGCGAAGTTGCGGGACCTGCCGTCACGATGCCGCCGAACTCCCGTGATACATTTCTCTTGAATCTGGACCTGCCGGCAAATACCAATGTCTCCACCCACGTCCACGGAGACGAGCCCATTATTGCGGAGCGGGCTATGTACTGGAACGGCGGCCCCGACAACGCGCAGGTTTGCCACGACTCCATAGGACTTCCCACGGCACATAACGTCTTCTACCTTCCCGACGGTCAGACTTCAGAGGGCAGAGAAACCTGGACCCTGATCCAGAACCCGGACAACACCAACGTGGAGGTCAGGATACGCTACATGACTCCGACAGGAGTCGGGGCTGATTTTACCGAGATAATACCGGCCAACTCACGCAAGACCTTCAATATGGCAAACACCGGGATAAACAGCAGGGCGTCAGTGCTGGTCAACTGTACTGACCCGGCAAGGAAGGTCATGGTTGAGCGCGCCATGTACTGGAACAACCGGGGAGCCGGAACCGATACCATAGGCGGGTACTCGGATTAAAGGGCGCGGTCTTTGGAGACCCTGCCTGAAACCGCCGAGGGATTCATCCGTGTCACCCTCGGCCCCGAAAACAATATTCGGGGATTAAAATACCGCGCCGCTTTTATTGTCGTGGTAGCGGTACCATGGCAGAGATGCCCCGGGGCAGGCGGTTGAGCTCGACTATAGAGGCTCCCGAAAACAAATGCGCCGACAGTGCCACTCCTGTCGTCACGCACCAAGATATCAATATAACTTCGGTCAGAGGGAGTTAAATGGCCATACCGCACAAATTCCCGGAAGCCGACACCTGGATTTCTCCTATTTCTCAACTTTACCCGCTGAGCCTTGCACGACGTTGAACTTGAACCCTGCTCCAATTCCAATGACCACGGCGGCGAAGATTTCAAGAATGATTCCCGCGGCCAACCCATAACCGGTGCCGTTGTGCCTTGGAGGTGCCACCAATCCCACAACCGTGACCATGAAAATAACCGAAGCGGCGCTTGCATATATCCAGCCCGGGCTCCTGTTCAACCTGAAAAGAGGATCACGGAACCGTCCGACCAGCATGATCAACGCTGTAATCAAAACCACCACCGCCGGTACGAAAGCAATAATTCCTGCCGCGGTCGAAATGCCTGTTTTTGCTCCTGCGCCCGCCATGCTGTACCAGTTCAGGAATACCGGAAACAGCAACGCCATAAACGCTCCTACCAGCGCAACAAAGTCTCCCAGCGGCTGTACAACCCCTCTCTGATCCCTTTCAGCGTATGCTTCCACCATAATATCTCCTCTCCGCGCCTGAACATTTCAACGCGCGTTATTTGAGTGCTACACCATTTAACCCAACTCTTTTAAACAACGTTTCCCCCGAAGAGAAGGTTAAAACATAAAATCGGCCCTTCTGACCGCGCAACGTGTTGTTTGCCGCCCGTTTTTGACCGCCGGTCGACAAATCTGGACGACAAGAAAATGGCTCCAGGTGCCCCTCCCCGAATGGCCGGTGTCCCAAGACGGACACTTAACTACTATTTATTAATTGACCGGTTCTGTGATCCTGCGAATGCAAGAGGGATCATTCCTGCCATGATAATGACGGCTGTTAACAAAAAGAACGCGGGAACCTCAGGAAGGCACTCAACGGCACTATCGGCAACTTAAGGAATGTCACTTCCAGGGCCGCCGGATACCGGCACCATATGCGTCGGCGCCCATCGAGGCAGGGAGAAACCATGAGCCTCCAGGTCATTCGGCAATATTAAACGGGTGCCTGGCACTGCTTTCTACTTCCTGGATAACGAGAGAGTTGTGTGAGGGAGTTGTGCAATGCGGTGTTCCCGCGTGATATTATTTTCCAGTCTTTGCTGTCGTAAAAACCTGCCGTATTAATATTAAAGCTTCATTGGGGGTAGTCATGGAAAGAAAAAAAGTTGTGGTGATAGGCTCCGGTGTCGGCGGTTCCGGTGTCGCCGCCCTGCTTCAGCACCGGGGTTATGATGTAACGGTCCTGGAAAAAAACAAGTTCTACGGAGGAAAATGCCACAGCTTCGACCGGGACGGTTTCACCGTCGACTGCGGCGTCCATATGTATTCACGCGGCCCCGGAGGAAACCTGCTTGAAATCAACAGGGAGATCGGCGGTGATATCAAGTGGCTGGCAAAAAAGAACGCGGTGGAGATGAGGATCGGTGGAGAATATTCCCTTGCCGCAAACTCCGGGCTGGGGAGCATGCTCAATATGGGGCGGACCATATCGATGATAACTCGGGGCAAAGCCACAGGTGCTCTTGGCCGGGACCCAGCGACCAGACGCGTCAAGGGGCTCTCCAACGCTCTATACAGGACCCTCAGAATGGATGATTCTCTACTCCCCGCCTTGAAGTTGATATCAAACCTGGTTTCCTGCAATGAGGTGCTGATCAGTGATCTGGACGACATGTCGCTTCGCGATTTTCTTTATACTTTTACGGACAATGTGCTGATCAACCAGATGATGGCCTATATATCTATGATTCTCACATGCACGACTTACGATCGCGTCAGCGCCGGTGAGGTCCTCTGGTGCGTAATCAAGCAGTTCACCGCAAATACCCTTGGTGTGCCAGAAGGGAGCGCGCGTGCGCTCCCCGGCAACTACCTGCGGTGCATGGCACGCGACGGGGGGCGGCTGGTCCTCGGCGCCAGAGCCGATAAAATCAAGGTCGACAGCGGCAAAGTAAAAAGCGTGGTTACCGATGACGGCACCGAGTACGAAGCTGACTACATCATATCCAACGCCGGAATTCAATTAACGACAGCTATGGTCGGAGAAGAAAACCTGCCTGCCGATTACGTAAGGCGGGTAAAAGGGCTCGAGTACTCCTATTCATTCATAACCATCAAGTACGGCCTTTCAAGGAAAACACTGGATTTCAAGGGTGCGCCCTGCTTCTTTAATGTCCCGAACATGGACCCGGAGACAATGTACGATTATCTCAAGACCGGCGATGCCCCTGAAGACCCGCACCTTTTCGTTCCGATGCAGTCCGAATGGGACGACACGGCCGCACCGACCGGGCAGCAACTGGTAATAATCGGTGTGTTGGGGCCGGTGACAGCAACCAGGGAAGATGCGGAACAGTGCGGGAAGATACTCGACCGGGCGGATGAGAAGTTCGAGAGCATGTTTCCCGGATTTAAAAAGAACGCCGTGTGGTCGATGAGAACAGACAACAGCTACTACTCCCAGCTTACCGGAAAGCCGACCGCCGACTGCATAGGCCTTGCCCAGATTGTCGAGCAGGCGGGAGTGCGCAAGCCCGGCATTAAAACGCCGGTCGAGGGGCTCTACCTGGTAGGCTGTGACGCCGGAGCCCGCGGAGTCGGCACCGACCAGGCCGCAGGCAGCGCGATCGCGGTGGCAAACAATATTTAATCTGAATAATCTGATCTAACAGGGCCGCAACTGTCCAGGTCTCCCGGCCGGCGAGTTCCGGGAAAAATGTAATAACGGGTGCCTCTTAAGAAAACGGCCACGGTTTATGCGGGACGGCAATAAATCTGGTACAAACCTGATTTCGCGGAGCATTTTGAAACCCTGTTTATCCGAGACGCCTGAAGAACTTTTTCTTTCCAGTTGCTGTTTCAACGAGGTGCGGTTCACACTTGAATCAAACGGTTGCCGTCTTAACCACGCACATCCGTCGGCATGGGTTCCCGAAGCGACTTCCCGGCTGGAGTTGTTTTATTCCTTCGCAGGCAATTCAATTACTGCGGTCGGCCTTTCCAGAGACCCCCGCCTTAGTCTTCGATGTTTTCCAGGCTTATCGTCCAGGGGCCGGAAGCATCCACATCTATAACATAGAAAGCGTCTGCGCGAAGCATCGCGACCCTTACGCCGCTCCACGGGCCCTCAGCGTTCGCAAGAAGCGCAACCGGGTTTCCGCTCAGTTCCATAACGGTCACTATAAACTGTCGGCCACCCTCATGCGACATATTGAACATCACCGGCTTGCCGCCGGTCTGGAACACACCAGTCGCCCTCGATCCAACCGCGCTGAATACCTGTGGGGGGAACGGGGCCGAAGCAGGTGCGGGCTCTTCAATTCCTATGGTCCAGTTGCCGCTGCAGGTTATTTTCAGCCCGTATATTCCATCCGGCAGGCCCAGCGCCCTCGAGCCATCAACAGGACCGCTCGAATCAACGATCGCGCCAAGCGCAACCCCTGACTGGTTTACCAGTTCGACGACTATTGCCCCGCTTCCGGTATATTTAAAGTGAAACACGACTGTGCCTGTCTTGACCTCAAACTGCTGAGTCAGCTGGCTGCCCTCGCCGATTAATGTACGGGGTTCGCTTACAACCTCCGGGTCCACAGGTATTTCCTCATCCGTATCTCCGGATTCTTCTTCCGCTTCCACCTCTGAACTCGACTTGCCCGCTCTCACAAGAAGGCCGCTGAACTGATCGGTAAGCGCAAGCCCTTCGGAAACTCCTGAACGTGACTGATCCGTCAGCAGGGATTCGGCTTCCGGTTCGAGCCATAGACTGAACTTGTCCGACATTCCGTCCCCCGCGTGGAGAATCGAAAGCGCCTGATCGACTTGTTTTCTCGTGGGCCGATCCAGAAGACCGTTCACCGAGTCAATAACGTACTGAGAACACGCCGCGCCGTCATCGCCCGCTATCATGGCGGACATGTCTATCTTCCAATTGCCGCCGCTCTTTTTTGTCATAAGGGGAAAAGCCTCGTCACTGGTGTGAGAGTAAATCGCGACTACGTAACTCCTGTCTTCCAGAATCTTCCTGCTCCCCATCGACTTGATATTGCTCTTGATGATGTTCTCCCTGTAAGCCAGGAAATAGCCGCGGATATACCGCCCGACGTCGCTGTCAATGTCCAGTTCGTAATCACCCAGTGGCTTATCCGGAGGAGGAATCTCTCCGTTCGCAGACCAGACGAGAAGCCTCAACAAAGTAAGATCCGACTGGTCTATAAGTTCCAGAATCGCTTCGTAATCTTCATTGGTTACATTCTCGACAAGCGTTTCGGCAAGAGTTTCCGTTTCCGTCTCGTTGCCGAGTGAGCCGGTTTCGATAAAAATACCGGCGATTACCCATCCGGCAACCGCCACCACGGCAAGCACAACGGCTATGATGCGCGCAAAACCAAACTCCCTTGCGCGTTCTTTTATCGAGCTTTTTCCCGTCATGTAGATCCCCCGTGTAATAAATGCCGGCCCATCCGGCCGTTTCCTATTTTAACATGATAAAAATATCATTCCCGGCGACAGTATCCCCGGGAATATTTGCCCATGCGATAATGATTGTTTTCTCGTGGATTCCCACTGTTAAAGGGAGCCGGTCAGCCGTTTAAAAATCTTTGCTGCAAGGCTCTGTTCTTTTTTCTCCCTGGAAACAGTGAATATCACCGGACACTCCACGGTCTTCATAAGCTCATCCGACGTACGCCCCATGACGTAACGCGAATATTTCGCCGCGTGCGCTGACCCGGTTATCAGTAAATCATAGCCTGAAGACTCTGACATTATGGAACCCGGCACATCATCCGACCGTACTACCCTTGACTCCAGCGGTATTCCATGCAGTATTCCCGACTTCATAATCCTTGATTCCAGATCGCCCCTGGTAACTTCCCGCGCCCGTGATGGCACTACCCGCAGCACCGTAACGGTTGCACCTGTCTGTTTTGCGACAGCTCCGGCAACAGTCAGCTTCAGCCGGTCTTCAGGCCTTGCCGCGGCCACCAGTATTCTCCTGATATCCGGGAGTTCTCTTTCAATATATAAAGCGCAGTTACAGGGCATGGCGCCAATCACCTGCTTCATCTCCCGTTTTTGCTTCCTGTCGGCTGGATCCGGGAGTGCCATGACAGCCAGGTCGGCGCCTTTCGCTTCCGCCATGGCTGCAAATCCGGTGGACATCGATGAGGTACAGACACCGGTGTACTCGAACCTCGCACAGTTGCATTCATCAGGCAGTTCGAGCCTGTCTTCCGGCTTAAACTCCGAAAACGTGCGTATATCCTCTTCACCTATGTATGAGACATCGGAGATGTGTCGAAAATAAACCAGGTGAACCCGTTCATCAAACTCCTCAGACAACAGATCGGCGATTCTAAGCAGGTTTTTCTGCTGAATGCTGTTCACCACAGGCACCATAAGTCTCCACGAATGAGTCTTGGCGGTATCGTGGTTCCGCAGGGCGGAACGTGATTCCTCCTCATCGACAGATGTCCGGACGACATCGCGAAGCCGGTATGCCGGCGAAGTTTTTCCCCTCCCATAAAAGAAGAACCATGCCGATCCGATCAGCACTAGCAATCCGGCGGCAACGATAGATGCCGTTCCCATGAAAGGGATGAGAGAAAGACACCCGCCGATGCCGAAAACCTGAACCCAGGGATACAGGGGCGCCCTGAACCCGGGCCGGTACCACTTTGGCTTACTGGTCCGCATAAGCAACACCGAGGTGTTCACCATTATGAAAACCAGGAGGTTGAACACACTTCCAAGCTTGACCATATTCTCGATATCGACGAACAGTATCAGAAGGAATGTAATGAGGCCGACAAATAGTATCGCCCGCGCAGGGGTCTTCGACGACCTGTCAATGCCGGCGAGCCATCCAGGCATGAGCTTGTCCCTGGCCATGGCAAATGGATACCTGCTGGACGACATCAGCGCCGTGTTCCCTGTAGACAACGTTGCCATCAGGCCACATAACACGATTATCACCATTCCACCCGTTCCGGCAAAAACCCTTGCCGCGTCCGCGATGGGTGCCAGGCTGCCCGAAAGTGTTCCAATAGGCAGAACCCCGACCGTAACCATCATGATAAGAGCATAAAAGGACGTTACCACCGCAAGAGAGCACACTATTCCAAGAGGGAGGTCTCTGGACGGGTTTTTCACCTCCTCGGAAACCGCGGTCACATGGAGAACGCCGAGAAAAGTAATAAACACCATTCCGGTGGCCTCAAAAAAAGTAAAGGGGGTCCCCCTGAAGAAAGGTTCAAACCTCTTGAAGTCAACCGAAAAGATCCCGTGTAAGACAAACAGTGTAAAGATTGTGAGCATTAGTGAAACCATGAGGTTCTGGAACCTGCCCGCGGCCTCAGTCCCGGCAATATTCAACGAAACCATCAATACGCAAAGGGCAAGCGCGGTAACCATCGGGGCAATCGTGACCAGCTCATGAAGATATTCACCGGCCCCCATGAACGCAAAAGAGCCTTTGAAAATCAACGCGAGAAGTGTGCCCCAGCCCACGATCGACCCGAACATCCCTCCCATCGCACGGCTGACGAAATAGTAGCTGCCGCCGGACTTGGGCATCGCCGTAGCCAGTTCGCTTATGCTTAAACCGGCGCAAAGGGCTATAGCGCCGGACATGATAAAACAGAGTATGGACGCCGGCCCTACTTTGGACGCGAGAATCCCGGGCAGCACAAATATTCCAGCCCCTATCATGGTTCCCGACGATATTGTAAAGACCTCAAAAGCCCCCAGCCGCTTAACCAGATGCATATCTGATTCCATATCCTGCTACACCCCGGTTTCTCCCTTTCTCAACAGGCTGCCGTCATGTTCTATTTACCTCGCAAGACTTGTTCGCGCTCTTCCCATAGTTATGCGATAACCTCAAATCTCCTGTTGAAACGATCATAATCTTCTACTGTATTCCTGTTTTTCCTCCAGCGTCGCCTCTTGCAAACCGCGGCGTAGACCGACGCAATCATCATCCCGCAGGGCTGTTTGGTTTTGCCCGGCCTTCATGATGACCGTTATAACTCATGCCGGTATCCAGGCAATAAAAATCACCTCGTAAAGAAATATAGTATACTCGTCGAAGTCTGGTTAACGGGGACAGTGCGGCATATCAATGCGTTAACAGTTTAAAGTATTGAAAACATGTTGACTTGAAATTTTTCAAAATTGTTGCCTGAAATATGAGTGGAACCAAACGAAAATTCAGCAAAAGAAAAGCCGGCTCGAGAATACTGGTTCAAATAGTCGCGCTGATCGCGATCGTTTTCATCGCATTGGGCATAATAAGCTTCTTTTTTTTCAACGGCTCCCAGAGCAGGATGATCCACAAGAGCATGGACATGCTCGTTGAAAACAAGGCAGCCCAGATGTGCTCGACAAACAGGTATTACACCAGACTTATGACAGCGATTCTGCTCCTCAGCCTTCCCGGTTCCACCCCTCAGGCACTCCGGGAAGACTTTTACGGCTCAATCAGCCTGAGAACGGCTTCCGAAACTCAGCAACTGGTGAATGAAATGCTTGGCGTCCTGGTTGACGACGGCCTGTTCAACAGCAGCCTTGCTCTTATCGCCATGCCCTCCGCGGCGGGTGTCACAAGTGAACCCCTGATCGTGATGTCCAGCAACCACGACACCATCTACCATCAACTTCCCGAAGAACTTGCGGGACTCGCGGAGATGAGCGAGAAGGACAACGATCAATACCGCACGCGCCTTGATGATAACAACTCTTACATGCTCTCACTTAATGGAGTCCCCGGGCTTGGCCTCGAGGGTGAATACCTCATAACCGCCTATAGATACGGTTACGAGGGTTCCGGGGGCGACCTCTGGTACTATAATTTTTCCTCCATGCACGACGAACTCGCGGCAATCGACAAGTTCTACAGAGAAGAAAGAAGAAAGATCAACTTTGTATTGCTGGTGGTTATGAGTTTCTCGACAGTTGGGATAATAATCATCACCTCACTGGCGCTGAAGCAACTCGTGCGCAAGAAAATTACCCGGCCTATCGACGAACTCAGCGAAGCGGCGGAAAAGGTCATGGACGGGGACCTGGACGCCGAGGTGCAGATACACAGCGGTGAAGAGTTTGAAAGGCTGAAGAGGGCTTTCAACAGTATGCTTTCAAGCCTCCGAAGAATACTTTACAGCCATGACGGACATGACGGCAGGCAACAGCCCGGAGAACAGTGGTGTGAGAAAACCGGTGAAAGCATCGCGGAAGCCGGGAAAGAAGCGAGGAAAAAGAACGTTTCTTCCATGCTTTTCCGGATTACCACAATCGTCGTTACCCTGTTTATTATTTCAAGCGGACTGAGCCTTCTTTTCTTCCAGCAATCGCAGGCGGAACTGTTTGAGAAAAGCAGGGAACAAATCGTCAGGTCTACGGCGGAGGCGGTCAGCTCGGGACATTATTACATGGCAAGCCTTATTGAACGGTACTTCGTGTTACGGATACCGGATATTACATCAGCTGAATCAATGAAGCTGTTCCTTTATTCCGTCGCCAACAGGATCACAAACCCTGTACAGCTGGAACTCAACAGTGCGCTGAAGGATATCGTGAAAGAGAGATTCCAGAACCTGGTCATGGCCATCGAGGCCGTGCCCCCGATATCAGGCATCAACGAAAAGCCCCTTCTGTTTCTTTCGACAAGGGACCGCTTCATTTTCGAAGATCTGCCGGAGAAATTTACCGGGCTTTTTGAAATGACGGCCGATGACAACAGTTCATACAGGGCGAGGATAGACGACTTCAACTCATACATGCTCCTGGATGAAGGTGTTCCGGAATTCAGCCTGGATGGCCCCTACCTGGTCATGTCATTCCGGCAGACATTCAGTTTCCCCACAGAGCAGGTGCTGTGGTTCTTTGATTTCAAGCCGATGGGCGAGCAGTTGGCGGAAATCGACAGCCTGTACCTGGAGGAAAGCAAAACAACCCTTATCGCGCTCAGCATCGTGCTTTCCATCAGCATCCTGGCCGTTCTCATTATTACCGTCTTCGTCTTGAATCTCCTCATAAGGATACGAATAACAGGACCGATCAAAGAACTCGAAAGATCAGTCGAAGAAGTAATGGAAGGAAACCTCGACGTCGAGATACCCGTCAACAGCGGTGAGGAGTTTGAAGGCCTCAAGACGGCGTTCGGTGAGATGCTGAGAAACTTGAGGGAACTTCTCAACAGAAGCACCGGCTGCTGACAGCATCAAAGGCTGAATTCCACGGCATGAGCGTCAATTACGTGATCTTCCATAAACCTGTATTGTATGCGTCGCATTATTCGGACACGAAACATATGGCGGCGCTCCTTCGATCCAGACATATCCGCCGCCGCAAGGACATGTCGGAATACTCCTGAGGGTTTTTGTACCCGGCTGCATCATGTCGTCCAGGCTGTCCGGGTATGTTCCCGGTTTATCGAACATCGCCTCATACGATTGGATAGCCCCGTCAATTGTCCTCATGTTCGCCTGGCAGACGCGCCTCTGAGCGTTACCTCTCGCGTTCATGTAAACAGGTACTGTTATCGCAATGAATAATCCGAAAAAAGCAACCATCACCACAATTCCTGCAACAACGAATATCCAGATCGGGAACTTGCTTTTCGGCGCCTGTACCCCGTAGCCGGGCGGCGGGAAACCCGTACCAGGCCCGCCGGCAGGCTGCTGACCCTGTTCGTAGTATTGCGGAGGTTGCTCAATCTGCACCTCCCGACCGGCTTCCATTTGCCTGCAGGCATCTACTGGTGTCCCGCATTGGGGACACACGTCTCCACTATCCATATATGTTCCGCAAACTGTGCAAAAAGGCATATTGTTTCTCCTCTCGTGAAGCCACCAGATTTATTAATGCCTGCTTCCGCCACTGAATACTGTATCAGTAAACTCCTTTGTTCAACATCATACGCTTTTTTCACCGGCAAACGGCCAGGGCGACAGCTTGATAATTCAACAAAGGCAGTAACCAGGAAATTCTTTTCAATGGAAATTTGTACACCCGAATTCATTTTGTCAATATCCGGCCGGAGACCGGGCTGTTCAGAAACCGGAAGTTCCGGTCAACACTGCAATACATTTTACTGAATATATCAATCGGTTCGCGTTGTTAAGCAATCCCGGCCCTGAGAGAGCCGGACTAAAGGACGGGGGTTAATCAGTTTTGGGCGCTTCTCTCAGGCGCGCGGTGGTTCGTTTATCGATATTTGGGCGCTTCTCTCAGGCGCGCGGTGGTTCGTTTATCGATATTTGGGCGCTTCTCTCAGGCGCGCGGTGGTTCGTTTATCGAT
>JAFGMY010000058.1 GCA_016927325.1 Actinomycetota bacterium | reverse complement strand
GTGGTCCTTAAGGGTCGCGTAGTCGGCTTTTCCCCCCATCGCAATTACCGCCTCGATGATCGCGGCTTCGTCAATGCCCATGGATCCAGCGGCGGCAGACGCTTTAGCGGGGTCCCCCGGAAGCGAATAGACTTTCTTTACATTTCTTCCGCGCCCCGGAGGCATGAGGAGTTTAAAGGATTGAGAAAGGCTCGACATGTAGCGCCTGGAGATCCATTTACACAGCCGTTGTCCGTCAAAGTCAAACAGAGGCGGTTCGTCAAGGACGTTGGATATCTCTTTTAACTGCCGGTAGTCGCAGCTGGATGGAAACCCGGTAACATAACCAAGGGCCTGTCTTCCCCCGAATGGAACAATAACAAGTGACCCGATATCCAGGGTCCCGCTCAGTCTATCGGGAATGAGGTAACAAAACGGCCGGTCAAGTCCCTTAACCGCCGTTTCGAGTATCACATCAGCATAACGTTCTTCAACAGTCGTAATCTTCACCTCCATGAGTTCAGGCAACCTGATTATAACCGTTAAGGGTGACACCGATAGCGGACAAAAGGCGTAAATACCTTTGAGATCCATGGCGGTTGTTCCATCACGGAGGGTCGGCTGCCGACAGAAACCGGGGTTGGGGAGTTCTTGAGGCTCGGATCAAAATACGACGAACTGTTACACCGCCGTGCCTACCATCCCGGTACGATATGGCCGCGGTTGGCTATCGCCCAGAACAGCACCATGAACGGCGCGATCACGGCGGAATAGGCCAGAACACCTAATCCCAGCCGGAAGAAATAGACTGTTTGAAGATCGTCCCAATCCAGGTTCCTGGTCAGCTTCCTGGTTTTCATCGGCCATCTTTTGAACGTGTTGTTCTCAATCCGTGCGAGTGCGCCGATATCGCGTTTTTCGAATACTGTCACGTGGTAAATCCAGGTGAAAACGAAGACCGAGAGAAATGCGGATATGCAGGCGGCAAGCGGAACATCGATCATGTAGAAGCTTTTCAGGTTCCAGGTCCACCAGTGGTTCAGGACACCGACAGGTTCGATTATCATGTAGAAGACCACCGCAATTCCTCCCGCGAGAAGGCAGCTCAAGTACGATTTCGCCCTTGGAAGGAAAGCCGTCGCGATGACGTAGGAAGTCATCGAAACAATATACCAGAGGAGGCAGTATGCCAGCGGCACCACGCCAAGCCAGACGATATAACCGCCCGGAGGATAATGGCTGTAGTAGTTGTTGGCGGCATACCAGTAGAAGTTCTTTGCCCCTCCGGCGACTGCTATCGATTCAATAACAAGAGAAAAGCAGGCCGCACCCAGAAAGAAAGCCAGGTTTCGCTTTTTCCCCATCAGGAGTTTTGCGCCCTGATAGAAAACGATAGTGAAAATCAGTATCGCAGTTTCGAATACTATTACGTTTGCCTTCAATTTGTTTTCCTCTGTCCGCGTATTCTGCTGAGGGCCATGTAGATCACGATAAGCAGAAATATAGTTGTTATAAGTATGTATAGCTGGAATC
The DNA here is from genome assembly GCA_016927325.1 of Actinomycetota bacterium. Classification (GTDB taxonomy): domain Bacteria; phylum Actinomycetota; class Geothermincolia; order Fen-727; family Anoxymicrobiaceae; genus JAFGMY01. Next base: position 34,181 of record JAFGMY010000058.1, on the reverse strand, counting down.
CCCTGCCGCCGGCCAGTTCCGCCAGATTAGCGAGGTTCCCCACCCCTTTGGTCTGCTGATCCGGCCCTTTCTGCCTGGTCTCAGCAGGCAGTGTGCCCTGCTGGACAGGTGAAGTTTCCTGTGGTTGATCGATCGGGTTGTCAATCGGCTGGACTTCAATTCCGGGCCCGTTTTCTTCCCCTTCGCCGGCGGGCTCTGCCTGTGCCAGGAGCCCTTCGCCCCAAACGCTTTCGGATATCGGACCCGCAGCCGGGATCCCGGTGGAACCTGAGGCAAGCCGTCCGTTTCGTGGAGCCATCGACTGGTCTGGCGTTGGACTCTGTTCCGGCATTACGGGAGTTACCTGGTTTTCGGGGGTATTAAAATCTAAAGGCATCCCTTCCTGGTTCATTTCGTTAAAGCCGCCGTCTTCAATGGCACCGTCAGTTGCCGGGGCGGGCGTTTCAAGAACCACTCCGGGGTTACTGGCTTGTTTTGAGGAAAGGCTCACACCGAGAACCAGGAAAAAGACAACGAGAAGCATAGAGGCAATAAGGCTTATGGTGGCGCCTCTTGCGGCCCTCTTGCGGTTCGGCTCTTCGTCTCCTATCCTGACATAGTATTTATAACGCTCAAGTTCGATTCTTTTATTTGCCATCGCCCTTCCCCTGCAAATCCGCAATAATCCGGCAGAACTGATACATTACCTGATTGTACAGTTCCCCGGGCTCCCATTTAAACCCCGGCGGGTCTGGTATCGAAACCGAATGGTATTTTAACATAACATCCTCAACGGGTTTACAGTTTTATTATTTTGAGTAAATGTAACAGGTGAAAAGGGACAACGAGTGAAGACTCGAACCGGCATATTTCAGAGTGATCGGAACAGGTGTCAATGAGAAGTAGACTGAAAGCCAGACAGTTGGTTGCTGCGTTACTGTTTGTTTATGCCGCCATGATTCCCATGACGGTCGGATGCGGGAAGGAAGCGCCGGCAGGGAAGGTGAAGATAGGCGTCTTAAGAAACGACGCAAGGCAGCTGCCCTACTACATAGCGCGTGATGAAGGACTGTTCCTGGAATCGGGCATAGAAGTGGAAGGCGAGATTATTTTCGGTACTGGGGCGGAACTCATGAGCGCGATGGCCGCGGGCGAGATCGACATCGGTTACGTTGACACCGGGTCACCACTTACGTTTGCGGCTATGGGTCTCGCGTATGTGGAGGCTGTCGCACAGTCCACCGACGGTGGCTCCGCCCTGGCTGTCAAGAGCGCATTTGAGGCTGAAGATATAAGTGGTCTTGTCGGGCAGAGGGTGGCGGTGCCGGGCAGGGCGACGCTGGAGGAGTTCATGCTTCTGGAAGCGCTGGATGAAGCTGGACTGACGGATAATGAAGTGAAAGTGGTGGAGGTCAAGCCCCACGATATGGTTTCTTACCTCAAGGCCGGGAGCGTTGAGGCGATCATGGGGTTCGAGCCTTATCCATGGAGTGCCGAGGCGGACGGTGTGGGTCGTGTGATAATGACCGCGGATGATATTATTAAAGATGTTCCTTCCGCTCTGGTTGTGGTGGATTCCGCGTTCGCCGGGGAGAACCCGGCCATTTTGAGCGGTTTGAAGTCGGCCCATAAGAGAGCGATCGATTTTATTCACCGGTATCCGCTGGAGTCGGCCGACAAAGGGAACCTGGCGATGGGGACGGGCAGGGAGGCCACGCGCTTTGTGGTTGAAAATACTGATTTTAACCCTGAGATCAATAAGAAAGCTTTAATGGGATATGCCCGTTTCCTGAACGATGCCGGTATTATAGATGTCGACGTCGACGGTTTCGTCAACCGGTTCGTGAATGACTGAGACACGCATTGTCAATTTCAGCTCAAGAATGAGGATGGCCACACATGAAGGACTTGTATAACAATATTTTCTACCCGAAGACGGTGGCGGTTGTGGGGGCTTCACCGAAAGAGACAAACGTCGGCCGGAATATCGTGGAGAACATAACCGAGTGGGAGTACGAAGGGGATGTGTTCCCGGTAAATCCAGAAGGTGAGGATGTTTACGGGTACAAGGGGTACACTTCTCTGACGGAAATACCGGGCAAAGTGGATCTGGTGGTCGCGTTTGTGCCTGCAACCGTGGTACCCGATATATCCAGGCAGTGTATCGATCTGGGAATAAAGTGCCTGGCAGTGCCCTCGGCAGGTTTTTCAGAGTTCGGGGATGAGGGTAGATTACTGGAGCGGGAACTCCTTGCCGAGGCGCGCGATGGAGGCCTCCGGATCATTGGACCTAACTGTCTGGGGGTTATAAACGCGGAAAACGGGCTCTGTCTCCCGTTTATTCTCCTGGCAAAAAGAGAGCCCGGGACAGTTTCGGTAATCTCACAGAGCGGGGGAGTGGGCTTGAGCTTCATAATGCTTCTCGGAAATGCCAGGAGAAGCTTCAACAAGTTCATATCGGTCGGCAATAAGCTGGATATGGACGAGGTGGATTTCTTGAAGTTGCTGGCTGAAGATCCTGGAACCAATGTCATCTGCATGTTCCTGGAGGATATCAAAAGAGGGCGCGAGTTCGCCGAAACGGCTTCAGGAATCAAGAAGCCGATACTGCTTTGCAAAGCCAGCAGAACCGACACGGGTTCACGTGCCGCCGCCAGTCATACCTCCTCGCTGGCGAACGATGATTCGGTGATAGAAGGAATAGTCAGGCAGGCTGGAATTATACGGGTGGATTCAATCAGGGAAATGGCGTGCGCCGCTACTGCATTCGATTTGCCGCCGTGCAAAGGTGACAGGATCGTAGTAATGTCGCAGGCTGGTGGATACTCCGTAATACTAGCCGATGCCTGCGCCAGGAATGGATTCAAGCTCCCCGAGCTTGACGCGACAACCAGGCAGGGCCTTAAGGAGCGGGCGCGTGCGGATGTCATCAATTTCAGAAACCCCCTGGATCTCGGGGACATGTACAAGAGCGACGCGATCGTCTATGCCCTTGATTCGATTCTGTCTCAATCTGATATTCATGGTGTTATCGTTGTGCTGTTCAGAAGGTCCGACTCGCGCTACGATGGAGCTTTTTCGGGTCTGGCGCGTGAGGTCTACGGTGACATCGGTCAGATGATGGGCAAGCACAATAAGCCGGTTGCATTGACCGTTCTGACCCAGGGCGACTATCTGAGCAGGATCAGAAGTGAAAACCCCTTCCCGATATTTGAGGCCCCCGAAGACGCACTCCTTGCGCTTAAAGCGTTGAGGGATTACGGCACCGGAAGAAGCAGAGTCTAGAAGCTGGAAGTTGGAAGAAAACCAACAACAGACCAGGTTGAGATACAGTGGCCGATATTTGTTAACGTAGTTGTTCTTCTTTTAACTTCCGACTTCTTGAAAAAGAAAGATTGACCGGTGCCACATCATAAGCATAAGACCATGGTCAGTCTGAAGGCGGACACAGGGATCATACTCCATCATAGCCAGAGCTCTGCAAAAGACGTGGGACACCCGGAGGTACGTGGGACACCTTGAGATTATGGCAGAATATAGACAGGGGTTCCCTTATTGACCGCGTTGAACACTTGCATCGCGGACCACTCGGACAGTCGGATGCAGCCGTGTGAAACCGAGTAACCGAGCGATGACGGGTCCGGGGTGGAATGGATACCCAGACTGCCGCCCAGGCTCATCCAGTACGGTCCGAGGGGGTTGCCCGGACCGGGTGGTATCGGTTGCTTGTCTTTGGCCCAGTCCGATTTGGGGGGTATCCAGGTCGGGTCTTTTTCCTTGCTGACTATATAAAACTTACCCGTGGGAGTGGGATACTCAGGGCTTCCCACGGCCGACGGGAAGGAGTAAACGAGCTCCTCGTGCTTGTAAAGCTCCAACACATGCTGGCTGAGCCTTACCACCACGATATATTTGATATCGTTGTCGGTAATGTCGGGCTCCACGGTTTCCTGGACAATGGGCACTCTACGGTTGCCGGTGGAAAGCGCGGCGATAAGCGCGCCGATCGTCTTTTCCCTGTTCATCGTAGACCCGTTGCGCGCGTAGTTGATTTTCGGCCTGCCTTCCGACATGTCGATGCTCGCATTCTTTGGGGGGCACTCCAGTTCTCCGGCTACGGTACCTATGAAGTTTTCAAGTTTCTCTTTGTTGTATTTCATAATCAGCGGAATATTCTCCGCCAGGGGTTCTCCGGTGAACCGCTTGTACATCCTGGAGAGTATGTTCAGGCTTGTGCCTTTGTAGTAGGCGCTGTTCACCATGCCCGGGACATCGAAGGATATTTCGATGTCCCCGGGGTTCAGGGCGAACTCGTTTTTATCGCAATACAGTACGATAGGTTGCTCCAGGGGTCCTACGATATTACTGTTTACGAAATCCGCTGCTTCGTCTCTTGACATTCCTCCGACCGGCTTGTCGTCGATAGTTATTCCGTTGAAGATTTTTCCACCGAGAGCCAGGTCCTGTATGAACAAATAAGTGAAGAGACCTGACCCGGTGACAAGCAGGAATATGAACGAGAGCAGGAGAGCGACCCTGAACTTGTCCGCGCGCCTGATATACAGGTAAACGCGTCGCAGAAGATGCAGGTCTCCCGGTTTTCTGCCGCCCCTGTTGCGGGACGCCTTTGATCTCCCTCTATCTTTTTGTTTCATGGCATTGCCGTCCGCGGGTCATGATTTGTCCATTCCCGGTGAAGTAATCTTAATGATACACATTTTGCCACATAGACGAACCACTCTTTTTTCGGGTTCGCCGGGCTCCGTTGTTGTAATATTTTAAATATAACGCGGGGGACACTCCCTTGATATTCGACAAGGAGCCTCGAAAAAATGAAAAAAGGCCGGGTTCAAGTATATACGGGGGACGGAAAAGGAAAAACCAGCGCGGCGCTCGGTCTGGCCGTCAGGGCCGCGTTAAGCGGGCTTTCAGTGATTATCGTCCAGTTCCTTAAAGGCCGGGAGTCCGCGGAACTGGGGTTGGAAGAACGATTCGATAACCTGAAAATAGACCAGTTCGGAAGCGGTGAATTCATAGTATCCGGCAAGCCGGCGGAAAATGACTTGAAGTTGGCCGGCGAAGGCCTGAAAGCCGCCCGGGAAGCTTTAGCGGGCGAAGAATATGACGTTGTTGTTCTTGACGAGATAAACACAGCGGTTGACCTGGGGATACTGGACCTGGGTGAAGTGCTTCGACTGGTAGATGAAAGGCCGGAAGGGGTTGAACTCATATTAACCGGCCGGGGCGCGCCCCGTGAGTTCATCCAGATGGCGGACCTGGTTACCGAAATGAAAAATGTCAGGCACTACTTTGACCGGGGCGTGCCTCCACGAAAAGGCATAGAATGGTAGCGATGAAACCGGGTCCGCGGAAAATTAGGTGAATCCGGGAACGATCCTGTTTCGTATACAACTACTAGCTGATGGTAATTTTCGATTTCACCGGTTGATTGACGGTGACGGTTTGCGTTATTCCCATCAGTAATAACGGTTTTGGTGTTTTTATTTTGTTGTAATACAATTATCAGCGCTTTAAACAATCATAAGGTTCTTTTTTTAGATAAAACAGAACTGATTCCGACGACTGGAGGTAGGAAGATGGCATACGACTACGAGTTTTTAAAAGTTGATATTGATGAATGGGTTGCTACGGTAAGGCTCGACCGGCCGAAAGTAAATGCACTCAACTGGCAGGTGTTTGATGAGATAGGGAACTGCGCTACCGAGCTCCATTATGATAAGGATGTCAGGACGATTGTCTTCACCGGAGGCCCGAAAGTTTTCGCGGCCGGGGCGGATATCAAGGAGATCGCGGAGTTTTCAGCGGCTGAGGCTACACGTACCACAAGCCACGCGCAGGAAGCGATTAACCGACTGGAAAACATACCCAAGATCGTGATAGCCGCCATAAACGGATACGCGCTCGGCGGAGGAATGGAAGTCGCGCTCGCCGCGGACTGGAGGTTCGTCGGCGAAACGGCGAAGATAGGACTGCCCGAGATACTGCTCGGCATTATTCCGGGTTCCGGCGGGACACAGAGGCTTGCACGCCTTATCCCCGTTCCCAGGGCGAAAGAGATGATATACTCCGGAAAATCTTACGACGCAAAGACCTGTCTTGAGTACGGAGTCGCCGACAGGGTTATCGAGGGCGACGGCGAGGCTGTGATAGCGGAAGCTCAAAAAGTGGCGAAAGAGTATGCCACCAAGTTCCCGCCGGTCGCGCTGGCGATGTCCAAGATGTCTGTCAACTACGGCGTTAACGGTTCCCTGATAGACGGCCTTGCGCTGGAAGCTCAGTCCATAGCCATGTGTTTTTCCACCGAGGACCAGAAGATAGGCATGGAAACCTTCATAAAGGAAGGCCCCGGAAAGGCCAGGTTCCAGGGCAAATAGCATTACCCGGCTTTTTGGGAAATTCATCGCAGGCGATTGCATTTATCCTGAGTATCTAAAAGAAATGTATTGGCGGATACCGGTCCGCTTAATGCCGGTACTTTGTGTTTGATATTTTTCGGAAGGGGAATATATCAATGGACTTCGAGTTGAATGACAAGCAAAAAGAGGCGGTAGACTCAGCTCACGAGTTCGCTGTTAACGAACTGAGGCCTATTTCCAGGGAGTATGACAGGTCAGGTGTTTTCCCCAAGGACCGTCTGATACCCAAAGCCACCGAGGCTGGATTCACAATCGGTGAGATTCCCCGGGAGTATGGTGGCAGGGGAGTCGATGTTTTGACCGGCGCGATGGTTCTCGAAGAGCTGTTCTGGGGTGACGCAGGCATGGCGACAAGCGTGGTGGCAAATAGCCTCGCCAGCGGCCCGATAATCATTGCCGGCACCGACGAGCAGAAGAAGAAGTGGCTGTCCAGACTGGTCGACGGCCAGCTCGCCTGTTTCTGTCTGACTGAACCAGGTGCGGGAAGCGATGTGGCCGGCATTAAGACAACTGCCAGGGACATGGGAAGTCACTATGTGATTAACGGCCAGAAGTGCTTTATTACCAACGGGGGAATTGCCGATTTCTGCGTTGTTTTCGCGAACGCCGATCCCGACATGGGGTTCCGTGGACACACCGCTTTTATTGTCGACAGCAGTTCAGACGGCGTAAGCATGGGGAAAAAAGAAGACAAGATGGGCATACGCTCTTCACATACCGCCGAAGTCATCTTTGAAAAAGTTGAGGTTCCCAAGGAGAACATTATTGGAAGGGTCGGCCAGGCCTTCTACATAGTCATGAAGACTTTTGACAGGACGAGGCCGGGGCTTGCCGCGGCGGGTGTGGGTATCGCGCGCGCCGCATTCGAGGAAGCTCTCGCGTACGCAAAGGAAAGGGTTCAGTTCGGCGAGCCGATAATCAAGAATCAGGCGATCAGCTTTATGTTGAGCGAGATGCTTATGCAGATAGATACCGGCAGGCAGCTTTACTACAAGGCATCCTGGCTGGCGGACCAGGGAAAGTCCAACAGCATACAGGCTTCCAACGCGAAAGCTTACTGTGCCCAGATGTGCATGGATGTCACAACAAACGCGGTGGAGGTGCTAGGTGGGTACGGTTGCACAAGGGATTACGCGCTCGAGAAGTACATGCGCGACGCGAAGATCATTTCGATATATGAAGGGACCAATGAGATACAAAGACTGGTTCTTTCCGCGAGCCTTAGAAGAGTAAAAGAGTGGAAGCAGTATTGAGATGACGGGTCCATCCGCGGTACTCCGGGTTTTCCGGACAGGTGAATTCGGCGGCGGAGTATTCGGCGGGACGTGCCATAAGCCCCGGCTCGATGATAGTATACCAGTGCTTTGTTTATAATAAGCAGTTTACCGGCTTTGATTACCCGGACTCTGAATAGGACGTACAGCTCTTACCTGAGAGGGGGAAGAAGTTAATGGATTACGAACTGGATGACATGCAAAAGGCTTCTGTGGAGATGGCCCACGATTTCGCCGTGAATGAGCTCAGGACCATCGCCGAGGAATACGACCGGAAAGGTGAGTTTCCAAAAGATATTCTTGTGCCAAAGGCCGCCGAAGCGGAGTTGACCAGTGGTGAGATACCCGAGGAATACGGTGGAGGCGGTCTGGACCACCTTACCAGCGCTATGGTTACGGAGGAGCTTTTCTGGGGTGACGCAGGGCTGGCCGTAAGCCTTCTCGCCAATAACCTCGCGATTACACCAATAGTTATAGCGGGAACCGACGAACAGAAGGAGAAGTGGCTGCCACGGTTGGGGGAGGGAAAGCTTGCCAGTTTCTGTCTTACGGAACCTGGAGCGGGGAGCGATGTCGCCAGCATCAAGACCACGGCGAAAGATATGGGCGACCATTATATTATCAACGGCCAGAAGTGCTTTATCACCAACGGCGGGATCTCCGACGTCTGTGTGGTCTTTGCGAATGCCGACCAGGAAATGGGCTACCGCGGGCAGGCTGCTTTCATTGTCGGCGGTGATTACGAGGGCGTGAGCATGGGCAAGGTTGAGGACAAGATGGGAATCCGCGCTTCCCACACCGCCGAGGTGTTGTTCGACAACGTGCGGGTGCCGAAGGAAGATATCCTGGGAGGAGTCGGCCAGGCTTTCTACATCAGCATGAAAACTTTCGACAAGACCCGCCCGGGCATCGCAGCCGGATCAGTGGGAATCGCGCGGGCCGCGTTCGAGGAAGCGCTTGCTTATTCCAAGGAAAGGATCCAGTTCGGCGAGCCCATAATCAAGAATCAGGCAATCAGCTTCATGTTGAGCGATATGCTGATCAAGATAGAAGCGGGAAGGGAGCTCTACCGTAAAGCCTGCTGGCTGGCCGATGAAGGGAAGACCAGTTCGGTTATGTCGTCCGCCGCGAAAGCGTACTGCGCCGAGATGTGCATGGAAGTGACCACTCAGGCTTTGCAGGTGCTTGGCGGCTACGGGTTCATGAAGGACTACCCGCTCGAGAAGTACATGCGCGACGCTAAGGTGATGTCGATTTACGAGGGGACCAACGAGGTCCAGCGTCTTGTTCTGGCCGCCAACCTGAACCGGATGAAAGAGTTGAGGCAGTTCTAGATGCTATATAATTGAACAGAAAGGTGCCGGTATTACGCCGGCGCCTTTTTTTATTTCACACGACCAGGCTCTCGGCCCCGCAATGTCTTTCCCGCAGCCTTTGGACGGGGTCTATCCAAACCCCGCGTTATCTCCCCGTACACCTTCAGTCGGGGTCTATCAGGCCCCGCGTTGTGTTCCCGGAAAGTTGGAGAGGTGCCTGTTTTTAATTTAGCTTGCGCTTTGCATGAGACAGGAGACGCCTGAAGATGATGACTGTTTAGAAGGATTTGATTTAGTATATGTGTAATGCAGTTGCAGGTTTAAGCGAACGGAGCTCGGATGAATATCGATCTTAGAAAGGCAAACCGGCTTTTTCATGACTATGAGTCTGCGGTTTACGACGATAAATGGGGAATCATCTACGACAAAGATTCATCGGTGAGAGTAACCGGCAAGTTTGAAAAAGCCCTTGGTTTTCCGTTTCCTCATGTGGAAAGGATGCTGGACGTGGGCTGCGGAACCGGCTATGCGTCGCTGAACATCTGCATGCGGGACGGGCTGGTGGAAGAACTCCATGCGTGCGACATAAGTGATGGTATGGTCGATGTATTCCTGGAAAACGCGTCTTCCCTGGGCATAAGGGCAAAGGCCAAGAGATCCGAGATGGAGCAGCTCGATTATCCCGACAACTACTTTGACATAGTGCTCGGGCACGCGGTTCTGCACCATGTTCCGGACTTGAAAAAAGCTTTTTCGGAGATCGGCAGGGTACTTGTTCCGGGGGGTATATGCATTCTCGCCGGAGAGCCGACCCGGGCGGGGGACAGGTTGGGCCGAACGGCAAGAGAGCTCTCGGGGATCCTGGTGAGGCTTCTCGAGGTTTCCGGGATGAAGCTCGGGGGCAGTCGTGTAAGATTGCGCCGGAGTGAAATGGAACCCCACGTGACGGTTCCGGGGCGGGAGTATGAGAACATTGTCGATGTACACACGTTTGAACCGGAAACGATCTGTGATCTTGCGAGAGCGGAAGGTTTTTGTGAGGTCCGTTATGAAGCTGAAGAACTCCTCTCGAGTTTTGTCGGCTGGATAACCAGGACTGTCCAGAATATGCTTGCGGAGGAAAATGTGACTGACGGGTTCCGTCTCTGGTCCTACCACGCTTATCTGCGGTTGAGTGCTCTGGATGAGGTTCTGTACAGGTATGTTCCATCATCCTGGTTTTACAATATGCTCCTTTTTGCGCGCAAGCCGAAGCAGGTGATGAGTTGATATTGGATTCGAGTCCGGCGGGGCCTGCCCGCCCGGAAAACATGAGAAGCCGGGAAGCCGGCGGCCGGTCTCCATTAAAATGGACTAAGAGGAATCTCGGGTTTATTTTCAGGAACAGGATGTATGGCCCTCTATACTGGCTGATGCTGTTTCGTTTCATTAAATTCAAGCTCCGTCATCCCGGAATAAAGACAGAGGGAATCATCTTCCTGCCGGGAAAATACGAGATCAAGAAAGGCAAGGGGGCAAAGTTCACTTTTGGTGCCTGGGTATGGATCGGCAAGGGTTGCGCTCTTAGAGCTCATGAAGGAACCCTGAGAATCGGAAGCAAGGTTGCCATGGGCGGAAACAATACCATCAATTGTTTTGAGAGCGTTGAGATTGGTGATGAGTGCCTGCTGGCCGACAACATTTACATAGCCGATTTTGACCACTGGTACGTAGACCCAAACGTAAGTATAAGGAGCCAGGGCATAAGGAAAGAACCTGTCAGGATTGAGCCCGATGTATGGATCGGCGAGAAAGTAACGGTCTTGCGCGGGGTAACCGTCGGCAGCGGTTCGGTCGTAGGGGCGATGTCACTCGTAACCAGGGATGTGCCGGAGTACGCTATCGCAGGTGGAGTGCCGGCGAGGGTGCTCAAGTACCGCAGGAGCCCTGAAGATGCAGCCTGGGACGAGGGGGATTACTAATGCCTGAACTACGGCAGGACGCTGTTACCGGAAGGTCGGTGGTGGTTGCCACCGAAAGGGCGATGCGGCCTTCAGACTTGTCAAAGGTAAGGTCGGCTGAAGTTGCAGGGCCTGAGGAGTGTCCGTTTTGTCCCGGAAACGAGCGGATGACTCCGCACGAACTCTTCGCATTGAGGCCTGATGGTTCCGCCCCCGACGGCCCAGGGTGGCTTGTGCGCGTGGTTCCCAATAAGTTCCCCGCCTTCAAACACTGTGAAGTGGTCGCCGGATCGCACAGCTTATTCAAAAGATGCGCGGCCGAGGGTACCCACGAGGTAATAGTCCATTCACCCGATCACTGCAGGCATTTGGCCGAGATGTCCGTGGGGGACGCCGGGAAGGTGATGGAGGTCTACCGGGAGCGTTACCGGGTGAATGAGATGGACCCGGAAGTGGATTACATTCATCTGATCCTGAACCATGGTGCCGAGGCGGGCGCTTCCCTGGAACATCCGCACACCCAGCTCTTTGGGGTTTCGCTGGTTCCGCCGTTAATGGAACTGGAGTTGCGCGGCTCATTCGATTACAGGGAAAAGACAGGCGGGTGCGTGTTCTGTGACTTGATAAGCCGGGAGAGAGATTCCGGCGAAAGAGTCATCGCCGATGCCGGCGGCTTTATTGCCATAACACCTTTCGCTTCCCGTTTTCCTTTTGAGGTCTGGATAATTCCTGACAGCCATGAGCCTTCATTCGGCGGCATGAGCGACTCGCAAATTGAGGGTTTTGCCGGAGCGGTGCGGGATATACTGAGGAAACTGAACCTGAAGTTCAATAATCCACCGCTGAACTATTACATACATTCGGCCCCATGTGACGGCGGCGATTACGGGTATTATCACTGGCATCTGGAATGCTTTCCCAGGGTTTCTACACCCGGGGCTTTCGAGTGGGGAACCGGTATGATGATTAACGTGATAACTCCGGAACACGCCGCGGGGTTCTTAAGGAGCTGAGAAAATCAAGTTTGTCAGGCACCGGCGACTGGCATTCGTTTTCATTCTGCAAAAACGTCCATCCCGGGACACCTGGACATGATGAAGATCCAACCGGTATTAATTAAGTAGATTGCCGCACGGTGTTCAACCGGTGGCTTCGCCGGGGACCGGGGGGCAGAGATCCAGCTTGCGGGGTTGATATACATGGTTGCGCCCGGCTTTCTCGTATACCTCGATCGTCCGGTCGGCTATCGTTTTCCAGCTGTAGCGGTCTCCCATGTAGCTCCTGGCATCGGTGGTTATTCTCTCGGCGAGCTTTTCGTCGGTAAGAACCCTCAACATGGCTTCAGCCAGGGATTTCGGGTCTCCCGCCTGGAACTTCAGTCCCGTTTCCTCGTGTATGACTATCTCGCTCAGGCCGCCGGTGTCGGCGACGATGGTCGGTGTGCCCATTGCCATCGATTCGAGCACTACCATGCCGAACGGTTCATATAAGCTCGGGACAACGGTAAGATCGGCGTACTTATAGAACGCCGAAAGCGTGTCGTTGTCGATATAGCCGGTGAATCTGACTTTTCTGTCGAGACCCAGTTCATGCGTCATCGCGCGCAGCTGGTTCATATGCGGGCCGGTACCGGCGACCACAAAGGTGACGTCCGGTACTTCCTTGAGAATCACGGGCATTGCCTCGATGACGGTCTGGATTCCTTTTTCGTAGACCAGGCGTCCTACAAAGAAGACCAGCTTGTCTCCGGACGGCACATACTTTCTCCTGTGCAAATCGACATTGACGTCGTGCTTGAAGCTGGATGTGTCTATGCCGTTCGGGATGATATCTATTTTGTCAGTCGGAAGCTCGAATATCTTTTCAACCTGGTCGGCCATATACTGGCTGCAGCATATCGTCCTAACCGATTCAAAGGTAAGCCACCATTCGATCTGGTGGATCAGCCTGTTCATCGGTCCGGGCAGATGGCCCTGGTGTCTGCCGTACTCTGTGGCGTGTATCGTAGCCACCAGCGGTACCTGATAAGCGTGTTTCAGGCCGGAGGCCGCGTGTGCTACGAGCCAGTCGTGAGCATGAATAACGTCCACGCTTCCCAGGTCGTTCATCAGGGAGATGGACCTCTCCAGCAGGGCGATATTAAGCTGTAATGTCCAGGGGACCCAATCTTCCTGTGGGATGCGGGGAGGATAGTCGCCGACCCTGTATATGTGTACACCCTGAGAAAACTCATATGCCGGCGTATCGGGATGATCTTTGGTGACCACATGAACATTAATTCCTTCATTCGCGAGGGAAGTGGCCAGATGGTAGACATGCCTTCCCAGGCCGCCTATGATCCGAGGCGGGTACTCCCAGCTTAGAATTAAAGTCTTCATAACGACCGAACCCCGCTGCTACCTGAAATATGATGTAATATCCCGAATGGACCCGCGGAAGATATTGTCCAGGTTCTCGATTTCTTCAAGTTCCTTCCGGATACTCTCCAGGTTGCCTTTCTCAAGAGCGCCGACTATAATATCGAACCGCTCCAGATGGTTGTTGAACCTTTCGGTAGCATACTTTTTCGCCCTGTCTTTTGCAACCATAAAGGGCCAGTCACTGGATTCGAGAAGCAGAAGCTCCCGCGCCGCCTGCTCCAGGGCCTGTCTTGAGTTCTCCTCTTCCGGACCCGTGTGTTTTCTGCTTACCGTGGAGAACCGCTCCTGGGCTTTTTCAAGATTTTCCCAGATCCAGGAGGTCTCGGGATTTACCCAGGTTGAATCGTCATTGTTTTCGCCCCAGGTTGTGCCGAGCGGCCGGCAGGAATCGGCAGGGGGGTTGCTTTCCAGGTATTGATGAGGGAGGGCGAGCCTGATTGATTCAGAGGCGGCCAGCGACCTCAAAGTTATTTCGATCCAGTACACACCTTCCCTCCACGCGTGGCCGAAAAGCTCGGTATCGTAGCTCGCAAGGACGAGAGGATGAATATCGTGTTTTTCAGCCATTTTCATTTCACGGAACTCTGAAGGTTTGAGGTCTCCACCGGGGACCGTTTTCGGGCTGAGATCCTTGTCGAGTTCCTCCTGGATGTTTTTAATGAAATGTCCGCAGTGGTCAAAGGCTCTGGCCAGCGCGTTATTGGGAACGTAGAGCTCCTTGTCTTCAATGGAGACACCCCTGCCCGTCACTTTCCAGTAATAAAGCCCGGAGTTGTGGTGCCTTTTCACCGAGTCGAGATAGTTCCCGTCACCCGGATAACCGACACTCGGTGACCACACATTCAGGTGGGTGTTTTTATTCCTCTTGAGCGCCGTTATGTTCGAGCCGCCGATATAACAAGGGAAGTTGCCGGCAACATGCGGCAGGGCGGACGGATCGACGATAAGGTAATCGATTCCCTCTGTATCGAGGATATCCTCGATCCCGTCTCTGTAGCCGCACTCCGGCAACCAGAAACCTTTTGGATTGGTGCCGAGGTTTTCGCGGTGGGAGTGCAGCCCGATCAACACCTGTGACGTAATATCCTGCCGGTGTTTTTGCGCGGGCAGAAACGCATGGGTGGCGCAGGAACCTATGGTTTCGATCATTCCACTCTTTTCGAAATACCTGAAAGCCCCCAGGATATCGCCGTCGATAGCGGCATATGCCTTGAGCCTGCGTCTGAAATCGTCGAGGTACGACTTTGCCAGTTCCAGCCGCAACCGGTCGTTGTCGCGGCTGAACTCCTTGATGTCTTCTTCGGTGTGCTTGATCATGGTTTTGAAGTACTCTGTTGTCTGTTCCCGGACATAAGGGTCCCGGAGCTGTTCACACAGCACGGGCGTTAAAGTGACCGCCATGCAGGAACGGATTCCTTCGTGTTCCAGCTCCGCCAGGGTTCCCAGGAGGGGGATATACGTATCCGATAAGACCTGGTAAAGCCAGTCTTCACCTACCGGAAACTTGCCGTTCTTCCTTACGTAAGGCATATGTGTGTGCAGGACGAAAGAGAAGTAGCCTTTCAACATGGTCAGCGGTTCACCCTGTTCTCGTTTCCGGGAGTTTTCATTCAACTCTTTTCGCATATCGCGATTATATCCTGGCACCGGTCCACGTTCTTTTCACCGATCCGGAAGTTCCGTTCATGGACCAGCGGGGTGAGGAACTGATGGGTCCAGTACCTCAGGTTCAATTTTCCCATCTCGTAGTACTTAATGAAATCCACGAACTTCAGGAAATCGTTGACCCTCAGCCATCCGGCGTGAAACAGACCGGCGATCTTGACCGTTTTGAAATGATCGAGAAGCAGTCCACGCAGCTCTTCGGGGGTGAACTCCCTCAAATGGAAAGGGTTCAACGGCGTGTCGGAACCCGGTGAGATCTTGAGCCTGTTCGGCGTTGAAATAATCGCGGTCCCACCGGGAAGGAGTACTCGCTTAATCTCTTCAAGAAAGCCGTCCGCGGTTGCCAGATGCTCTATTACCTGAAGGGATACAACCATATTAAACCGGCGCGAAGGAAAATCCAGAGCCGCTGCGTCCATTACCCTGTAACACAGGTTGTCCCTTTCGTATTTTATCACGGCGTGTTCCATGACCTCCGGCGCGGCATCTACTCCCGTCACCTCTTTAGCCATTGCGGCGACCATGGCCGTTCCGTAACCTTCTCCACAGCCGATATCGGCTACGCTCAGGTTTTCAGACAATGAGGCCGCGTAACGGTAAGCCGCGACATGTCTGGTAAACCAGTAGTTTTCTTCCTTGTGGCCCGGCAAAGTCCTCTCGCCGGTAAGCTTGAGTTCGTGTCTGGTGTTTTTCAATATATAAAGCCTATTTCAAATATTCCATTACTTTTCCTGCCGCCGCGACTCCGCTGGAAAAAGCGACATCACCTCCGGTGCCCGGTGCGGAAATGCTGTCCCCGGCATGGAAGAGATTCGGTATATGCGGGTTTTCCACCTTCGGCCGGTCTTTTAACGTCTGGCCGGGCCGGGGTACGAACCCGTCGATCATGTTGAGGCGTAATGTGCGCTCCCACTCGACCTGGCTCATGATGCCGTCAAACATACTCTCTATTACCGCTCTCATTCTTATTTCTTCCGCTTCAACGAGGTCTCTGTTGTGCATTACTTCAACCGGCAGCGGGTACAGCCACGTGGCCAGCTGTTTTCCCTCGGGGGCCGTGTCGATGTCGATATTGGATGTGAACTGGCCTACCGTAAAAGGAGAATCGGTGATAATCAGGCCGTCGATATCCGATACTTTCCGCCGGAGGCAGAGGTCGATGGATATTCCGGCGGTTGGTGTAATCGAAGAATGCGTCTCGAGATACCCTGCCGGCATGATATCTTTCAGCAGTTCGGCGGTCCTTCCGGCAGGGACTGCGAGCACTATAGCTCTTGATTCGATCTTTTCATCTCTCACATTGGCGCCGCGCAGAGTACCGGCCGATTCGAACAGACCTTTGACCCTGCTGTTCGTGACAATACGTCCCGATTCCCTTATCTTGCTCTCCAGCGCACCTATTATCTGGCTGGTTCCCCGTCTTGGATAGCCGGTGTTGTCTTTCGCCTTGAGGGCTTTTTTTAAAAATGCCGACATTACTCCAGCGCTCGTGTCATCAATATCCGGAGACACTATGCATACCCCGCACAGTGTTTCGAATAACCGTTCTATCTGGGGACGGTCCTTTCCCAGGATCAAGTCCCTTATCACCTTGTCGTTGCTTTTCTCTTCGTTTGCCGATGCGAGCTTAAGAAGGCCGGCCGCCGACAAGACCCTGTTGGAAAAAGAGAGCGATTTTTCCGTCAGGAACCGTGAGGGGGAAGTGGGAAAATCGGCAAAACACCCATCCTTGTGGATGCGGGGTTTTCCCGGCGGGAGAAACTCCATTTCATGGCCGATCTCTCTCAAGGCCTCCGCCGCCGCGCCTTCATCCGCGAACCGGTTTGCGTGAATACCGTAATCCACAAGGAAGCCGTCTTTGCGGTCGAAAGTCGCACGGCCACCGATATGGCCGGTCATTTCGTGGACCTCAACCTCGAGCCCGTTATTGGCGAGTATCGCCCCCGCCGTCAATCCGCCGTAACCCGCGCCGACAACGATAACATCAGCACTCATTAAGCCCCTCCCGGTTAAAGATCCCCTCTATATATTATAATTCCCTGGAGGCTGTTGTTTGCCTTCATGACGGCGCAGACTGAGTTAAACCGGCGATATACCAGATGGGATGTTTAATACCGCAACGTTTGCGCTATTATCAGGTGTCGGCACTTCCAGGAGAGGTGGGTTGCCCCGATGAGTAATAAGTTGCCGGACAGTGAAAAGACGGCCGGTTTTCCAAAGACCATGTTGATAGTAAATCCCAAAGCCGGCGACGGCACACCGGTTAGAATCTGGGACGAACTTCAAATTCAGCTTAAAGCCGGCGGCGTTGACTATGATTTTGTTTTTACCCGGTTCCCGGGCGATGCCGCCGGGCTCGCCGAAAAAGCGTGTTCTCAAGGGTATGGTCTGGTTGTTGCCGTCGGGGGGGACGGAACGGTCTACGAGGTCGTGAACGGTTTGATGGCCGTCCCCCGCAAGAAACGCGCGGTTCTCGGGGTTATACCGTGCGGAAAAGGGGGCGATTTCTGCCGGACTGTCAAGATCCCCCAGGATGTCAGGAGTGCCGTGTCGTTGCTTTCATCGGGTGAGCGAAGCGTGATAGACGCCGGCAGGATGAGTTACCGCTCCAACGGAAACGACCGCACCGGGTACTTCATAAACATTACCGGCCTGGGATTTGACGCGGAGGTGACAGATTTCGCAAACCATGTGCCGGACTGGATCGCTGCAACAATAGGAGGAACACCCGTTTACCTGATAAGCCTCCTTGTGACGTATATCACCTATAAGGAAAGGGATATCCAACTGGAGATAGACGGCAGCCGGGTCAGGGTGGTTGCCACTTCGGTTATCTTCGCTAACTGCCAGTATTTTGGAGGCAGGATGTGGATTGCGCCCAGCGCCGAACCTGACGACGGGCTGTTCGAGATAGTAGTGCTGGGAGCCGGCTACGGCGATCCGATTGTGGATTTGCCGCCCGGTGAAAGTGTTCCGCCAAGGTCCATCGGCCGCAGGTTACTTGCCAAGCTGAGAATGCTCAGGAATATTCCGGGGGTATTCAAGGGCAAACATGTGGAGGACCCCTCGGTAATAGTGTTAAGGGGCAAATCGGTCAAGGTAACGTCCGCGGACAGACTGCTGGTTCAATCGGACGGGGAGGTAATCGGTGAAGCCCCGTTCGCAGCCGAAGTCATTCCGAAGGCAATTGAGTTGATCGTACCTTCATCGTGTCCATTCGGGCGATAGTGCGTACGGCCGTTGCCTGTGTGACGCTACTGTTCCCGGTTGATGACTCCTCCACCCAGGAGGGTATCACCCCGGTAGAAAACTGCCGATTGCCCGGGGGCTCCCCGGAAGCCCGGTTCACTGTAACTCACAATACCTTCCGAGCTGTTTATTAGTTTGACATCTGCACAGGCCAGCGGGCCCCTGTACCGTGTTTCGACCTCACATTTGAAACTCCGGGCGGGCGGCAACCCTTCAATGAAGTTCAGCTCGGACACTGTAAACCCCACGCACTTCAGGTCTTCTCTGCCGCCAACGGTAATCGAGTTGTCTTCAGGGTCGATCTTTACCACAAACATGGCCTCATGGGTCCCGAGATCGAGTCCCTTTCTCTGTCCTATCGTGTAGTATGTGAGCCCTTTGTGTTTTCCAATAACGGTTCCGTCCACTGTGTAGACCGGACCCGTGTTGGTGCCTTCAGCACGGCCGTCGAACAGAGAACGGTAGCTCCTGCCGGCAAGAAAACAGATGTCCTGGCTTTCGGGAGCATTGTCTTCGATGCCGGTCTCGCGGACCAGCCTGCGTATATTCTCCTTGGTGGTGTTACCAAGAGGAAAGATCGAATTCCCAAGGACCGCCTGGCCGAGCGTCCACAGCATATAGCTTTGATCCTTCCTGCTGTCTATTCCACGTTTCAGGCACTGCTTTTTGCTGCTGTTTCCGAGCAACCTTACATAGTGGCCGGTTGCAAAGAGGTCGCATCCGAAATCGAGCGTCTTTCTCATGAGGGCACCGAACTTGATATCCCGGTTACAGCGGATACAGGGGTTTGGGGTCATACCGCTCTCGTAGGCTTTTATAAATGGGGAGATTACCTCTCTTTTGAACTCGGCGTTAAGGTCGATGATTTTGTGCACGAAACCCGCCTTGCGCGCGATTCGTGAGGCACGTTCAATTATTATCTCGTTTTCATCGGTCTCTATCGACATCGTAACCGCGATTATCTCATGCCCTTCATTCTTGAGGATAATACCGGCCGCGGTACTGTCCAGCCCGCCGCTGAAAGCCAGGCCGATCTTTTTTGATGATGTTTCCTTCACGCGATCTCTCCGTGTCTATTTATAGAGCATTGCCGGTCCCGGGACCGGTTACGGCAAGTTAAAAATATACGCATTTCCCTGATTATGCCACTTCAGGCATTGCGGTATCACGGCCAGGTCTTTTTCCGGCAGCGGTTTCCTTCCGGAAATCACCGAAAGCACGGGCACGGTTTACGCTCGATAGTACGGCTGACAAATATTCTTGACAGCATGCATTGAAAAGTGTAGGTTCAGTTTCAGTAGTAGAACAGCTTATAAGCTGTGATTACCCCAAAGGCTACGAAGGGGATGAGTAGGGAAAGGGCCGGGCTGAAGTGAGCCGGGACAGTGGGAACCGGCGCCGCAGGTGTTCTCGAACATGGCCCCCGAGCTTCCGGAGGAAAACCGCCTGAATGAAGATCAGGTATGTACAGGCGGTCGGTAATGCCGGACGGAAGTCCCCGTTACAGGACTAGGGTATATCCCGGATCAGGGCGTACCCGACAAGGCGCAGGCTGTGAGGCCGGCGTGAAGTGGGGTGGTACCACGGAAGATAGAACTTTCGTCCCCACGTGGACGGAGGTTTTTTATTTTCTATGAAAAGACGAGGTCTTTTCAAGGAGGTGAGACTGTGGCAAAGAGTTATGAAGAAATCAACGAGAAGATTAAAAAAGGCCGGGCCGTGGTGTTGACCGCGGAAGAAATGACCGAACTGGTGAAAAGCGAAGGAGCCGGGGAGGCGGCCGGGAAAGTCGATGTTGTCACAACAGGGACTTTCGGTCCCATGTGCTCGTCGGGTGCTTTTGTCAATTTCGGTCACAGCGATCCTCCGATAAAGATGCACCGTTTATGGTTGAACGATGTACCTGTGTGCGCGGACGTGGCCGCTGTGGATGCGTATATCGGTGCCGCCGCGATATCCGACAGTGAAGGCCTTGCTTATGGTGGAGGCCACATTATTCAGGATCTGATAGAGGGCAAGAGGATAAAGCTCAAGAGTACCGCGATTGCGACTGACTGTTATCCCAGAAAAGAGATAGAGACGGAAGTGGCTTTAAGCGATCTTAACCAGGCTTATCTGTTCAATCCCAGAAACGCGTATGAGAACTATGCCAGCGCGACCAACAGTTCGGAAAAGACGATTTATACCTATATGGGAATACTTCTTCCAAACTATGGAAACATTACTTACTGCAGTGCCGGGCAGTTGAATCCGTTACTGAACGATCCCGATTATCGCACGATAGGAATCGGCACCAGGATATTTCTCGGCGGAGGGACCGGGTATGTCGCGTGGGCGGGTACCCAGCACAATCCTGAAGTCGAAAGAAACGATAATGGAGTCCCGGTCGGGCCTTCGGGTTCACTTGCCCTTATCGGCGATATGAAGACGATGGATTCAAAATTCATCCGGGGCGCGAGGTTTCACAGGTACGGCGTAACTCTATATGTCGGAATAGGGATACCTATACCAATCCTGGATGAGGACATGGCTGTGCGTACCGGGATATCAGATGAGGATATAGAGACTTATATATTCGACTACAGTGAACCCTCACGCGCGCGCAACAGGCTCAAGAAGGTGAATTACCGGGAACTTCGTAGCGGAAAAGTGGAATTAAAAGGTAGAATGGTCAAGACCGCGCCGCTTTCAAGTTTTAAAATGAGCCGTGAGATCGCCGGTATACTGAAGCAGCGGATACTTGAAGGGGCGTTTACTGTTTCAAGACCGGTGGAAGAGCTTCCCCGTGACGGCGGCTTGAATACCCTCGAGGAGAGAAGGGGTGAGAGATAAATGATGAAGAGAAGAGTTGTGCTTACTTTCCCCCCCGAGGTTGTAGAGAGGCCCGTAATATCTCTTATGATAAGAGACTACGATGTCATAACCAATATTCTACGTGCCGAGGTGACCGAGGGCGAGGTCGGCCGCATGCTGGTGGAACTGGAGGGTGACGGCGGAAACGTAAAAAACGGGGTCCAGTACCTCAAGGACCAGGGGGTTACGGTTGAGGAAGCTATCAAGGATATCGATCTGAATGATACTATATGCACCAGTTGCGGGGTTTGCACCGCCGTGTGTCTTACAGGCGCCCTGACCGTGGGTCCTCCAGATTTCAAGCTGACCCTTGATAAAGACCGCTGCATTTTGTGTGGTTCTTGTGTTGATGCTTGCCCATTCAGGTTGATAAAGGTTAGATTCTAGAGTCCCCGGCATTTTATTGACTCGGTGCAATGGCAAATATAAAGCGGAAGCAGTAGAGAACGGGTGCTGTGTTGAAGTAAACACCGGCGGTATAATATTTTGAGCAGTGTAATCCGAAAAGTAATATGGTGGGTCAAGTGATTGAAAACAAGGTAAATTTCCTTTCTACCAGACAGCAAACGACGGAATTGATCGGTATAATCCACGAACCTCTGGGTTCGGAACAGAAAACCGCCGCCGTTCTTTGCCACCCGGATCCCATGGATGGCGGGAGCATGGATGTAAGTCTGATAACCAAGATCGCGAACCGGCTCTGTACGCAGGGTATAGTGGCCCTGAGATTCGATTTCGGCGGAGTAGGGCTCAGTGGAGGGGTTTTCACCAACGGGAAGGAAGAGCCGAAGGACGTTGAGGCGGCTGCCGCTTTTATGTCCAACTACCCGAATGTAAACCCTGAGCGAGTATGCCTTATCGGCTGGTCATTCGGGGCCAGAATGGCTCTGGCATCTCTTGCGATGGGCATTCCGGTTTACGCGTGTATTTCAATCGCCCTTCCGCTCGATGAGTTCGAGTGGGAAGGGCTGGCAGCCGAAATCAGCGCTAATTCCAAAACAAAGCGTTTTTACTTCGTCGGGGCACGGGATCAGTACTGCAAGGTTGACACGCTGATGTCTTTTACGTCAAAGGTTTCCGCCGACGACAAGAAAAACGTCAACGTACTATACGGAACCGATCATTTCTTTCCCGGCCGCGAGGAGGAAGTGGCCAATCTGGCTGTCGAGCGTATCGTCACCCTGGAATAGTTGTTGAAAGCGGATCACCGGATTGACAAGCGAAGCGGTGCCAACCGCGGGATGACACCGCTGTCTCATTACTAATGATCCAAGTTTAATCATTTTTTCTTTGCCGGCGCCGCGTGGATCGCCTGTCCGTGCGCGGCTTCAGCGGCTTCGAGTATCGCTTCGGCGAGCGATGGATGAGCGTGAATGGTTTCAGCGATATCCGCCGAGGTTGCTCCCAGTTTCATAGCGATGGCAATTTCATGTATGAGATCGGAAGCGTGGGGTCCCATGATCTGCGCGCCCAGAATGCGGTCGCTCTCCCGGTCTAACACCAACTGGACGAATCCCATGTCTTCACCCATCGCGAGGGCTTTACCGAGTCCGCCGAACTGGAAGCGGCTGATATTCACATCAATTCCCTGATCCGCCGCTTTATCGGTATTAAGCCCGACGCTTCCGATTTCAGGGGTTGTGAAAATACAGGCGGGAACGATCTTCTCATCAATCGACCTGTTTCCGCCGGTCGCGTTTTCCGCGGCGACGAGACCTTCGGCCGTTGCGGTATGGGCAAGCAGGATACCGCCGGTCACATCTCCAATCGCGAAAATGCCGTCAACGCATGTTTCCATCTTTTCATTTACCGCTATTGTGCCGCGAGCGTCCAGTTCAACACCCGCTTCTTCCAGGCCGAGGCCGCTCGAATTCAGTTTTCGCCCGATCGAGATCAACAGTTTGTCAGCTTCCAGGGTGTCTCCGGTGGATAGCTCCACTTTTATTCCGTCCGGCCCGTACTCGAGGACTTTTTCAACCGTAGTCTTTGTCCTGATATCTATTCCCCTCTTTCTGAGAACGCTTCTCATCTGCTTTGACACCCTGCTGTCTTCGGTTGGGAGTATCCTGTCCATAAGTTCGAGCATGGTGATAGAGGTGCCCATCGCGGAGAAAACCGTCGCGAACTCGCATCCTATAACGCCGCTGCCGACTATGATAAGGCTTTCGGGCACGGTTTCCAGGGCCAGGCCGTCGGTTGAGGTCATAACCGACGGTTCGGAAAAATCAAATGTGGGAAGTTCCGCCGGGTCGGAGCCGGTGGCGATTATTATCTTACCCGCGTTCAGCAACTGCTCGCCGCCATCCGCTTCCACCGAGACATTTTTATCGGGAGTTATTGAGGCTGTTCCCTGGATGAGAGTAATGCCGTTTGCCTTGAGGAGCTGCTTTACGCCGCCGGTCAGTGTCTCGGTAATCTTGTTTTTCCGGGCCATTATTGCGGGCCAGTCAGGTTGTACCCCTTCAATCTTCAGGCCGAATGCTTCCGCATCTTTTGCCTTGTCGATCAGTTCGGCTGAAGCCAGAAGGGCTTTGGTGGGAATGCATCCCCAGTTCAGGCACGTTCCGCCCACTTTTTCTTTTTCCACCAGGGCTACCTTTGCCCCGCGCTGCGCGGCCCTTATGGCTGCGGGATAACCGCCGGGGCCGGCGCCTATGACTACGACATCATATTCTGAATTTTCTGCTGACATAGCGTACCCCCATAAAACTGTTTGTGCGTTGAGTGTTCTGTAATAAGCGCAATTACTTTCTCATAAAGCGTCAATTGCAGTCAATCGAAGCGAACTTCCCCCCGTGCGGAAGCGCATCGTTCCGGCCTGTTTCCCACAGGCATCTTTCACTTTTGACAGGATCACCGTCATATAGGTTATTATCATGGGGCGCAAGCCTACCCTTGTTGGGTTATATTTAATGTCAGGGGATACGCACGGAAGCAGGTCACGACCTGCTTGCAATAGCCCATTGCTTTAAATATAATCTCATATAATTTAATAACTGATTCAAAGGGAAAATAGATGGGTGGGCCTCCGCAAGGAGGCCATGTTTATTTGAGGAGAAGTAGTTGAGTTGCAGAGATCAGATAGTCGGCGCGGGAGTGGAAGGAGATGATGCCCGGACTGATACAGACCGCCGTGTAAGTAGTAAATAGGCCGGATATTCATTTTAAAGAATGTTTTGAACTTCAACTGTCGGGATGATTCAGCAGGAGCCAAAAGGAGACAAAATGGTTAACGTGCCAAGCGATCTTGAGATAGCGCAAGCTGCCAAGATGAAGCCTATTACGGAGATAGCCAAGTCTATCGGACTTGAAGAGGACGACCTGGAGCTTTATGGAAAGTACAAGGCCAAGGTCAAATTGGATGTTCTGGATAGAATCAAAAATAATCCAACAGCGAAGTATGTTGATGTAACGGCGATAACCCCGACCCCGCTGGGAGAGGGAAAGACCGTAACCTCGATCGGACTGACCGAGGCGATGAACAAGATCGGCAAGAACACCATAATATGCATCCGCGAGCCCAGCATGGGCCCGGTATTCGGCATCAAGGGCGGAGCTGCGGGCGGAGGCTACAGCCAGGTAGTGCCAATGGAGGACCTCAACCTTCACTTCACCGGTGACATTCACGCCGTCGGGGCCGCCAACAACCTGCTTGCCGCGTACATAGACACCAGTATTCTTCTAGGCAACCCCCTGAACATCGATCCGTTGACTGTCTCCTGGAGACGGGTCGTTGACATAAGTGACAGGGCATTGCGCGATATCGTTGTCGGTCTTGGGGGGAAGGCAAACGGTTATCCGCGCCAGACCGGATTCGATATAACCGTCGCATCCGAGGTTATGGCTATCCTGGCGCTGGCCGACAGCCTTCCCGACCTGGTCGAAAGGCTGAAGAGAATCGTCGTGGCTTATGATTATGACGGAAAGCCGGTTACCGCTTCCGATTTGAAATGCGCGGGTGCCATGGCGGTTCTTCTTAAGGATGCCATCAATCCGAACCTTATTCAGACTCTTGAAGGGAACGCCTGCTTTATGCACGCAGGCCCCTTTGCGAACATAGCCCAGGGCAACAATTCGGTGGTTGCCGACCTGATCGCCACCAAGCTGGCCGACTACGTGATAACCGAGAGCGGTTTCGGTGCCGACTGCGGTGCGGAGAAGATGATGCACATCAAGGTAAGGGCGATGGAACGGTACGGAATCAGGCCCGACTGTGTTGTTATTACCTCCACGGTCAGGGCTCTTAAGATGCACGGTGGGGCGTTCCCCGCGGTCCCCGGCAAGCCGATTCCTGATGACGTTCAGGCGAAAGAGAACTACGAAGCCCTGGAGAACGGTTGTCAGAATATCGTCAAGCATATCGAGAACATGAAATCATTCGGGGTGCCGGTCGTGGTGACAATCAACCACCGGACGACGGACCATGACAAGGAAACGGAAATGATCCGCGAAATCTCGCTTGAAGCGGGCGCCGATTTCTGCGAGCCGATAAACGTCTGGGCGGAAGGCGGTGCGGGTGGTACCGCGGCGGCGGAAGCGATAGTGAAAGCCTGCGATATGAAGAACGATTTCCATTATCTCTACGACCTTGAGGATTCGATAAAGGAAAAGATTGAGAAGGTGGCTACCAAAATATACGGTGCCGAAGGAGTCGATTACGCGCCTGTTGCTGAAGCTTCCATCAAGCGTCTCACCGACGCGGGATTCGACAAGCTCCCGCTCTGCATGGCAAAAACTCACCTTTCGCTTTCACACGATCCGACAAAAAAGGGCCGCCCCCAAGGTTGGAGGCTGCCGATAAGGGACATTCAGCCATCTGTAGGCGCGGGCTTCATTTTCCCGCTTTGCGGCGACATGAGGACCATGCCGGGGCTTCCAAGCCAGCCCGCCGGAAACAAGGTCGAGCTTGATGAAAACGGCAGGATAATGGGCTTGTTCTAGACGGATAGCGGCCTGTAATGCCGGCCCGGCATCTTCGGGCATCCTTAAAACAAAGGAGAGCGGAAGGTTGGAAAACGATATGTGCAGGGTGTGTTTTCATCCCGAAGAGCGTTGTATAGAGGTCGCCAGGGGAGAGAACCTCCTGAGGGCGGCGATGAAGGCTGACGTCCACATCAACGCTTCCTGCGGCGGTGAGGGATCGTGCGGCAAGTGCCGGGTAATAGTGGAAAAGGGCGATGTCAAGCAGAAGCTCGGGGTCAAACTGTCCGAGGAGGAAGTAAAGCAGGGTTATGTCCTGGCGTGCTGCTCATCCATAGAGTCGGATCTCGAGGTAAGGGTGCCGATCGAGACTCAGATCGGTGACAAGAGCGCGCTTACGCGCCGCCCGCCAATTCCGCTCAAGGGATATACCCTTTCAGCCGAGGACTGGGCGAAGAGGCTCCCGCAATGGGAGCTCAATCCCCCGACGACCAAGCGCCATCTGATTATGGAAAAGCCGACACTTGAGGATAACCTGAGTGACGCCGAAAGGATAAAAAGGGACCTGGCCAGACTTTCGGGAATGAACGATCTGGTCATCGACTATCCGATGCTTCAGGCTCTGCCGGGAATGATACGCGCATCTTCCTTTGACGTCACGGTGACCGTGCTCGACCGCGGAAGCGATTTGAGAGCGGTCAGGATAGAAAAGGGCGACACTACTCTCCGGCAGGCTGCGATCGCCATCGATCTCGGCACCACTACGATAGCGACCCAGTTGATAGACCTTCAGACCGGGAAGGTAATCGCCGAGGCGGCTGACTATAACGGTCAGATTCCGTACGGCGAAGATGTGATATCGCGGATCATCTATTCGACAAGGGCCACCGGCCTCGCCAAGCTGCAGTCCGCGGTGGTCAACACGATCTGGAACCTGATCCAGGAAATGGTGGAGAAGACAAACATCGAGTTTTGCAGCATTACCCATCTTTGCATCTCGGGAAACACTACGATGACGCATCTCCTTCTCGGCCTGGACCCAAGATACATCCGGGTCGATCCCTATATTCCGGTCGCGCAGTATTTCCCGTGGATAAAGGCAAGCAGCCTGGGCATCAGGATCGCTTCAGGAGTATATCTGCACTGTACTCCCGGTGTGGCATCTTATGTCGGCGGGGATATCGTGGCGGGAGTCCTGGCTTCGGGGATGTTCAACTCCGAGAAGATGACTCTCTATATCGATATCGGGACCAACGGAGAGATGGTTCTTGGCAATAAAGACTGGATGCTGGCCTGTTCCTGTTCCGCCGGTCCGGCTTTTGAAGGGGCGGGTGTAAAACACGGCATGAGGGCGACGAGAGGGGCTATCGAGCAGGTCAGGATAAACGAGGCGACGCTCGAGCCGATGATCATCACCGTCGGCAGCAAGCATGCGGTGGGGATATGCGGCTCAGGCCTGATCGACCTTCTCGCGGAGATGTTCCTTACAGGCATCCTGGATGAACGGGGAAAGGTAAACGTCGATCTGGACACCCCGCGCGTCCGCGAGGGAAACAACGGAGGAGAGTACGTGATCGCCTGGGCGGAGGAAACCGGAACCCACCGCGACATTGTTATTACCGATGTCGATGTTGACAACCTGATGCGCGCCAAGGCGGCAGTTTTCGCCGGTATCAACATTATGATGGAGGAAGTGGGCATGACGCTCGATATGCTGGACGAAATCCTGATCGCGGGAGCTTTCGGAAGATATCTCGAGATCGACAAAGCTATAATTATCGGTTTGCTTCCCGACGTTGATACCGAGAAGATCAAGTTTGTGGGGAACGGTTCGCTGCTGGGGAGTTACCTTATGGCGCTTTCCGGCAATCTCATCAAGGAAGCCGAGCGGATAGCCAGGATGATGACTTATCTCGAGCTTTCCACGAATGCCAAGTTCATGGACCAGTACGTTTCGGCGCTGTTTCTCCCCCACACGCACTCGAAAAATTTTCCAACCGTTATGCGCAGGCTGGAAGAAGCCAGGGAAAGGGCTCGCACCGCGCGGGGGGAAGCTGGAGGTAGCGACAATTGACAACCGTTATAGCTGTGTCAGGCAAAGGGGGCACCGGAAAGACCACACTGTCGGCTTTGATTATAAA
Source organism: Actinomycetota bacterium (assembly GCA_016927325.1). GTDB lineage: Bacteria > Actinomycetota > Geothermincolia > Fen-727 > Anoxymicrobiaceae > JAFGMY01. The sequence goes on along the minus strand of JAFGMY010000058.1, from coordinate 5,987 downwards.
GTATTTAATAGATAATAATCTGAAGCCGGTACTCGCCGTGGATGCTGACTCCAACAGCAACCTCGACATGGCCCTCGGCGTAGAAATTACCAGTACCGTGGGATCTCTTCGGGAGGGCATGTCCCGTGATATCCAGCAGCAGAAACTTCCCGCGGGAATGTCCAAGCAGGATATTCTTGAGATGCAGGTGGAGCAGGCACTCGTGGAATCAGGGGACTTTGACCTGCTTAGTATGGGAAGAGGCGAAGGTCCGGGTTGTTATTGCGCAATTAATAATATGCTCAGGGTCCTTCTTGACGGGATGCAGGAGCATTACCGTTTTGTAGTGATTGACAATGAAGCGGGAATGGAGCATTTAAGCCGGAGGACAACGCGTTCGGTCGACCATATGTTTATCGTGAGCGATCCATCCAGGAGGGGCCTGGAGACGGCGAAGAGAATAGATGAGCTGGGTGGGGAGATGGAACTTGAAACGGGCAGGTCCTACCTTGTCGTTTCCAGGGCTAAATTCCCGGTCGATGAAAAACTGGTGGCGGCCGCGGAAGAGACAGGTTTGAATATTGCCGGTTTTATTCCCGACGACCCCGGTATCGCCGAGTTGGATCTGAATGGCCGCCCTATTGTGGAATTGGACGACAGGTCCCCCGCAATGGTTACGGTTCGAGGAATGCTGGAAGAAATTCTTCAGGGGGTGGTGTGATAGATGTACATGGACGGTCCGATACTGCAGTTCATGGATAAGCTTGCTTCCGGTTCACCTGAACCCGGGGGCGGTGCCGCCTGCGCTCTGGCGTCTGCCATAGGAGCGGCTCTGGTGAGCATGGTGGCGAATCTCACTGTTGGAAAAGAAAAATATAGTGATGTACAGGATCGCATAGCCGGTCTGCTCGAGTCGGCGGAAAGTGTCAGGCGTAATCTTCAGGAACTGGTTCAGAAAGACACCGAAGTATACGGGGTGTTGTCAAAGGCTTTTAAAATGCCACGGGAGACCGGCGAGGAGAAATCAAGCAGAAAAAAGGCGATACAGGAGGCGCTTCTTGACGCGACCATGGTGCCTTATCAAATTGCCGAGAATGCGCTCGAGGTCGCGCGTTTGAGCGAGCTTGCCGCTGAAATCGGCAACGTTAACGCCGTAAGCGACGCAGGCGTCGCGGTTTTGCTGGCCGACGCCGGCGCGCAGTCCGCGGCACTGAATGTGAAGATTAATCTTGCAAGTATTGAAGACAAGGCTTTCGCGGATGAGAAATGGTCCGCGATAGAAGATATACTATCGAATACAGCCGGGTTGAAAAATAGAGTATTAAAGACGACTTATGAAAAGTTGGGGTGAGGTGTTGAATATGGCTGAGATCATAGACGGCAACGCGGTGGCTGATGAGATCAAGGACGAAATAGTAGTTGAAAAAAAGAAGCTCGCCGACAAAGGAATTACCCCCGGTATCGCAACCCTGCTTGTGGGAGACGATTTCGGGTCAAGGATGTACAGGGGCCAGGTGGAGAAAAACTGTGAATCCGTAGGGTTCAATTACATCGACAAGAGCCTTCCGGAGGAGACCACCGAGGAAGAGGTGGTCAATGTGGTAAAAGAATTGAATGAGGACCCCAAGGTTAGCGGAATCCTTCCCCTGAGGCCGTTTCCCGGTCACATTTCAGATTCGGCGGTGATCAATACCATCCGCGTGGACAAGGACATCGACTGCTTCCACCCGTTCAATATGGGAAGGTTGACCCTTGGAGAGCCGACTCTGGCTCCATGTACTCCTTCGGCCTGCATTGAGCTGATGGAGCGCGTAGGGGTTGAGTTTGAAGGCGCGGAAATCGTTGTCGTGGGGCACAGCAATATAGTTGGAAAGCCGGTCGCTCTGCTGGCACTGAACCGGAACGCGACGACAAGCGTAGCGCATATATTTACTTCCCAGGCGGGCAACCTGGAGAAGCACACGACCGGTGCGGATATACTGATCGTCGCCGCCGGGAAAGCGGGGCTTATTACATCGGACCTGGTAAAAGAGGGTGCGGTTGTGATAGATGTCGGCATCAACAGGGTAAAAGTCCTGGATGAAGAGGGCAATCCGGTATTGAACGACAAGGGCAAGCCAAAGACCAGGACGGTCGGAGACGTCGATTTCGACGACGTGAAGGAAAAAGCCAAGGCTATAACTCCCGTGCCGGGCGGGGTTGGAGCGGTCACTAATATGATGCTGCTCAAGAACGCCCTGACCGCCGCTAAAATGCAGGCGGGGCTGGAATAGAACAGTGAGTGCGATGTTTACGGCATGTCTGATTGAGAAATATCAATGAAACCAGACAGATATAAGGTTAGAAAGGAAGTGAAGGAAAATGGCGTTTGAGATGCCGACTGAGACAACCGAATCAAAGATTCGCGAGGTCTCCCTGGGAACGGGTGATGTAAAGGTTGGCGGTGAAAATGTTTTGCCATTTTATCTATTTGACGGGCAAATGCCCAACAGGCCGCTGATTGCGGTTGAGGTATGCGACGATAATCCCCAGGGGTGGCCTCCGGCTGTTATGGAGCCGCTCGCTGATGTTATCTCCGATCCGGTAGTGTGGGCGAAGAAAGCCCAGGACGAGTGGGGTGCGGACCTTATAGCGCTCAGGCTCAAGAGCACAGATCCGAAGGGTGACGACAAGTCGGCCGAAGAAGCGGCACAGACTGCGAAATCTGTAGTAGAGGCCGTAGATGTTCCGGTGATTGTCTATGGTGCCGAAGATGTGGAAAAAGACGGCGAGGTCCTGAAAGCAGTTGCGACCGCGACGGAAGGGAAGAACGTATTGCTGGGACCCGCGGTTGAGGACAATTTCAAGACTATCGGCGCCGCTTCACTGGGTTACAAGCAGAGTGTCGTTGCCAAGACCCCGATAGACGTCAACCTGGCGAAGCAGTTGAATGTACTGCTCTCCAATTTAGGCGTTGACGTGGGAAGCATCATCATAGACCCGACTACCGGGGCTCTGGGATATGGACTTGAATATTCTTATTCGGTAATGGAGAGGTTGAAGATCGCCGCGCTCCAGCAGGACGATGGTATGACCCAGATGCCACTTATTGCGGATGTAGGTTGGGAGTCGTGGAAAGCGAAGGAGGCAAAGGCGCCGGCTTCAGAGTTCCCGGAGTGGGGGGACGAGAGCAGGCGCGGTGTATTCTGGGAGATAATCACCGCCTCTTGCCTGCTGATGGCTGGAGCCAACATTGTTATGATGAGGCATCCGGATGCCATTAAGACGGTCCGGAAAGTGATTGATTCGTTGATGTAGCCGGGAGCCCCAGTCAACCTGGTTAACATAAAAAGCTCAAGAAGAGCGAGGAGTTGAGACACGTGAGTGATTTATCAGAAAGAACGTCGTGCGACGCGACGATTGAAATGCTCAAGAAAGCGGCGGGCGAAGACCAGTCGACCGCTTTTTCCAGGACTGAGCAGATGAAAGCCTGCACCATCGGCGAAAGCGGCATCTGCTGCAAGAACTGCGCCATGGGCCCCTGCAGGCTGACGCCGCCCAAGAAGGAAGGCGAACCGGAGAAGCGTGGCATCTGCGGGGCGACCGCCGAAGTGGTGGCTGCAAGGAATTTCGTAAGAATGATTGCCGGAGGGGCAGCTGCTCACTCAGACCACGGGCGCGCTGTAGCCGAGACCATGATAATGGCGTCGAAAGGCGAAACTGCGGATTATAAAATCAAGGATAGGATGAGGCTGCTGGAGATCGCGGCGGATATCGGTGTGGAAGTCGGGGACCGACCGATAGAGGAGATCGGCCTGGAGGTCGGCGAGAAATGCCTTGCGATGTTCGGCAACCAGACCGGAGAAATAGAGTTCGCTCAGAGGGCCCCGGAGCCAAGGCAGGAACTCTGGCGGAAGCTTGGGGTATTCCCGAGGGGCATAGACCGTGAAATCGTCGAGGTTTTACACCGTACACACATCGGCGTGGACCAGGAGATGGAAAATATCATGATCCAGGGGACACGATGCGCGCTCGGTGACGGGTGGGGCGGATCGATGCTTGCCACTGAACTTCAGGACGTCCTGTTTGGTTCACCCAAAGCTATAAAGTCGAAGATAAACCTGGGTGTCCTTGAAGAGGACCAGGTAAACATTATCGTCCACGGGCACGAGCCTCTTCTTTCCGAAATGATACTGCTTGCCGTGCAGAATCCAAAGTTGATTGAAAAAGCCAAGGAGAAAGGCGCGAGCGGAATCAACATCTCCGGTATCTGCTGTACCGCGAATGAGATCCTTTCCAGGCACGGAATACCCATCGCCGGGAATGTTTTGCAGCAGGAAATGGCGATACTGACTGGTGCAGTGGAAGCGATGGTAGTCGACGTACAGTGCATCTACCAGGCGATCGGCCAGTTGTCACAGTGTTATCACACCAAAGTTATCACGACGAGCCCCAAGGGTAAAATGCCGCTGGCGGAGCACCTGGAGTTCCATGAAGAAAGCGCTCTCGAGACCGCGGAAAAGATCGTTGAAATGGCGATCGATAACTTCTCAAACCGGGGCAAAGTCGATATCCCGAAGGACACCGAGGAGTTCATCGGCGGTTACACACACGAGTACATCAATTATATGCTGGGCGGCCGTTTCCGAGCTTCTTACCGCCCGTTGAACGACGGCATTATCGACGGCCGGATCCGCGGGGTAGTCGGCGTGGTGGGGTGTAACAACCCAAGGGTGCCGCATGACTTGATTCATCAGCGGGTGACCGAGGAGCTTGTGGCCAACGGTTGTCTGGTGGTAATGACGGGCTGCGCGGCGCAGTCGGTCGCTAAGACCGGTTTGATGTCGCCGGAAAGCGCTAAGGATAAGTGCCCCAAGGGCCTTTATGAGATATGTGAGGCCGTCGGGATTCCGCCGGTTCTGCATGCAGGTTCTTGCGTCGATAACAGCCGGATATTGATGTCATGCACCGCGATGGTCAAAGAGGGGGGCCTCGGAAAGGATATCAGCGATCTGCCGGTTGCCGGCGCGGCGCCGGAGTGGATGAGCGAAAAAGCAATATCTATCGGCCACTACTTCGTTACCAGTGGAGTGTATACGGTTTTTGGCGTGAAATGGCCGACTCTCGGTAGCCAGAAATTTACCGATTTTCTGTTCAAGGAGTATGAGAACATCTATGGAGCGATGTGGGACTTTGAGTCCGACCCTGAAAAGATGGTTGGAAAGATACTCACCCACATTGACAAGAAGCGCGAAGCGCTCGGAATTCTCGGAAAGCGCGAGCGAGTGCTGTTCGACATGGCTATGAGAAGGGAACTGGAAATCGAGTAATTGAGAATTTGGCTTATTGGCGCGGCAAGAAGTCGCGCTGTTAAAGGAGGTTAGTTGGATGTCTAAGATTATTGCAAGCGCCGCGATTCGTGGCGCTCACGCCATACATGATCGTGTTGCGGGGAGGTTGGAAGAGGCACTGGAGAAACTGGGGGGAAACCAGGAGATAGGGTTTCCCAACACTGCCTACTACCTTCCGATCATTTACGCGATGACCGGTGAGAAAGTGGAAAAACTTTCCGATTGTCCGAAGATCATGCAGATCGCGGAGGATCTTCTGCCGCCCGTTCCCGCGGAGAACATGTGGACTCCTTACCTTGGTCCTACCCTGGATGCCGGGATGGCGACACTTTTTATGGAGGAGATCGAGGAAGCTATAAAATATGTGGATGGGCCTAACCCCGTTAACGGTATTTGGCTCGGTGCAGCCGACGACGTTATCATGCGTGAGCGCGGCGTGGAGTTCGTAGACGGTACCGCACCGGGGTTCTGCGCATTGGCCGGTTCCGCCCCCGATCCGGAGACGGCCGAAAATATCGTTAAGGAGCTTCAGGAAAAGAGCCTGTACATATGGACCAGCGGAAACTTCAATGGAACAACGGTAGCCGAACAGCTGGACAGCATAGGTGTCCAGTTGGGTTGGGAAACAAGGATAGTGCCCTACGGGCGTGAGATCGGTTCCGCGGTTTATTCGCTGGG
>JAFGMY010000007.1 GCA_016927325.1 Actinomycetota bacterium | reverse complement strand
TTCCAGAAGAAAGCGCCTCCCAGCCTCAAGAAAAGCGATCCGGGGAACGCGGCGCAAATAAGGAGAACACCGGGGCCGATCACCTTTCCCCAACCCCGGCAGAAAACAACAAACAGCACGAAAAAAACGATCGAAAGCCCCAGGCAGATTATTACAGGTATGAACAAATTCTCGTGAGCGCCCTTGTTAAGGCTCCCGAGGTACGTAACGCTGACTGCCCTTGCCCTTTCCTCCCCGGGGCCCTGCGCGTATTTCATAGGGAGATCACCCTCGTATCCCTGTGAATAGATCGTTTTCTGAACTTCGCCTATAACCGCACTGGTAAGTTCGGCCTCGTCCATCGAAAGAATGTCTTCAGAGCTTATCTCGACATCAACACCGATGTCAGGAACCGTGATCGCGGCATCCTCGTCTTTGCGTGCCTTACTTCTAAGCTCGGTATAGTTCTCATCTATTATGCTTTCGATTTTTGTTACGTTGAGTATAAGAGAGCTCTGGATTTCCTCAGCGGGACCAGCGCCGGAGACACGGTAATAGCTTGTAAACAACAGAGTCATCAGGATAAACAAGCCGGCGATAATTCCGAATACCCACTTTAAATCCGCTCTCCAGTGTGTTTCCTCAGCAAAATCAAGATCGCCGAACCTGAAATCATCATCCGGCTCCATGGAATGAAACTGTTCCCCGTTGCAGGGAACACCCTCGACAAATGGAGGCGCCATCGGGGGATAAGGCCCCGGTCCGGAAAACGGATAAGGAATGCCCGGCTGGGGAGGCATTTCAGGCGGTCCGCCGCCATAACCGAAAACCTGTTGCGGGTATGGCGGGGGGTACATTCCCGGCGGCACCCAGTAGTAGCCGTAACCCTGGGAGGCGCCGTCTTCAGGCGGCACTCCTTCGGGCGCACCGGTAAAATCTCCTTTTTCAGCCGCGGAAGGTTCGGGAGACCTGCCCGAAGGATACTCTCCTTTGCCGCCGGGCCCGGTCCCGAGTTCACCTATATCATCCGGCACCTGCGTCGGCCCTCGCTCGAATACAGCTCCACCCGGGCCTGCCGCTTCAAACGGTTCCCGGGCTTCCGTTTGAAACACGCCACCGGTGGCACCCGCTCCGGGAACGGCTTCTTCCGGTATAAACAGAGGGGGTTCTTCCTCTTCCGGCGTTTGCCCCCGCACCTTTCCGCCTTTGTGACGGGGAACATACTTCTTCCGGGGATTTTCCGGAACCGCCCGTTCCACATATTCACTCTCCGGGCAGTACCCGTCCTCGAGACTTTCGAGATCTCCCGGCTCCTCTTCCCCTTTTTTTCTTCTTATTCTCATGTAGCCCGAAACCACCTGTACGGTTGAATTACCTTATATATGAATATTCACGAAGCGGGACTTCTTTTCCTTATTAAACAGGGGAACTGCGTCAGACAATGCATAACAATCAATGGTCGTTTCGTTCCCGAGTGCCCTTCGGCCCGGGTTCACACGGCGGACAAGGAACCGCCGCCGCACGGGATGGAGGGCCCGGACATCACTGCCGCACGATTTTCATAGCATCGAACTCCAACGGCCGCAATATTTGCGTCCATGAGACAACCGGTCTCTTCACTCTTCGATTTTCCGGCAATTATCATCACCGCGATCAGGGCCACCAGAAGCAGGAAGATCAAAAGAAACACCAGTATCGCCCGCATGCTGAAGATGGACTCTCTCTTCGGTTCCGAGCGGGGTTTTTCCTTGATGATTTCCGGCGACGGTATCTGCTCGGGAATCCTGATCCAGGATATGTCCTTTCCGCACTTCACACATGAGTCCATTGATGCCTCATTCCTGAACCCGCAGTAAGGACAGAACTTATGGGGTAAACGTTCGCCGGAAACAAGCTTGTCGTTTTTCGGTGAATCTCCTCTGTTGCCGTCCAAAATCCGCTCCTTCGTCGCATTGTCCCGGCTGATGCTGTTCTATCTCAGCCCATCTCCACATAAACGTCATGTTCTCTACCGTCACCATGGGCCAGTACAACATTACCTTCAATCTTTTCACCGTCGACAGTCAACTGCCTGACCCCTTTGCAGATGCCAACCGGCTTATCTATCTCGATATTATAAATCGAGTCCCTGAACCACCTCCGGGCCGTTACCGCCTCCCAGTCCGAGGGCAGGCACGGATCTATGAGAAGACCGCGGTATACAGGCCGTACACCTATTATGTAGCCCCAGAATACGTGCCACTGCCAGGCCGCGCCGCCGGTGAACCACGAATGGGAACCCTCCCCGAAGTACTCCGATTCCGGCCCGATTATGTACTCAGCGTAAACATAAGGCTCCGAGAGGTAGAGGTCCCCGTCCTCCTCCGCCCGCACGTTGGGCAACACGCTCCTGAACGATTTCATCGCGGTGTCGCCGTCTCCCAGGATGGCGAACGCCATTGTCGCCCACGCCGTAGCATGCAGGAATATAGCGGCGTTTTCCTTGGTTCCGACGGCAAACCGGGTAACGATCCCAATGCTGTCATCCGGCTCTTTCCAGCCGGGGAGAAACAGCGCGCACCCCTTGTCAGTGAGCAGCTTCTCCCTGACCGATTCCATCGCAACGGCCGTCCTCCCGGAATCCAGGCCGGCTATGACAGCCCAGCTCTGGGAGTTTTCAAATATTTCCGCGACATCGTTTCCCTTTCCGCCGATAACAGCACCCTCATCATTGGTTCCGCGGATGTACCACTCCCCGTTCCATGTGTGCTCCTCGAGAGCGTCGCGCAGGGACTTTGCGACCCGGCCTACTGTTTTCAGCCCCGGCATCCCTTTTGCCATAGCGGCTACTTCCAGGTACTCGTTGCAGACATAAAGAAGCTGTTCGCTCACCATCGTGGATTCGCCGCGGCCTTCTCTTCCCGCATAGTTTATAGCGTCGTTCCAGTCGCCTTTCTCCATGTGGACCAGGCCGCGCGCGCTCCTTCTTCTCCAGACGTTCTCAATGATCCTGTAAATAACCTCGGCAAGGGTCATCTCCACGCCGTCGTAGGTGGTTACCATATCTTCAAGGGCCTCGACATTACCGCTTTCCTTAAGGTAAAACAGAATGGATATGGGCAGCCATAACGCCACGTCGATATTGCCGGGCGTCCCCGACCGCAGGGCAAGATCGTGGATATAACCCTGGTCGACGCTGCCGTCCGAGCTTATCAGGCCGACATGCCATATTATCCGCTCCCATGCGTCGTTCAAGAAACGGGGTATCGCCCCCAGGATGCACTGGGCGGTATCCCGGTAGCCCCACGTTTCATTTCCGCTGCAGATGAAGTACGAGCCGTCGGAGCGGTACCACCAGAAACAAACCCTCTTCTGGTACTTGTTCCAGATGTTAACGAAGTTGTTGAGCATTGTGTCCGGGGTATACGCCGTGTCACCGTATACGATCTCCTGCCAGTAATGGTTACAGGCTTCAAATCTCTGCCTGTACACCTCCGGCTTCAAATGATGATCGATCTTCTCGAAGTCCTCTTCCCTTTCGGCGACCCCCATGGTTATGATTATCTGCTCGGACTCGCCGGGCTCCAGTTCAATCAGGTACTGGTGGGCGAAAACCGCCGGTCGGCCGTCGTTTTCACGGTTGGAAAGCCGGCCTTCCCTTACTCCGACCGGTGACGCCATCCCTTCCCCGGGACCAAGGAACTCCTCCCTCAGCGTTTCAAACGCGTCGGGCCGCCGGGTGCTCGCGAAAAATACTTTAATGGGCCACTCCCTGTTGGGCACATAAGCTTCCCGGTTCCAGTATGTCTTCTCGGCGATCAGGAGACCTCTGTCCTGGTATATGCGGTTGAAGAGAATATTCGAATAGTAAGAAATTATGTTCGGCATATGCTGGCCGAGGAGAAGCTCGACGAACGGATAGACTTCCAGCGTCTTCCTGTCCCTCGAGTTGTTTTCAAGCTTGAGTATCCAGTACTCCAGGTCCGCGTCCAGCGGCACCAGGTAGGAAAGCCAGGCTTTCACGCCGTTTTTTTCCGCTTCGAGCCGCTGATACCCCAGCCCGACACGGCACAACCATGAGCCCAGTTCCGCTCTCGTCGGCAGCCAGTTGGGAGTCCAGATATCATCCCCGTCTTTAATATAGACAAACCTGCCCGGGCCGTTGTTAAGAGCCGGTGCCCACATATTTATTCCATAGGCCGGCGGCTGTTTCCAGAACGAATAGCCGCCGCCGGTGTGGGTGATGAACGAACAGTAACGCCCGTTCGTCAGATAATTTATGTAAGGCAGTTTCAGCCTTGGATTGGTAATAATGTATTCAAGACCGTCTTCACTGAAATGCCCGCTCCTCGGCATGTCCCGGTTGTTGCTCAATCTTCCCGGACCTCCAGATTCTTGCCATGATGCAGTTGTTCCGCAAGCGCCCTTTATTTGGATGAATACGGATAAAATCGGGAAACGCGTGCGTAAAATCTTCTCTGCTAAGACTTACACATACACCAGTGGTTCCCTCCCCGTTTCAATCCGTTCGATATGGAGAACGGTCTGAATACGAAGCAGGGCGAGCAGCCAGTGTATGGTTGCTTCGGCTCCACGGTTGGGTTCAACTTCATGCCTGAGCAGACCGTCCGAGCAGCTGAACGAGGCAAAATCAAACAGGGGTTTATTTATCAGGTTTTTTCCCAGAAACCACTCGAACGCGCTTCTGGCGAGCGACAGGTATCTCTCGTCCCGCTCTACAACGTAGGCGTCCACATAAACCGTGGCAAGTGACGCGGCCTCGATCGGCAACTGCTTGTAAGTTGCTTTCTCCCCATCCCTGGGATACCAGCCCTGGTCGCCGACCAGATCGAAGATCTCTCCGTCGTAAGAAACTTTGGTAAGAAACTCAAGGCTTTCAAGAGCTATCTCCCGGTATTTCTCGTCGCGCGTGGCCATGTAGGAAAGCAGCATCGCCCTCGGCAGTACTCCGTTAGCGTAACTCAGGTAATCCTCATACCAGTTCCACCCGGAAGTAGACTCCCGGCGGTATGCTTCAGACAGTTTCTCGGCCATTTCGACCATGAAGGATGAAGCGTTGTGGGCACCTTTGAACCGGGTCAAATAATGGTAGCAACCGCAAATCGCGTAGGCTATCCCCCGGGGGTGCTCGAAATTCGAGCCCTGCATCGCATCGTCGAAGATGCTTTTCGCGAATGACAGAAGCCCCCGATCCGCTTCCAGAGCCACCGTGATGCCCAGCCCCGAGAGAGCTTTCCCCTGGCAGTCTTCATCACCTGTCTCATCTCCATAGCTCTTGTCATAATTAAGCTTCTGGTGGAAGAGTCCGCCGGGAAGTTGCATATACCTTAAAAAGCTCAAATAGGTGCGCGCGGCTTCAAGCCCCGCCCTGTCGCCGGTCTGCAGGTGGCTGAGAACCGCCGCCGCCAGGGCCAGAGCGTTATCGTCCGTCGTATAGCCGCCCGCCCTGTCAGGAATATCGAAATATGCCTTGTTCAAGATCCCCGTCTGGTCCGTCAAGCGAAGAAGGTAATCCAGCCTGGGTGTAGGCAGGTCTCTCAGAGTTATCGCTTGTTTATGAAGCACCTCCGTCACCGATTCCGGCTTCCTCCCGGCCAATACTTTGCTGAACAGCTTGACGTACTCTTTGGAAACTTCCTTCCAGATCATCTTCCTGCCGAAAGAGTACGCGTCCTGCCTCATCCGCGCGAGTCGGTCGGGATTCTCGAAGAGCTCGAGGACGCAGCTCGAAACACCTTCGGGATCACAGAAGTCAACCAGCATTCCTTTTCCTTCAGACAGGAGTTCTTCAGCATAATAGTAAGGGGTTGAAATTACCGGCTTCCCGAGACCCAGCGCATAAGCGAGCGTACCGCTCGCGACCTGGTTCCGGTCAAGATAAGGAGTCACATAAATATCACAGCACGCGAGAAACTCGGTCAGTTCTTCCAGAGTTACGAACCGGTCATAAAACAAAACATTGTCCTCAACCCCGAGCTCTCTTGCCCTTGCCTGCAGGGCGAAGCGGTACTTCTCTCCTTCTCTCCTCTTGTATGGCGGATGTGTCGCTCCCAGCACAACATACACCGCGTCCGGAAACCTGGAACACACTTGCGGCATTGCCTCTATCACATACTCTATCCCTTTTCGCGGATGGAGAAGCCCGAATGTCAGAATGACCTTCTTCCCCAGGAGTCCGCATTTTGCCTTGTATTCATCAGGGTCGACAAAAGGCATGTCGGGCACGCCATGATGTATCAGGTGGACCTTACTCCGGGGAACACCGTAGTACTCTTCCAGAAAATCGATGCACTTCCTGCTCATCACTATGATCGCATCCGAATACGCGGCGATTTGCGAAAGCACTTCCCTTCTTTCCGGCTTGGGTTCCGGCAGCACGGTATGCGCGGTGGTTATTACAGGCTTGGTCAAGTCCCTCAGGAAATCGGTAATATAAGCCCCGAAGAGACCGCCGAATATCCCGAACTCGTGCTGCAGGCAAACCAGGTCGACCCCGGACAGGTTGACGAAATCTGCGGCCTTGGGGTAATCCTTCGGATCGCTGGCCTGAAGCTCCAGCTTTACCACCGGCGGGTAGTCGTACCCTTCCTCGCGGTCGTTCATCGCCACCACGAAAACGTCGGAGTCCCGTCCCAGGCCGTTGCCCAGCCAGTGAGCGACATCGGCGGTGAAAGTCGCAAGCCCGCACTGCCTGGGAACATGGTTTCCCACAACCGCGACATTCATTTTTTCTGTTTTCGAACCTGATTTATCATTAATAACCATTTGAACCCCGTTTTCATATTCAACAATGTACCCACAGTTCCTGGAAATTCCCATCATTAGCCAGTCTTGATAGTGGTGCAAGTGAAATGTTTCTCGCCAGAGAGCCGGGACGCAGTCCATAATTACCTTCATATAGTATATTTAAGCGAGCAGACAGTTGAAAGCCCCTTTCCTTTTTCTTTTCTTGCCCGGGAGTCCGAATTCTCACCCTTGAGTTTTAACATGCGGCTCTTTGAGCCGGAAATGTTCCCACATGCGGCACTGTCAAAGGTGCCGCCAATTCCACGACGTATCATTAATTGTGTGCATCTTGCGCTTATGATCGTGACCGAAATGGAATCAAAAAGAGATCGGCCCGATTCAAACCGCTCAGCTATATCGCGGGCGGCTGGAACCCTCACCGATGCTTATTGGCTATCGTCGCGGAAAGGCTGCTGTGGAATCGAAGCTTTTCAGAAGAATGTTAGAGCCCGGGGTCTTCAATTGAGATCCGATAAGCAAAGAACAGCGCGTGTAAAAGCAAGATCCCTTATATTGGCACAGATAACAATTCTGCTGCTGATAATCTTTGTCGCCGCCGGACTGTTAAACCTGGTGATTTACAGGCGCTCCCTTCATAACCTGATTGACGAAAGCAAGGACAAGTTTATCGGTTCAATCGCTGAGGTTATCTCGTCCACACACGAGTTCATCTCCACACTCCTTGTCGATTTCATGGAATTACGAGGATTCAGCGTGGATAATCCTGACATCACCCGTGAATTCGCTAACGCTCTGTTGAACAGACAGTTGTCCTCGCTGCAAAAAGCAGTCAACGACATCCTCGCGGAGATGGTAGCAAGCGGTCTTACCGATCTCAACGCTGTAGTGGTGGCGCTGCCACCCACGGAACCGTATACCTCAAAACCGTTGATTATCATGTCGAGCAGCAAGAAGTACATGTACGGCGTGCTCCCTGAAGAGATCGCCGAAATCGGTGAAACAAAAGAGAGAGATTACAGGGTTTTTGAAAAAGGAATCCCCGAAATGGGTTTTGAAGGGGCTCATGTCGTAACCGCCTACAGGTTCAAGATAGCCCCGAATGCGTCGACACTCATGTATTACGACTTCAAACCAATCCAGGATGATATCGACGCCATCGACAGCTTCTACAAGAAGGAGATGCGGCAGATAAACCTCACCCTGTCAATAGTAATTGGATGCACCGTCCTGGTTCTTGTCCTTATGGTTTTCCTGTTCCTGAGTCACCTGATAAGAACCAGGATCATCCGGCCGATAGACGAGCTGTCCGCCGCCGCGGAACAGGTTATGGAGGGCAATCTCGATGTAGAGGTTGAAATCAGGGATGGTGAAGAGTTCGAGGGCTTGAAACGTGCCTTCAATGAGATGTTGAAGAGCATAAGTAAGATCATCGACGGACTGTTTTCCGGATAATATGCACAAATATTAACACAGTGCAGGTCGAGTGACGGCCCGGCCGGATAAACCGACTGGAGGTATGAATCCAGGTGCAGATGAAGTTGATAAGACCCCAGAGATTCAGAAAAGCCAGGTCTGGAATACTGGTACAGACGACTATTTTTGTAGTAATACTTTTTATCACTTCGTCAGGGCTCAGCTATTACTATTTTAATAAGTCGGTTAACCGCCTGATAGAAAAAAGCAAGGCCGAATTCCTCGCCAAGAGGGTGGAAATAATGGGATCGGGCTACGATTTTCTGGAGCAAACCATTCTCGAGATACAAAGGCTGTCCGGTATTTCCGCAAGTCTTGCCCAGGCCGGGGTTGTGTTCATCAACGCCCTCCAGAAAAAAGAGGTATCCGAAATACAGAAGATTGACAACCGTTTGCTTAAATCGATGACTGATAACCTGTTTGCGGACATGTCGTTGATTGTGGTCACGATATACGGAATAGATCCCTTGGCCCCGAAACCGCTGATCATTCTGACCAGCGACGAAGACCTCATGTACAAGGAGCTTCCACCACGCCTCGCCAGGCTGATTGAAAAGGGTGACAAAACAGACTACGTATATCTCGAAGACGGCCTGCACGAGTTGGGGCTGGAGGGTGAGTACCTTGTTGCCTACACCGGAACAAGTGCGGCCGCCGGAATATCCTATACCACGATATCCTTCAGTTCCATGCATGATGAAATGGCGGCCATCAACAGTTTCTACGACAAAGAGAGGGGCTCGGCCACTTTGCAGACCATATTGATATCAAGTGCTTCCATCGCGGCACTGATACTGATCACTTTCGTCCTCCTGAACCTCCTGTTGAGACGGCGGATAACCGCTCCGATCGACGAGCTTGCCGCCGCCGCCGAAGGTGTGCTGGATGGCTCTCTTGACCTCGAAGTCCCGGTAAGGAGAGGCGAAGAGTTCGAGGGTCTGAAGACCGCTTTCAACGAAATGGTAAGCAGCCTGAGAAACATGCTTTCAAAGAGCCCTGAGGATTAGGTCGCCCGATCTCCCCGGTGGGTTTACCATCATTTCCCTTTCCGCTTCCGCGAACCATCAGGTTTCAAGTCCCGTGCTCATTAGCAGCAGTTCGCAGATGTCGAGTATTTCTATCGTGTTTTCCAAACCCCGTGATGCGTCCAGGAACGCTTTTTCACACCATGGACATGCGGTTACAAGCACCTGCGCCCCGGTTTCAACCGCCTCGTTCAGCCTTTCACCGGCAATCCAGGCACATAGCCCCGGGAAAGTCTCCATAACCCCGCCTCCGGCACCGCAGCACCTCGAATATCTGCGGATACGGTTCATCTCGGCCAGTACCAGGCCGGGCACGGCTTCCAGTATCTCCCTGGGCGGCCCATAGATATCAGCGGTTTCGGTACCGTAACTACCGCTTTTCACATACGACGCTCCGCCTGCTTCACCTTCAAGCATAAAAGCCTCCCCGGCCCTTCCGAGATTGCACGGGTCATGGTAGGTAACCATGACCGGCACCTCTTTCTCCAGCGGCAGTTTCTTTTCTTTAACAAGCCGATCCAGGAGTTCAGTCATGTGCATGATTTCGACCGGCAGCTCTCTGCCTATCTTCGGGTAAAGATACTTGAAGCATGCGTAGCAGTCCGCACACGGCGTAACCAGCTTCGAGGCTCCGGACGCCTTTATCTTCCGCTCCATGTCTTCCGCGTAATGTTCCGCCTCGGCGAAGTAACCCATTTTATACGCTCTCCCCCCGCAGCAACACTCCTCCTCGCCCGCAACCGCAAAGTCCACGCCCGCAATCTTCAGCAACTGAACGGCAGCCCTCACCGGGCCGCCCTGCTCTTCGTCTAACGAATACCTGCAGCCGGCGTGGAACAGGACTTCGCAGTCGGGGCCGTTTATGTTCCCGACCCCGAGACCCCGGGCCCACTCCCCGCGCCTGCCTCTCGGCTCACCGAACACGTTCTGTTCCTTTTTCAGGTTATCGACTATCAACATGTGTTCCGGTGTCAGAAGGCCCGACTCAACACAAACTGATCTCATTAGTTCAATAGACTTGTCGACCTTTATCCCAACCGGACATCGTGCAACACAGGCACCGCAGTTGGTGCAGAGATCAAGGCCGTTTTCAACGGCTTCTTCCGGCCCGGAAAAACAGCCCGAAAGCGCTGCGCCGGACCCTCCCAGCCTTCCCCTCATACCGAAGATCGGCCCGGCAACATCGTAAGCGGGACACTCGAGAAGACAGGCCCCACAACCTATACAGGTCAACAGGTCCCGGCACCGTTCGTCCTCGAGCGCCGCGGACCTGCCGTTGTCAACAAAGATGATCACCATCTCACCCGGCCCCTGCACACCCCTGAAAAGCTTCTTTTCTATATCGGCGGTCTTGCTCGGCCCGGAAATTATCCTCACCGACGATGTAAGCTGTTCCCCGGTGGCGAAGAACGTCTGGAGCTTAACCATGTTTATCGCGTCTTCTAAGGCCGGATATATCTTGTCCACAGAAGCAAGCATAATGTGCTTGCCGCTGAGCATCGACACCGCCTCAATGTTAAATTCGTTGTTAACCATCACCACCGAGCCTTCAAAAGCGGCAATCGCGTTCACCCCGGACAGGCCAACATCCGAACTTGCAATAGCGCCCTGGATGTCACGCTGGACGGCTTTAATCAAAGCATAAGGATCGGGCCCGACGTTGTCGCCGAACGCCTCGGAAAGAATCTCCGATATCTCGTAGCGGCTTAAGTGGGCCGAGGGGCCTGTCGGGTGTACCGCTTCATCCCCCGAGAGCTGGATTATCCGGTCACCGATATCCGTCTCCACTACTTCAAAGCCCATCGCCTCAAGCTCACAGGTAAGCCTTATCTCCTTTGCCAGGTTCGCTTTGGATTTAACGAGCAGCCGCCTGTCTTCCATCTCACCGGCGACCATCGAAACCGCTTCTGCGGCGTCCCGCGCGAACAGGACCCTGAAACCGTTTTCCCGCAGTCTCGCCGTTGCTTTGGAATGCAGTTCCCGGTCGCGAAGCGATTTCCCGCGGACCTCCCGTAGCCGGGACTTCCGCTCTTCCAGGTCGGGGACAAGGTAGCCCCGATCCTCCTGCTTGCTTACCACGAGCCTGAAGGCCTTCCGCATGTTCCGGAGACGGTCGGGGGTCTGAAGCGCTCTTCTTATATTCTCCTCGAAATCGATGGGTATCAATCCTTCCTCAGTCTGTTCTCCGGAGGGAGAACCTCTTCGGCGCCGGCCGTTGTTCCGGCTGTAAAATCAATATTCATTCTTTTCCGGTTTGTTTTCAATCCGGCTTCCGGACTTCAGGAACTATCGAGTCACACCTTGGCCGCGGCGACCGCTGTCTTGATCCCCTGCCCGGATAACCGGAACCGCATGAGTTAATTATATCCGCAAAGCACCCCGCACTTGCCCTGCGAGGCATGCTTGTTATATAAGAACTTGATAATATATGGATTGATCGGCGGTCAATTTATCTAATTTATTATCAGCCCCGGCGGACAGGGTTATGGAACGCGGAAACCCTGAAGTCGGCTGCCGCATTTGTCGCATGGTTCAGGCCGGCATATGGTATGGCAAGATATCATAAGCCGATCCATGTTATATTTGCATCAGGCGGAAACATGTTTTGATATCGCCATACCTTTTACGGAGGTTATGATATGAGCGGCAACAACAAGAAGTTCAACAGGGCAAGATCGTCAATTCTTTTCCAGGTAACAGCACTGACTGTTGTGGTTTTTATCATGGCCTCGATAGTCAGTTATTATGTTTACATGCGGTCGACCGACGCGTTGATCGAAAAAAGCCGGGAAAAAGTCATCAATACCCAGGCCGGTGACATGTCGTCCAGCTTCCTTTTTATCACGGATATGATCGCCAGCCAGATGGAGGAGAAGGTCGGGGCAATGGACATCATGACTTTTGTTCAGGCGATCCAGGACAAGGAAGTGCTTCCGATCCAGGAAACCGCGAACACTCAAATGAAAAAGATGATTGATGACGGAACGCTTGGACTTCAGATTTGCGCCGTGGCGATTCCTGAAGTACCGCCGACGATAACCGAACCCCTTGTAATCATGACCAGCGAAGACACTCTCATGTATACGGAAGTGCCGGAATCGATCAGTAAATACCTCGAGGGTGACGGGGGGCACGAACTGCTTGAAAACGGTGTCCCCGAGTGGGGCCTGGAGAATGAGCAACTCCTGGTGTACGACCTTCAGAGGGCGGAAGCGCTGCGTGGATACGGCATGTGGGCGATACTTCTCAGGCCTATGCACGACGACATCGGCTCGATTGAGGGCTACTTCAACAAGGAAAAGAAGAACATCGACATATTGATGACGATCGTGATAATAAGCACAATTCTGCTGCTGGTGGCAATCATGTTCCTGGTCCTCAGCTTCCTGATAAGAAAAAAGATAACCCGCCCGATCGACGAACTCGAGGAGGCCGCCGAAAAGGTGATGGAAGGGGATATGGATATCGAGGTCCCCATCAGGAAAGGCGAGGAGTTTGAGCGCCTGAAGTATGCTTTCAACGAAATGCTGAAGAGCATTCGAAAGTTCATGAACTGGAAATCGGACGCCGGCGGGGAAGAGTAGCCCATGACAACCGGGGCGGGACGCAGGTATGAGAATAACCGAACCCATAGACGAGTTGGCCGATGCGGCCGAGCAGGTGATAGCGGGCAACCTCGACATGGAGGTGCCGGTCAGGAGAGGTGAAGAGTTCGAAGGCCTGAAAAACGCGTTCAACGAGATGCTGAGAAACATCAGGAAAATAACGTCCGGCCCCTCCTGATAAAACCGGACTGAATTCTTATAAAAAACCGGGGCTTGAAAACCCCGGTTTTCTTATTAATTCCAACCCGCCGGTTACAGCGTGTAGATTATGTTCGCTATCTTTCCGGAGGGGCACTTGCACTGCCAGGTGCCGTCTTTGGCGTAAAGTCCGCAGTGCCTGCAGGCATGCATAAACTGGGTTCCAAGTGTGATCCCCAGCATCCCGGTGTAAGGAACAAGAAGCCGGAACTTCCTGAGCAGGCCGAAAACGGGTCCCATGGCTATCAGATAAAGAGTTACCACTTCGAGAATGAACGACAGCGGTCCTATCTCCTTGCCTTCGACCCTGGGCATTAACTTCGCGGTAATTCTGCCGAGGTAAAGGGAGTAGCAGTTCTTGCCGTAACCCTGGCACCTTGCGCACACAAGGTAACGCAGCGGAAAGAAGAAGGCCAGTGCCCCAAAAGTAGCCGCGAAAGATTTCCAGCTTCTCGCGAGCAGTAACGCGACAGCCGCGTAAACGTACTGCGCCAGAAAAACAAACAGCCTGAACTTCATGATTGTCGGATCCGGACCGCCGTATTCCCGGCACTCCTGGCACTCACAGTTGATAGCAGG
Source organism: Actinomycetota bacterium (assembly GCA_016927325.1). Taxonomy (GTDB): domain Bacteria; phylum Actinomycetota; class Geothermincolia; order Fen-727; family Anoxymicrobiaceae; genus JAFGMY01. The sequence goes on along the minus strand of JAFGMY010000007.1, from coordinate 1,746 downwards.
ATCGATCTCCATGTCGCCAACCTCCTGTACGGAAAGAATCATACGGGCTAAAACAAATGTCACAAGTGACAGGCCATGATTATATTTGCTTACCGTGCCTGTGTCCAGACGAGGGTTTCCACTTCTCCTGTTGTTCCAAACAATTGCAGACAGGTTAATACTCTCTCATAATGGAACTACTGATTAACAGTAACAGCGGCTTACAAGGAGGTTCACCATGGGCGTTCCGGTAATTATCGATCTCTTGAGGTCACCGTTTTCCCGGTCAAGGCCTAACCAGCCGGAAAGAGATGTCTACAACAGCCTAAGAATGGATGATGCCCTGTCGAGGATCATCCCCGAAATCATCAAGAGGAACGGAGTGAATCCCGAGGATATAGGCGACCTGATGACCGGCTGCACGCTACAGATGCGTGAGAACTTCATGCTGGGTGGAAGGACCATCGGAATGCTCGCCGAAATGCCGATAAACGTTCCCTGCCAGGCTACCGACCGGGTCTGCATCGGCGGCATGAGCTGTATCCATCAGGGCTCCATGGAAATACTGCTCGACTACTCCGACGTGATAGTGGCAAGCGGCATGGAGCATATGACCCATGTCTCGCTCGACCCACGTTACAACCCCGACCTGATGTCGTTCAACCCGAGATTTTTCACAGAGGAGAAGTACAAGAAGTACGACGTCGGGACCGCGATCAGCATGGGTCTTACCGCGGAGAAGCTATTCGGCATGACCGACTTCACGCGTGAGGACATGGACCTCTTCGCCTATAACAGTCACCGGAGGGCGGCGAAAGCCCTGTCGGAGGGGTACTTCAAGGAAGAGATACTACCTTTCGAGGTTACCCTCGAAGACGGAACCCTAAAGCTCATAGAGTCTGATGTGTCCATCAGGCCCGATACGACTCTTGAGAGCCTTGCCGAGCTCAAGCCGGCTTTCAACCCTGAAGGCGGCCAGATAACCGCCGGGAACGCGTCTCCTCTCAACGCAGGCGCCGCGACCGTCCTGATAATGAGCGAGGAAAAAGCGAAATCCTACGGTCTGAAGCCCCTGGCAAAGATCATCTCCATGGGGTGGGCAGGCGTCGACCCCAGCACCATGGGAACCGGTCCGGTCCCGGCATCTAAAAAAGCGCTGGAGAAAATCGGACTCGATCCAGAGGAAATAGACTTCTGGGAAATCAACGAGGCGTTCGCGATCGTTCCTTTGTATACCGCGAAAGAGTTGGGAATCGACCTCGAAAGGGTGAACATTAAAGGCGGGGCCATCGCGATAGGCCATCCTTTAGCCGCTTCGGGTCCGAGGCTTACCGGGACCCTTGCCCGCATCCTTCAGATGGAGGGAGGCAAATACGGAGTCGCCACCATGTGCGGAGGAGGCGGCCAGGGCGGCGCCATCGTAATCGAAAGATATGGTGCTTAACTGCGGTGTCCCAGGATTTGCAATTTTCCCAGCGGGAAAATGCATGCCCTGGCTCCGCTCAGAAATGGTGTTTAACTGCGGTGTCCCAGGATTTGCAATTTTCCCAGCGGGAAAATGCATGCCCTGGCTCCGCTCAAACTTTATTCAACACAAATTGAGGCGGGAAACCCTTCCCCCGCGATTTTTGGTTATCGTTTCCTACTGCTCACAAATCTTTTATGGTGCGACACTCTTGTCGTACTTCTTGTTTGGCTTTCGTCCGCACCGGAGGGTACGGACCACAAAGGGTGGGAAGACGGCGTTTGGCTTTCGTCCGCACCGGA
>JAFGMY010000057.1 GCA_016927325.1 Actinomycetota bacterium | reverse complement strand
GGCTTAATGTCGGCCGGGATAAAGATCCCTGACGATGCTCTTCTCGAAACACTTCAGGTGCGGTTGAAAGAAGCGGCGAAATAACTGTGGTCGAATTTTGTGGTCACGGCTTGCGCAATGCGCACATCGGCAAGACCTGGCACCAATAAATAAATCTTTTCATTTAATCGTGCCTGGCCGGAGGTGTCGACAGAAGTGGGGAATTTCCGGCCCCTGAAATATCAGGTAAGACTTGAGTTAGTGTCTTGCGGGCGCGGAGCTCAATCAATGTCATAGTCTTTTAACGTAACTTCAAAACAGGCGCCGTTATCGTTGTACGCTCTGATACCACCGCCATATACTCTTGCAATTTTAAGGGCGATCGGCAAGCCGAGACCGGTTTCACTGGACTTGCCGCTCTTATGGAAAGGAATGAATACTCTCTCAAGGTCATCTTTCGGTATGCCATGGCCGTTATCTCTTACAAGGTAGCGGACGGATCCGTCCTCTATACCTCCAATACAGGAGATACGGATCTCCGGATCAGGGTTTTCATTGTGCTTCACGGCATTGGTGATAAGGTTTATAAAGATCTGCTCTATATGCATTCTGTCCGCTTTTAGACTTCCCATCTCATGATCGACAATCGTTCTGACGGTTCTGCCGGAAACTGGACCGCAGACTTCATCCAGTATCGAGAAGATGACCTCTCCTATTTTCACATCCGAAACAGCTGTTGGTGCCTGCCCGGACTCGGCGAGCTTGAGAAGTCTATCAACGCGCTCGATGGCCGTGCTGTTGTTTTTTATGATTGTGTCAATAAGCTCCTTGATCCCTCCGCTGTCTGCTTCGTTCAGATCAGCCCGGATGAGATCTGAAGCGATCCCGATGGAAGCGAGAGGCCCTTTCAGGCCGTGCGATATCGTATGGGCGTACGCTTGCAGCTCTTCGTTGATACGCTTCAGGTTTTCTTCAGCAGTCTTGCGTTCTGTTATGTCGATGCAGGAGCTTTCGAGATATAAGAATTTCCCTCCCCGGTCTTTAACGATGCGGATACTGACCAATGCCCAGAAAGTTGAACCATCCCTGCGTTTTACCCTGATTTCCTTTTCACGAATTGCACCGTTCTCCAGGAGCAGTCGTTTCACTTCTTCGCGTTCTGCCGGGTCGGCGTAAATCTGGGACGCGGCATTGGTTATTTCCTCTTTCATCTGCTCCGGTGAGTCGAAACCGAAGATCTGTGCCAGGGACGAATTGACATCTATCACTTCACCATCAATTGTCGTCAGGGCAATGCCTTCAATTGCGCCCTCAAACATCCGGCGGTAGCGGTTTTCGCTTTCAACCAGTGAATCGGCGGCCTGCCTTCTGGAAAGCAGGCTTCCGGTCTGGAAAGCGAGCAGTTCTATCAGCTGCCTGTCGCCTTCGGAGACCTCTTCTTTTGTATGGGAAGCGAGTGTGAGGCTTGCGATAAAGCTGCCTTCATACAAAACTGGTACTATTGCCGTGGCTTTAAGGCCTTCTTTTTTCCGGGTGTCATCAATATCGGCGACGGTATCTTCGTACATCCCGTATCTGATCTCACCGGTCTTGAGTATCTCCACAAGCGACCTTGCGGAGTCGGGGTCGTAATGTGAAACGGCGCTGATGAACTCATCAGAGAGGCCGCGGTGCACGGCAAGGTCTATCGCGCCGGTCTCCGGATCCATAACATATATGCCTCCCGAGTCGACACTTTCGATTCTCAGGACGCTGTCGAGTATTTTTTCGAAAGCTCCGTTCAAATCCACGGCGGTCAGCAGATCGACTGCGAGATCGTGCTGGATGCGGAGCGCTTCCTCGGCCTTTTTCCAGTCCGTTACGTCCTGGATTGTACCGAATAGCTTCACGATGCGGCCTTCATTATCTTTAACAGGCTGAATGGTGGTAGCATAATAAGCTCGCCGGCCGCTCGGTAAGTTCAGTTCGATATCGTATTTAAAACCGCGGTGTTCCCTGACGGCGCGGTCCGCGTGTTCCCTCAGGAGCTTAGCCTGTTCAGGTGGGTAATATGCTGCTTCTTCCTCCAGTGTGGGCGGCCCTGAAGACGGATCGCGTTCGTACAGCCTGTAAGTCTCCTCGGACCACGTTATTTCCTTATTTGCAAGATCGTATTCCCAGCTTCCGATCTTTCCGATCTCCTGTGCGTTCTTAAGTCTTTGCTCGCTTGAAAGAAGCTCTTCCGCTGCTTTTTTTCGCCCGGTTATGTCTGAGAAGAACGTAATGGTGTTCAGAATATCGCCTTTTTTATCATACCTGGTTGATATGCTTAAACTGACCCATACCGGGTCGGGATTCTTTCCTTTAAATCGAAGCTCGTAATCCTCGACTGCGCCGGTTTGATATAAGATTTTATAGAGTTTGTCACGTTCTTCTTCATTGGGATAGAAATCGTCGGAAAGCATGCCAACAATGTCTTCGGGGTTTTTAAAACCTAGAATGTTAGCGGCCTGCTGGTTTGCGAACACTATCCTGCGGTTCCGATCCGTTATGGATATCCCCTGGTTGGAAAGCTTGTAAAGTTCCCTTAAGGTTTCCTCGCTTTCAGCCAGGGCCTTTTCCGTACGCTCGAGTTCTATTCTGGATAGCGCGGATTTTACTTCCTCGACAAGCATCACGCTTATCCTGGTATCCTTAACGACGTACCCTGCTGCACCGAGCCTGAACGCCTCTGCAGCGGTGTTCTCATCGCCATGTCCGGTAACCATAACAACAGAGGGCGGTTCTTCCATTGCGTTGATTTCTTTGAGGAGCGAAAGGCCGTCGCAGTCGGGGAGTTGAAAGTCCAGCGTTACCAGGTCGAAGTGGGTATTACGAAGTTTTTCGATCGCAGATTTACAGTCCAGCGACTTCTGGGTTTGGGCGGAACAACTTCGTTTGAGCACCAGCGAAAGCATATCAGCGGTATCCGGCTCATCATCGACGACCAGGATATTAAGTGGTTCGGGCTTGTTCATCACGCCTCCAGCAATACCTGGTCTCCCGTGTTTCTTGAGTGATAAAGCTACCGGTATCAATTATAGCTCGTTTAAGATATTCTGGCATTATTTGCCATGGATCCAGGCCGGGTTTGCCTTTGTTTTGCGGGGTCGTTTTGCGTTTGGGGTTTATTGATTTATGGACTCTAAGGTTAGTGGATTGTAAGTTATTGTCGTCTGCAAACGGGTATTCATAGTGCTAGAATCATTTTTCCACCAGGGTTGAGGCTATGGACAACACGAAAGCAATAGCTGTCGACCGCACCATGGAATGGACCGGTGGCGGGGTGGCTTCACCCGAGGGACATTCGTAGGTTGGTGTAACGGCACCGGCCAGGACTTGGTACCTGCCCGGGGGAAGCTCCAACTGAGGGTTCGAGACGTGGCTGCTCATCCAGAACCCCAACGGTTCGGAGGTAAGTGTCGAGGTCTCGTATCTGCCTGTCGGGGGTAGTGATCCCGTTACGTTTACCGAGAAGATCGCGGCCAACTCACGCAAGAGCTTCAGTATGGCTGACAATGGCATTAAGGGAAGGGCCGCAGTGCTCGTGGAGAGCAAGTCGGAGGGAAAACCTATCATGGTTGAGCGGTCGATGTACTGGAACTCCCGCGGTGCCGGGACCGATACGATCGGGGGGTATGTAGATTGACGGCGGGATTATAATAAAGACGGTAGTACTTTCTGGTCTTTAACGGCCTCTTTGTGATAGCGGAGGTTAAAATGAACAGATTTGTCCGTGCATATATGATTGGTGTACTTGGCTTACTCCCGCTTGCCGTTTATTCAATTATTCCCAGGAAGCCTGACCCTGCCGCCTCGATGCACCCTTGTGACTTTCCTCTGGGGGAAGATGCTATGAAACCCCGGCGTTTCAGGAGTCCCGGTCATATCTTTCACCACTCCAAAGAGCTGCTCGATCTCGGTTACTACATTTTTAATGTCTATACTTTGCGAGGCCTCCCCGCAAGGTTCCGGGAGTCGATAATGATGAGAACGGCGATGGTCAACAGTTGCCTTGGGTGAGGCTTTGCCCACGAGGCGTTCGGTCGGATCGCCGGCTTGAAAGATGAAGACGTTTCAGCGATAAGGAAACTGGACAAGGCAAAGCTTGACCCTCGAGAGTACACAGCTTTGTGCTGGGTCGATGAATTTCTTACGTATCCATCGGGGGTAACCAGAGAAACCGACGAGCTATTTAATGATACCTTCTCTGAAAAGGACCGGCTGCGGATAATCGCCACCATGAAAACGATGTTCATGGCCAACCTTATGTCGAACACCTTCGAGTCGGTAATGAACAAAATGGCCGGCGTCGATGACAGAAAAAGAGAGGTCGCCTGCAGCATATAACCTTTGAGGTGTTGCCTTTCAGACCGCCCTTCTTTGTCCCACAATTTTAAGGCGCTGTCAATCTGGCGGTGCTTTATTAAACACTGCAGCCTGAAAGACCGCAGCTAAATGGAGAGGGAGACCTCAGCCCAAAAGAAGGAGGAGCCGCGGCAATATTTTTAGATACTGATGCATAATAGATGCAGAACAACTCAAGGTTGTATTCTATCGTTGTGTATCTTGACGTTCCGTGAACTGTGAATTTGGACTGCTTTTACATAAGATGAACTTTGTTCAAAGTCGATAGCACTTGAGTTCGGCGACACGGACAAGAATCTCTTCGCTCCAGGTTTTGTCTACTCTCGTTTAGGCACTGTTTGTGTCACAGGCGTGCGCTTAAACATTGATAAACTTATTATTCCGCGGGAACTCGATAGCCATGACCGGAGGGGGATTTCCCGGAGAAAGACGTATCGCGATGTCCAGCCTGATCAAGCCTGGACCTATGTTCCCCTGCCGTTTTTATCAAGCATATATCCCGGGGATGAACAGGCGGATATTCTTTTATCGAAAATGTTGGACAGTCTCTTGGGTCACCTGTTGCGATATGCGCAAAACGCAAGACCCGGCACTGAAACCGCTGAAACCGAAACCGTGACTTTCAATGTCGCAGATACGGTCCCGGGTGCGGACAGCGTATCCACGACCGTGGAATCGGACATACCGGTGGTGGCGGAGCGCGCCATGTACTGGAACAACCGCACCGGCGGGCACGACTCGATCGGTGCGAGTTTCCAGAGGTGATCCCCCCCAAAGCCAGCCTGTTAAAACGCTGCACCATACTTCAGGTTTCAGGGTTTAGTCCCGATTAATTATGTGGTGCATGGATTAACCCGTTTTATTCGTAAAGGGGATGTACATGAGGAAGAATGTAAACGCCATTTTGGCTGTGCTGATGTTTGCGTGCATGTGTTGTTTTGCCGGATGCGTTGGGTGTTCCTGTGACGGGGATGCCAAGGTTCATAAAACGTATCCCGGGACTAAGGAAACTACGCAGGATGAATGGAATATCCCAAATGAAGAGAAGCTTGGATTGCCTCTCTACAAGAATAATATGCTGGTTTCTTCAGTGGAGTCCTCAAGTGAGGAGACCGACGGGGTGGTAAAACAGATAGAGGTGGATTACAACACCAAGGACGACTTCAGCACGGTGGCTCAGTGGTACAAAGATAAATTGGGCGAGCCCGCAAAGACTTCGACCACAGAAGATGGAAACCAGCAAATGACATGGAAAACCGATTTAGAAGGTTACGAAAACCTTGTAGTTGTCACAGGGACGAAGGATCATACCGCTATAAGCGCGATCAAAACAAAAGTTTAGAATGCGGCGAGATACGAGATAAGTACCGGATCTTGCGATTTGCGGTAACATAATTAGTTGAAAATCCAAATACCAGGACGCACCTTGTTTATTACCGTGCTGTTTACACGGCGCAGGTATGCTGTTCCTCAAACAGTGAATTCCGGTTAACAGGATTGATCTGATAAAATTATGAAAAATATTACGTGCGGTTGTTTACCGCGGCGAGATGATTGCCCGGGAGAAGGAGGCGGCGATGTTTTATTCCACGGCTGGAAAGGGATTCCCATCACTCAGTTTGTTGATCAAACTGACAATGGTTCTTCTTCTCGCTCTGGCGGTTACAGTTACCTGCGTTTCATGTGGTGGCGAATCATCGGACCATTCGGACAAGAGTGAGACGGGGAGCGATACCGAGGTCGAGACCACTGCGACAAAGGCCGATCTGACCAGGGAGATGTATGACAGCATCGAACTGGGCATGACATACGACCAGGTGCTTGACATAATCGGCCAGGCTCCCAACGATGCGGAGGAAGTCGAAGACGAGATGAGGCCTGATGAGAGTGTTCTGAAGTGTGTATGGAACGGTAAAGAGGGTTCAAGCGAGTACCCGGAGAACCCTCGACTCGAAGTCTATTTCAGTGGAGGAGAAGTGTCGGAAAAGGCGTCGACCAGCCTTTAAACGAACGTGACCCCGGCTGTTTACCAGAGGCCGCCCGGCTTATTGCCGTAATTGGCAAGATTAGATTGCCATCTTAGATATTCATTCCAGGCCGGGGCGGCCGTGCCGTCATAGTAGAACAAGCCGCAGTAAACGTCATCCCAGCACGTGCCCGGTGCGTCGTCGATGTCTTTGTATACCCAGATCTTTCTGCATCCTGCCTTCCACAGGCTCCCCAGACCCTCGTCTCCGATCGCGAGGCGCTGCTTTTCCGGTGAGGAATCGTTTACATCGTTGTGGGGCCAGCCGATTTCCGACACGACGACTTCCTTGTCCGGGTAACCCTTTTCCGCGCACATATTCTTCAGGTAGTCGTAATACCAGGACCAGTTCTCAGGGTAACTATAAGGGTTAATACCTATTCCGTCGCACACACTTTCCATGCCGGTCGATTGGCCGATGCTGACTGACGCTTCTGAACCGGCCTGAACAGTGACCGTCTTCCTGCTGGTGGTTCCATCACCGAACCTGAATGTTATGGTCGCATTCGTATCGCAAGAATTCGGGTTTCGGAATGTCAGCCGCTCAAGCGATCCCTTGCCGGTGGTAATTCTTGGGAAATGGCACGTTTTCGTGCCGTCGTTGTTCATCACCTGCACGGAGCCTCCGGTGGAATCGGTTTGATACGTATAGTACATGGCTCTTTCGACCACGAACGGCTGTTCTGAATCGAGCTTCATGGAAACGTCCTTCTCGGGGCCGACCAGATCGTTAACAAGGACGGTCTTTCTTCCGTGGGCAGAAACCGTGACCGCTTCTGTCTGAATGGAACCGTCGCTGAATATGCCGGTCAAGTTGACTGTCGCCCCGGTGCTCCCCGGGTTCTGTATGGTCAACCACTCCTGGAAGCCCTGGCGCGTGGTGCCCTCGGCGAGGTACCACGTCTTCGCGGAATCGGTGGAGCCGAGCTCTACAGAACCGCCCGCAATGGAGTTGTGGTACATGAAGTACATGGGCCTTTCGACAACGACCGGCTGGTCCGATTCGAGCTGAACCGATACGTCCCGGTCGGGGCCGATCTCCTTATTGACGGAAACGGTTTCTCTTCCATGGGCGGGAACCGTTATTTCTCCGGTGCCCGTCGACCCCCCGGTGTACATGTATGTCAGGTCGACTCTCGCCGGGGTATCGCCGGGGTTCTGGATTGAAACCCATTCTTCAAATATCCCGTCGGTCGAATTGTTTCTCGTTGTCCCTTCCGCGAGAAACCAGGAGCGCCGGGCCGAAGTAGTACCTGCCTGCGTATGGCCTCCGGGCCACGAGTCGTGGTAGTTGAAATACATCGGCCTCTCGGCGATGATCGGCTCGGTTGACTCTATCTTAGTGGAAACATTCCTGTTCGGCCCGACAATATCGTTCACCATCACGGTCTCTCTCGAGGCCGCGGACATGTCGAGGTTCTGGACCCGGGTCTCTCCGCCGTCGAACATGTATGTCAGGGTAACTTCAGCGGCCGTGTCCCCGGGGTTCATAATAGATATCCACTGCTCAAACCCGGGGTGGGTGGCCCCTTCCGCGAAGTACCAGGTTTTTGATAACTCCGCCACCCCCGACTCCACGGACCCTCCTTCCCATTTGCCCTTATAGTTGAAATACATGGGGCGCTCCACAATGACATGCCGGTTCGACGTGATCTTTGCCGAAACGTCTTTGCCGGCGCCAATTGCACCGTTCACGTAGACGGTCGCCCTGGAGTGCGCCGCGGTGAATACCTCCTGGTTCTCGGTTTCCCCATCGGAGAACATATAAGTGATCTTTACTGTCGCCGACGCGTCGCCCGGGTTCTGAATGCAGATCCACTGCTCAAACCCGGGGTGGGTGGCCCCTTCGGCGAGGAACCAGGTCTTTCCCGGTGTTTTCACCCCAAGTTCAACATCGCCCCCGGGGTAAGTTTTATTGCTGCCCGTGTTCCCGTCGACATCCACATCTTCGTCGGTATCCACCTCGGGCTCTACATCCTGCTCCACGCCTTCCAGCAATGCTTCGTAGTTGATGAAATCGACAGCCGTCTTGGTGAAGTTGTTCTCCATCGATCCGCTTATTACGTAAGCATCAGGATTTCCGGCTTTTATCCCGTTATAGCCGGCACGGAGTATTCCCAGGTAATCCTTGTCACAGTAACCGTTGAAATAGACGATGTTGAAATCCGAAGGGGGTGCATCGAGGTCCCAGCCCGGCTCCTGGTAGATCTGGTAATAGTCGACATAACCTCTGTAGCGCCTGGCGAACGCTTCGCAGAAGTTCTGGAAATCCCTGTTGTCCTCCGGAGCGCCCATCTGAGGGTTGCCGATGTCACCGGCTTTGACCGCCCACTGTGGAATCGGCTGGCCCAGGGTTATCATTATGCTGTTTACTCCGACCTTGAGTGATTGGTTTATTGCTTTGTCGGAGTAACTCCAGTCTAACTCACCTCTGGCTTTTTCTATGGCACCCCAGGGAATATTCAACCGTATGTTTCTAATGTTGCGCCACTCCGATGCCGGGATCTTGCCCGCTGTTATTTCTCCGGGATCATGCGTGCAAAGCCCGAGCAGTTTCCGGTCGGCCGGTCCCGAACCGGTAATCGTACAGGGAATGGTGTTACCGTAATTGACCGTTTCTTCTTTTGCGCCCGCTGCCGGGTGGAATGAAAAAGTTGTTGCAGTTATCAGTGTAATAAGAACCGATGTAAAAAAGATTTTAAATATTGAAGCATATCTTTTGATTACTTCCACCCGATGACCATGACCCGTCGTTAATAGTACTTGACAATTTCACTAATAATTTTGGCGATTATTATGAGCATTCCTATTATAAATCTATTAATAATTTAAAAATCAAAGAGGGATGCTCACATCTTGTGGTATACGCAGAGCGTAAGATCATCTGTTTTCGCGTCTATGTCGAAAAAAGAAAAAAGGCCGGCACTTATGCCGGCCCTTTTCACGTTTCTTCAGATTCAGCGATTCTTAGACTCTGTCGAACCTGAATCAAACTTGAGCATTCCACCAACACCAATTACGAGAGCGGCCATGATTTCAAAAACGATACCTGCACTTATGCCGAATTTCTGACCGCCCGAAGACGGTACGACAACCATGCCGAGTATGCTTACCATGAAAACAACCGATGCCGCACTGGCATATATCCATCCCGGGCTTCTGGGTATCCTGAAGTTGGGATTCAAAAACCTTCCGACCAGCATGACCATCGATGTAGCGAAAATCGCCAATCCGATTACGAAACTGATGATGCCGTTTATAGTACCTATGCCTAATGTCGCTTTGCCGCCGCTCATGCTGTACCAGTGCAAAGCCAATGGAAATATCATTGCAAGAAATCCTCCGATTAACGCAATGAAATCTCCGACCGGCGGCATAACCTGCGGTCTGTAGTATGTCAATTCATTTTCTGCCATTCATTCTCCTTCTCTATTGTAGCGTCTAAAGCTGTTTAACTATTAAGTAATATTTCCAAGACTTCAATCCGGCGTCTGTAAATTGTCTATTCGTAAGCGACCGCAACAGTTAACTTCACCTTTCACTCACACAGCACCTTTTTCTCCGGCAAGGACTTCTATTCATTCGTGTTCCCGCCGCGCCGGGAACCCGGATATTACTACTTCAGTGCTGGACGTCGACAGGGCAAAATTGTATCTGTCAACACAAGGTTAATTTCCGGCAAAGTAAACCTATGAATTAATTCACATTGAAATTGAAAAAGAAATGTAGCCCTGGCGGAATTTCATCTCGACCGCCACATCCCCGTCGATGGCATCGAGGCCTATCACCCTACATACTTTACTTACCGCTTCCAACGCATTTATGTTAGCACGTGTCCCACCGGTAAAGCAAACTCGATATTAAATTATTGCTATCGCCTGGCCGCTCATTTGAAACTTTTTAAAATTCTTTGTGTCACTAAATTCCCGGGGTCCTGCAAAGTGCGCAAAACGCGCAAGACCCGACATCAGGATGATACCGGGGATGGCACCCGGATTAAAATCTGATGGAAGGCAAAACCAGCGGGATTACTTCTTTCCCCTAATTGTCCGATAACAATTTTAGAGCTTTCACAGGCAAATATCCGGCGCAAGCGCCGGGCGGACGGGAGGCGGGATGGCTCTTAACAAGAAGGAACTAAGGACATGGAGGCAACTTCAACTCAAGGTCAAGAAGCTGGAACAGGCCTCAAGAGCCCGTGAAAAAGCTTTAAAGCAGGTCGCCGAAAAGCTGGGTGTTGAGATCGACCTGACCAGGATGCCTACCGCCAGAGAAAAAGATGCGGAGGAGCTGATAATCATGAGTTCCAAGAATCTCCTCCGATCGAAGGAAGTACTTGAATATCTTGAAGAAGCTGAAAAGGAAGAAACCGGAAGGGGCAAAGATCAACAATAAGCCGGACGATGCTCATCTAACGAACAGGAGGCGCGATGCCTTACGACAGGCAGTTGGAAGATAAGTTCAGATTTTTTAACGCCCGGATAATCGAACTGGAGAAGGCATCCGAGGCCCACGATAGAGCTATCGAGCAGATCGCCGAAAAGCTTGGTGTCGAGATCGACTTGACCTTCAGTTCTGAAAAGGAGCGCGAAGAGTGCGGAACGGAGGATAAGGACGATTCGTTGGATCAAAGAGAAATAATGGCCCTTTTAAAAGAATCCCAGCGTGAAGATGACGAAGGTTGCTCATAGTCCAAAGTAAAGTGGAACCAGCCGTAAAGACTGGTTCCACGCTTTTACCTGATTATTTGTATGATTCTATCTGACCGGTTCGGCTTCTCCCATCTTTTCAAGCTCATCTATGTCGTCCAGGTCTTTCATCATGCCCATCATGCCGCCGACCAGAGCGTCCATTATTCCGTAGGGATCGATTAATTGCTGGATTTTGCCTATGTATGTCATGTAGTTGAGAAGCTTTGGTGGCTCAACCGTCATCGGCGAGTAGATGATGGGGATATGATTCTTTACTCCCTGGATTACGCCCATGATCATCCCGCTCATGTTCTGCTCCTTGGGCTCCCAGAAATCAACCTGGTACGGTGACTCGATATGTCCGAAGTGACCGTGC
>JAFGMY010000056.1 GCA_016927325.1 Actinomycetota bacterium | reverse complement strand
GGAACCGCGTGGTATCTCGCCGAGGGCTACACCGGGGGCGATTTCGATACCTGGGTGCTGGTGCAGAACCCGGGAGAAGAGGACTCCCATGTGACCCTTGATTTTCAGCTTCCACCGGGCATGAGCGCACCACCATATTCTTTCAATCTTCCCGCCGGAACCAGGAGTTCTGTCCACCTGGACACCCTGCCCGGCCTCCTGGATACGGATGTATCTACAAGGGTAAGCGCCGACAAGCCGGTCGTCGCCGAGAGGGCTGTATATTTCAACTATCAGGGGAAAACGGGGGGGCACGATTCGATAGGCGTGACCGCGCCGGGCAACAACTGGTTCCTCGCGGAAGGCTGTACAGGGGGCGATTTCGATACCTGGGTGCTGGTGCAGAACCCGGGAGAAGAGGACTCCTATGTGACCCTTGATTTTCAGCTACCGCCGGGCACAAACGCACCGGACCACTCGTTTCTGTTGCCAGCCGGCACCAGGAAATCGGTGCACCTGGACACCCTGCCCGGCCTTGCGAACGCTGATGTATCAACTGAAGTAACCGCAAATATGCCTGTAGTTGCCGAACGGGCGGTCTACTTCAATTACGAGGGGAAAACCGGAGGGCACGACTCGGTGGGCGTGACCGCGCCTGGAACCGCGTGGTATCTCGCCGAGGGCTACACCGGGGGCGATTTCGATACCTGGGTGCTGGTGCAGAACCCGGGACGCAAAGATGCGGAAGTGACACTGGAGTTCCAACTGCCTCCCGGCAAGAGCGCGCCGCCCCTTACTTTTAAAGTACCCGCCGGAACGAGAAAGTCGGTGCACCTGGACACACTGCCCGGCCTTGCGAACGCTGATGTATCAACTGAAGTAACCGCAAATATGCCGGTTGTCGCTGAAAGGGCGGTCTACTTCAACTGCGAAGGAAGAACCGGAGGGCACGACTCGGTGGGCTACTGCCCCTGAGGACCGCTTGAATCTTCTATTATCCTCTTCAGGCTTTCGGTCATATCATTGAAGGTGTTCTTAAGCCCCTCAAACTGTTCCCCCGGTGCAACTTTTACTTTTACATCGAGGTTCCCCTCCATGATCTCCTCGGCCGCCTCCGAGAGTTCATCTATTGGAGCGGTTATCTTCCTCCTTATCAGAAAACTGAGTATGAAGAAGGTAATGACAATTAAGACTATGACGGCTCCGAATACCAGGAGAACAAGAATCGACAGGGTTCTTTCTTTTTCCTGGCCGTAGAAGTCATTTATTTCTCCGATCTCCTTGTACATGGGCTTGAAGCAGACGGTCCATACAGACATCCCTTCCGCACCCGATGAAAATGGAAAGGCCACTACGAGATACTCGTTCTCGAGCCCCATCTCAGGAACTCCGTTTTCAAAAAGCTCGAATACAGGCTCCTGCTCTCCGCTTACGAGCCTGGAGATCTCATCCGGAGCTTCCCGGTACATGTATTTTTCATCACTGGAAAAGGCTATCAGAGGTTTATCCAGGAAAGGCGGAGCAGAGGGAATGACATCCACGATCGGATTGAGGCCGAGAAAATTGGTGCTGACCATTGTCTTTAACACTATGTTGCCGACTTGCTGTATGCGTGACTCCTCTTCTGTGGTCAGTGAGGTTATAAACTCCCTTGTGGCTTCAGGAGAATAAGCGACCACATCATATAGCTTCAAGACCATCGAGACCTGCTCGATGATGAAGTTTCTGCTCGAAGCTATAAGCGTCGCCTCGGTTTCGATCGTCTTATCCTTGAACTGATCAATCAGGCTGTCCATGGTTATATTGAAGGTAACGATGCTTACGAGACTGGAGAGTATAAATAGAACTATGACCAGCACCGTCGACTTGAACAGGATGCTCGATCTTTTCTCACGCCCTGCGTTTGGCCGGTTGATGATTTCCGGATTCGCGGACTTCTCTCCGGCGCCGCCGGTTTCCACACCGGAACCGCCCTTCTTGCCCAGTATCATTCTCAAGCCTGCGGTCATTTCGTTGAAAGCCCTCTTCAGGGGCTCAAACTCCTCTCCCGGCCTTACCGGAACCCTGGCTCCCAGCTCACCGTTCTTTATGAACTCGGCTGTTTCCGAGAGTTCTTCAATCGGCTCGACGATGTTCCGGCGGATGAAGTAGCTGATCACAAGAAAGATGATCATGACAAGGACAACAATCGACAGCACTATGACCAGCTCCACCACGAGGCGCGCATGAATCATTTCCCTGCTGAAGTAGCCGTCGATCTCGGCGAGCTCTTTCCTCATCGGCTTGAAGTCGAAGTACCAGACCGGTGTCTGGCCCTGGAAAAGCTCAAACGGGTATGATGTGACAAGGTACTGTCCTTCCAGGCCCATCCCGGGAACACCGCTTTCAAAAAGTTCAGAGCTTGATTCCCCTCCAGTGGTCAGTCCGGCAAGCTCCGCGGGCAGACCGGTGAACATGTAGCTGTCATTACTCGACAGAATTATGGTGTTCCCCGGCACTCCCGTATAGCCGGACGGGGCAGCCACCACAACGGTTGAAATGCCCAGCAGCCCTTCCCCGGCAAGGCTCGCCAGAACCTCATTGCTTACCCGCTGGACCGGTGTTATTTCCTTTTCTGCCACAGAACCGGAGATTTCATTTGCGGCTTCCGCGGAATCACTGATAAAGACACCCTGCAGTTTCTGTATCTGGGTTATGATTCCCGCTATAAACTGGTGGCTCGAGGCCATCAACTCCGCCTCGGTCTCAATCAGCTGTTTCTTGCTCCTCCGGGCAAGGCGATCAGTTGAGTCCCTGAAAAAGAAGATGCTCAGAATTCCTGAAGCGATAAAAACCGCGACAAGAAGCGCGGTGATCTGAAACAGGATGATTGACCTCGCGTGCCGGTGTCCTGCAGTTTTCGCGTCTTGATTAACCGGAGTTCTTCTTAACTTACCCATGTGCGAAACAATACCAGAAACAATAACCTGATTCAGAGTTGCCTT
Organism: Actinomycetota bacterium; assembly: GCA_016927325.1. Lineage (GTDB taxonomy): Bacteria > Actinomycetota > Geothermincolia > Fen-727 > Anoxymicrobiaceae > JAFGMY01. The sequence goes on along the minus strand of JAFGMY010000056.1, from coordinate 596 downwards.
TGCCTTATCCTTATCCTTATTCAATGCCGGTAAATGAAATCCTTGGCCCGCCTGTGAATCAAAGAGCGATTGTTTTCCCGGTCATAAATGTTTCAGCATAATCCGGCCGGTAATCCAATTTGACTATTTAAAACCAGATAAAAGTTCCTCTGCTGAGTTGATTAACTGCCTTTAATAGACTATCTAAGCAATCCTACTTGAGACCCAACATCCCTGGCGCACCGTTAAAGCATCGTTCCGTGACACCCGATTATTACCCAGTAATGACAGCAACACGAATCGTGGTAGCAGGTAATCAGAATCAGGGGATAACATGAGACACTCTTTTTTGCGCCGCGCAACCGTGCTCTTCGGAGCATCCGTACTTCTGGCATCGTTAATGTTCGGCATACCCGCCGCGGGATTTGAAACACACCCCGCAGGCGGCTCTGGACCTCCTTTCAGCGACCGGTTCGGTGTTGCCGCAAGCATTCTGATTCAACAGGACCCGGCCGATGTTGAAGCCCAGTTGGACGCAATAGCCGAAGCAGGCATAGGAATGGTCAGGACAGTATTTATGTGGCTGGACGTCGAACCGGCTCAGGGTACCTGGGACT
>JAFGMY010000055.1 GCA_016927325.1 Actinomycetota bacterium | reverse complement strand
CCGGCAAGGGAGCTTTCCATCAGATATAACGTAAAGCCATCGGAAGTCGTAACGACAGGTGACCGGGTTGAAGCCCTGGTTCTTCAGAAGGAAGACAAGGAAGGGCGATTGATACTGTCGAGGAAAAGGGCGAAATATGAAAAGGCATGGGGCAGAATCGAGGAAATCAAGGAAGAGGATGGAGTAGTTGAAGGTGAAGTCATAGAGGTCGTAAAGGGTGGCCTTATCATGGATATAGGCCTTCGCGGTTTCCTTCCCGCATCCCTGGTGGAGATGCGCCGTGTGAAAGACTTGAACCAGTTCCTCGGCCAGACTTTAAAGGCCAAAGTTATTGAACTGGATAAGAACAGAAACAATGTGGTTCTCTCGAGGCGCTCCTACCTCGAGAAGCAGAAATCGACAGAGAGAAAAGAGTTCCTCGAGAAACTGTCAAAGGGTTCCAGGCACACCGGTACCGTCAGCAGCATCGTGAATTTCGGTGCTTTCGTCGACCTTGGCGGGGTGGACGGCCTGATCCATATTTCAGAACTTTCCTGGAGCCATGTGGACCATCCTTCTGAAGTACTCGAAGTCGGAGGCGAAGTGGAAGTTGAGATACTGGAAGTGGATCTTGACCGGGAGCGTGTATCGCTTTCAATGAAGAAGGCCCAGGAAGACCCATGGGAGACCCTCTCCAAACAGTGTCCGGCCGGCTCCACCGTTCACGGAAAAGTCACAAAAATAGTTCCATTTGGTGCTTTTGTCGAAATAGCGCCGGGAGTTGAGGGGTTGATTCATATTTCGGAGCTTGCCTGGGAGCACATTGAATTCCCCGAGGAAGTAGTTTCCGTTGATGAGGAGATTGACGCGAAGATAGTTGATATCGATCTTGACCGCAGGCGGATCAGCTTGAGCCTGAAGCAACTAACCGGCCCCGGCGAGGTTGAACTCGAGGAAGGGGAAGTGGCTGAGAAGACCGGCGAATCCGAGCTGATAAGCGCCTCCGAAGAGAACCTGCTCGAAGAGGCTGTGGTAAGAAGCGATGAAGAGGGAAGTGTCTCGAGGAGCCTCGAGGTGGTCCGGGAAGCACGCAACCTCGCTATGGAAGCCCAGGACATTGAAAACGAGATCGCCGCAAACACGCAAGCGGTGGATGCCGAAGAGGGTTCTGAGGAAAGCGTTCCGGAAACAGTGGAGCCGGAACCGAACGATGAGAGTGAGCCGGAAGGTGTCGTTGAAGCCGGGGAAACGGTTGTCGAAGAAGAGCCTGTTATTGAAGTGGAAGTGGCGGCCGTGGAAGCAGTGGAGCCGGTTGCGGAAGAGGCGGGGGTTGTAAAAGAAACAGAGGAAGAATCTGCCGCGGACTTTATCCAGGTTGAAGAAACGGCTGAAGATGCTGAAGATGGCGGCGTGTTGAAAGAGGATGGGTCTCTGGAGTCTATCCTGGCGGACATGAAAAAAAAGGGACAGACTTCTTAAAGCACGCGAGGATCGAGGTTAATTGAACAAAAGGGATGCATGGGGGTCCCTTGCGGACGATGTTATTATTGTCGGCCTTACCGGAGGAATCGCTTCAGGAAAAAGTGAATTTGCCTCCGAGTTAAAGAAGCTCGGGGGTTTCATCATTGACGCGGATGAGATAGCGGGAAGAATTACGTTGCCCGGCGGGGCGGCATTTGAAGAAGTTGTTTCCCATTTTGGAAGTAACATTATTGCTGAAAATGGCCTGATTGACCGGAAAGCCCTTTCCGATATTGTTTTCAAAGATGTCAGGGCGAAGGAAAAGTTGGAGCACATTACTCATCCGATAGTTCTTGACGAGATCGCCTCAGAGTTGAAGACCTTCAGGGAAAACATGGGTGAAGGCCCCCCGGTTGTAATTGTTGATGTTCCTTTGCTGGTGGAAACCGGCCTTGCCGGTGCTTTTGACGCTGTAATTGTTGTTGATGCGTGCGAGGACCTGAGGATAAGGCGGCTCGTCGAATACAAGGGCTTCAACGAATGTGAAGCAAGGGAACGGATGGCTTGCCAGGCGGATGATTACACCAGATTGACCTGTGCGGATATCGTGGTTGAGAACAATGCCGACAAGTCGTCGTTAAAAGAAAAAGCAAGATATGTCTGGGAGAGGATATCGGCTATCGCACCGGGTACGGCCTAATGCTCATCACTTTCCTCGAGGCTGGACAGGAACGGGTACATCAGCTTTAGACGGTATTTGATTTCCTCGTCTATCTCCCGCATATGAAGGTCGTAGAAGGGGCAGCCGAGTTGTACGCAAAGCATCATGCTGCGCGAACTCCTCGGGTTGGAAATTTCCCAGCAGCGCTTGCGTTCCTGGTAAGCTTTACAGTTAAGGTACTGCGATGCGGAACACCGTTTGATTTCCCAGCATTTATCTTTATCCATGATGTCCCCAAAGTTAACATTAAAGTAACTGGTGGTCAATAAAATACGACAGGAGGCTCGGGCGGGCAGTTGTTGAGTTATATCATGGGAAGGTGTTCATGATATGAATTAATATATGACACGGGAACTTTGTTGTTGTCGGGTCACCGTCCCGGAAGAGTGTCCCCCGTTTGTTCGCGTATCGTTAAGGAGATGTTGTTTGAACAAGTTCAAGGTTGTGAGCATGTTCACCGCCCAGGGTGACCAGCCGAAGGCGATAAGAGGCCTTGCGGGGGCCTTGCGGGACGGTGCTTCCGACCTGGTGCTGCTTGGCGTTACCGGGTCGGGAAAGACATTCACAATGGCGAAAGTCATAGAAGAGGTGCAAAAACCGACGCTCGTCCTTGCGCCTAACAAAACACTGGCCGCGCAGCTGTATTCGGAGTTCAGGGATTTCTTTCCCGATAACGCGGTGAAATATTTCGTCAGTTATTACGATTACTACCAGCCGGAAGCGTATCTTCCCAGGACCGACACTTATATCGAAAAAGACTCTTCGATCAACGACGAGATCGACAGGTTGAGGCACGGCGCGACCAGCGCCCTGCTTTCGAGGGAAGATGTAATAATAGTCGCTTCCGTTTCGTGCATATACGGACTGGGCTCGCCGGAGGAGTATTTGAAGCGTATGGTCGTTTTAGAGGCCGGCAAGGAGTTCGAGAGAAGGGAAATTATCCGCAGGCTCGTCGACATCCACTATGAGCGAAACGACCTGGCCCCCGGTTCCGGGCAGTTCAGGGCAAGGGGTGATGTTATAGATATATTTCCGCCATACAAGGAAGAAGCGGTGAGGATAGACCTGTTTGATGACGTAGTGGAAAGAGTAACAGAGATAAACCCGTTGACGGGGGAACTTCTGGCCCGGCTGGACACCGAGATAATATGGCCCGCGACTCACTTTCTTACCCCAACCGACAAACTGCTCTCCGCGGTAGACCGGATCGAGGAGGAACTCGAGGCGAGGCTGGCCGAATTTGAATCGAAGGGAAAACTGCTTGAAGCCCAAAGGCTTCGCACGCGGACTAAATATGACATCGAAATGCTGAGGGAAACGGGGTACTGTCACGGCATCGAGAACTACAGCCTGCACCTCTCGGGCAGAAACACCGGGGAGCCGCCCTATACGTTGATCGATTTTTTTTCTGAAGGTTTTCTTACCTTCATTGACGAGTCACACATAACAGTGCCGCAGTTGTCAGGCATGCACAACGGGGACAGAAGCAGAAAAGAGACACTGGTGGAACACGGGTTCAGGCTTCCCTCGGCGCTTGATAACCGCCCTCTCACGCAAGAGGAGTTTTTAGCCAGGACAAGGCAGGTCGTGTATGTGAGCGCGACGCCGGCGAACTGGGAACTGGAGAGGAGTTCCGTCGTGGTCGAGCAGGTGATAAGGCCTACCGGTCTGGTCGATCCGGAAGTGGAAGTAAGGGACGCGAGTGGCCAGGTGGACGACCTCATGAATGAAATAAGGGCCAGGGTGGACGCGAACGAGCGTGTGCTGGTCACGACGCTGACCAAGAAGATGGCCGAAAGCCTCTCGGAGTATTTAAGCGAAACAGGAACAAAGTGCAGGTATCTGCACTCTGAGGTTGACACTATCGAAAGGGTTCAGATACTGAGAGACCTGCGATCGGGTGTCTTTGATGTACTTGTTGGAATAAACCTGCTGAGAGAAGGACTGGACCTGCCGGAAGTTACGCTTGTGGCAATTCTGGACGCCGACAAACAAGGGTTTCTTCGAAGCGAGAGAAGCCTGATCCAGACGATGGGGAGGGCAAGCCGGAACGTCGACGGAAAAGTGATTCTATACGCGCAGAAACCCTCAAAAGCCATGGAAAGCGCTATAAGGGAAACGGGAAGAAGGAAGAAGATACAGGTCGAATTCAACCGGAGCCACAATATAAATCCAATGACGATCCAGAAAGAAGTAAGGGATATCCTGGAGATTGCCGGAAAGTCGGAGGAGGCTTATGAAAAGGAGTTGAAATCGAAGGCCAGAACGCTTTCGCGCGAGGAGATGGAGAGGCTTCTTCTGAACATGGAAGAGGAAATGAGGGTACTTGCCGAAGAGCTTCGCTTTGAGGAAGCCGCGGTGCTGCGTGACAAGATAAAAGGTTTGAGCGAGGAGATCGGTTGAAACGATAAGCCGATCAGGAAGGACGGAAAGCGTTAGATTATGGACGGCGGATACATCAAGATCAGAGGCGCAAGAGAACATAACCTGAAAAATATAAAGCTGAAGCTCCCAAGGAATAAGCTGATAGTGATGACCGGCATAAGCGGATCGGGGAAATCGTCTCTGGCGTTCGATACGATATATGCCGAGGGGCAGAGAAGATACGTCGAATCTCTTTCTTCATACGCGCGGCAGTTTCTAGGCCAGTTGGATAAGCCGGATGTAGACGCTATAGAAGGGCTTTCCCCCGCGATTTCAATCGATCAGAAGGCCGGCACCACCAATCCAAGGTCAACGGTCGGGACCGTAACCGAGATCTATGACTATCTGCGCGTTCTGTACGCGCGAATAGGAGAGCCTTACTGTTATAAGTGCGGAAGGAAAGTCTCGAGGCAGACCCCCCAGCAGGTCACTGATTCAGTTCTGTCCCTTGGCGAGCGGACAAAAATTGTCGTTCTGGCGCCGATGGTGCTTGGAAGAAAAGGAGAGCACAAGGGGATCATCGAGAACCTGCGCCAGAAAGGTTTTGTACGTGCGCTTATCGACGAAGAACTCAAGGACCTTTCCGGGGAGATATCTCTGGACCCCGGGAAGAAGCACGAGATATACGCTGTAGTCGACAGGATCGTTATCAGGGAAGGGGTAAGGTCCAGAGTGGCTGAATCGGTTGAAACCGCACTTCAGCTGGGCGAAGGCATGGTGTTTATTGATGTTGACGGCGACGGGCGGAAACTGTATTCACAGGAGTTCTCCTGCCCGTACTGCCGGATCAGTCTGCCGGAAATTGCGCCCCGTATTTTCTCGTTCAACAGCCCTTACGGCGCCTGCAATGCGTGCAGCGGGCTCGGCTATCATCAGGAAATCGATCGCGAGCTTGTGGTGCCGGACCCCCGCAGGAGCTTGATGATGGGGGCGATCGCACCCTGGGAGGCACAAACGCAGACTTACTTTTACAGCATGCTCGAGGCGCTGGCGGAGAAGTACTCCTTCAGTCTTGAAACGCCGTTCGGGGAACTGGAAAGCAGTGTTCAGGAGTTGATTCTTTATGGAGCGGGAGACGAGGAGATCTTCGTGTCGAGTCTGGACGCCAAAGGCCGGACGAGGACTTACTACACAAAGTACGAAGGGGTCATCACAAACCTCGAGAGAAGGTTCAGGGAAACCGAATCCGAGTATTCAAGGTATCGAATAGGTACATTCATGAGTATCAAGCCGTGTCCGGAGTGCGGTGGAACACGGTTGAGAGCGGAAAGCCTGTCGGTGCTCGTAGGCGGTATATCGATTGCGGACATGAGCGATATGACGATAGAGCATCTGAACAAGTTCTTAAGGGATATAGAGTTGAGCGACCGACAAAAGATCATCGCCTCCAGGCTGATCAAGGAGATCACCTCCAGGACGAAGTTTCTGGTGGACGTGGGTCTTGATTACCTTACCCTGTCAAGGTACGCGAATACCCTTGCGGGGGGCGAGACCCAGAGAATCCGGCTGGCGACCCAGATCGGATCGGGGCTTGTGGGAGTTCTCTACATATTGGACGAGCCGAGTGTCGGTCTGCACAGGCGGGACAACAGCCGCTTGATAGAGACGCTCTTCCGGCTGCGCGATCTGGGTAACACCGTAATCGTCGTGGAGCACGACGAGGAAACAATAAGGAGCGCCGACTACATTGTCGATATCGGCCCAGGCGCGGGGATACATGGGGGGAAGATTATAGCGACGGGAGGTGTCGACGATCTTGTCGCAAGCAGGGAATCGATTACGGGGAAATATCTATCCGGCGAGCTTGAGATCCCTGTTCCGAAGAAAAGAAGAAAACCGGAAAGAGGATTCTTGGTAATCAGAGGGGCAAGGGAGCACAACCTGAAGGCGATTGACGTGAGCTTTCCCCTGGGTGTTTTCTCTTGCGTAACGGGGGTGAGCGGATCAGGAAAGAGCACTCTGGTCACGGAGATACTTTACCGGAGCCTCCGCAGGAAGTTCGGAAGCTCGAGGGTCCCTCCGGGGAAGCATGACGGCCTCGAGGGAGACAATATGATCGATAAGGTGGTCAATATAGACCAGTCCCCTATCGGCAGAACGCCAAGATCGAATCCGGCGACCTATACGAAGCTGTTCGACGGCATTAGAGAGTTGTTCGCGCAAACACCGCAGGCAAAAGAAAGGGGTTACAAGCCTGGAAGATTCAGCTTCAATGTAAGCGGCGGGAGGTGCCCCGCCTGCAAGGGTGAGGGGATGATGAAGATCGAGATGCATTTTCTTCCGGACGTATACGTAGCCTGCGATATCTGTAAAGGAAAAAGATACAACCGCGAAACACTCGACATTCGCTACCGGGGAAAGAACATACACGAGGTTCTGGAGATGACTGTTGAAGAGGCGATGGATGTTTTCGAAAATATCCCGAAGATCAGGAACCACCTCCGGTTACTGGCGGATGTGGGTCTTGGCTATGTCCGCCTCGGGCAGCCGGCCCAGACACTTTCGGGCGGGGAAGCCCAGCGGATCAAGCTGGCCAGAGAGCTTTCCAAGAGGGCGACCGGGAACACCCTTTACCTGCTGGACGAGCCGACCACCGGCCTTCATTTCGATGATATAAGCAAACTTGTAAAGGTGCTGAACAGGCTGGTAGACAACGGCAATACCGTAATAGTAGTCGAGCACAACATGGATGTAATAAAAGTCGCCGATTACATAATCGACCTGGGGCCCGAAGGTGGGGACAAGGGTGGGGAGGTAGTTGTATGCGGCCCTCCCGATAAAGTGGCGGCGGCCCGGTACTCTTATACCGGCAGATACCTGAAGGAAGCGGCCGGCAAAGGCGCCGGGGCTGACGGGAAAAGGTGATCGTTTTGCTCTCGGAGAAGTTGGCCGCGAAACTGGACACGCTGCCTGAAGAGCCGGGGGTTTATATTTTCAGAGACTCCGAAGGCAATGTTATTTATGTGGGCAAGGCAAAGTCCCTTAAAGACAGGGTAAGGACTTACTTCCGGAGTGAAACGTCGATCGACAGGAAGGGAAGAGCTCTCAGGGCTGAAATCGCGGATTTGGATATGAATGTCTGCGGGAGTGAAGTCGAAGCGCTGATCCTCGAAGCGACTCTGATAAAAAAGTACATGCCCAGGTACAACGTTATTCTCAGGGATGATAAAAGCTATCCGTACATAGAAATTACGAGAACCGAGGAGTTCCCCCGGGTGAGGCTGGTAAGAGGAAAGCGTAAAAAAGGGAACAGGTATTACGGCCCTTATGTCAACGCCCGCTCGGCCAGAAACACGATAAGACTTCTCGAGAAAGTTTTTCCTCTCAGGCAGTGCAAAGGCGCAGAACCGGGCGAGAAGGGAAGAACGCCTTGCCTTTACTACGAGATGAAATCATGCATGGGCCCGTGCCTGGGAAAAACCACCGTGGAAGAGTACGGCATGGTCGTCGACTCTTTCTGCGACTTTCTCGAAGGCAGGCATGTGGATTTAATGAAAGGGCTTGAGAAAAGAATGAGGGAGGCCGCAGGTGACCTGAATTTTGAGGAGGCGGCGCGACTCAGAAACCAGATAGAAGCTGCCAGGGGAGTATTAAACCACTATATGCCCAAGGCGGCGTCAAGTGAAGACTACGACCTTGTCGGCATGGAAACCGATGGCACCGCCGCAGCTTTTTCGGTGGCGAGAAACCGGTCCGGGCTTCATGTCGGCACGTTCTGTTTCTTCAGCCGTCTTGAGACAAGGATCGACGATGAACAGTTGATTACTGAATTTATCAAGAGGTACTACGATGAGGCGTTCATTCCGAGAGCAATTTATGTTCCGGTGGAACTGCACTCCGAAAGCGCGTTGTGCCAGTGGCTGGCTTCAAGAAAAGGGGCATCCGTGCGGTTGAAGCTTCCGGTACGAGGCTTGAAGAAAAAGGAGTTGGAGCTTGCCGGGGCAAACGCCGCCCTCGCTTTCGAGGGGATGAAAACGGCAAGATCGAGGGACAAGGATAAAGTGGAAACCGCGCTGAGGGAATTAAAAGAAGCGTTCGGGCTCACAAAGTTCCCGATCAGGATCGAGTGCTATGACATATCGACCATGGGGGGTACCGCTTCGGTGGGTTCGATGGTGGTATTTCAGGACGGATTCCCGGCGAGAAGGGAGTACAGGAAGTTCAGGGTCAAGTATATAGCCGGTATTGATGATGTCGGGATGATGAAGGAAGTACTGTATCGCAGGTTCAAGAGGTACTCCCTGGAGAATAAGCAAACCGGCCGGCCCGAAGAGGTAAAAGATGGCAAATTTTCGAAACTCCCCGACCTCATAGTTCTGGACGGCGGCAAAGGGCAGCTTGGGGCCGGCATGGAGGTGTTGAAGGTGTTGGGTATCAAGGGGGTTGAAGTGGCCGCGATAGCCAAGAAGCGCGAAGAGGTGTTCCGGCCAGGAAATAGTAAGTCCATTATTCTCCCATACAATTCCGAGGGGCTGTTTCTGCTTCAGCGGATAAGGGACGAAGCCCATAACAGCGCTGTTTCCTACAACAGGTTGATAATGAACAAGACCACAACGGGTTCATGGCTTGATGATATTAATGGAGTCGGACCGGGCCGGAAGAAGGCGCTGATTAGACACTTCGGGTCTCCCGGAAAAGTGAGGACGGCGACGCTGGAAGAGCTCCGTGAAGTTCCTGGGCTGCCTGAAAACGTAGCGGAAACCCTGTATGATTATCTGAGTTCCACCGAAAAGGCCGGTAAATAATGGAAGAAGAGACCATGCGGAAAGCGCGCATAATGGCCGCCGGTCATATCTTGGATATAGGGTTCAGCGCCGGGGGCATTGAAATTATCAAATTGCCCCGGGAGGCCGGCCGCTTTTACGGCCCGGGAAGCGCCTTGAATGAAAATGCCGTGTGTCAGGTAAGACTGGAGAATGCTTCGAGCGCGTCGGAGAATGAGGAGAGGCATCTGCTGGTACTGGTTGAATTTTTAAGATCGGTATTTGAAGGAAGGGAGCCGGTCTGGACCCCGATGGTCGCACTACGAGGTATCGACGGGTTCGCCCTGAACGTACTCAAGGCAACCTCAAGGATACCCTGGGGTGAGACCAGGAGTTACGCGTGGGTAGCCGGGCAGGCGGGTGTGAAAGGTGCCGCGCGGGCGGCTGGAAACGCGCTGGGCGGGAATCCCGTTCCGATAGTAATACCCTGCCACCGGGTAATACACTCGGACGGCACCATGGGCGGGTATTCCAGCGGACCATTCTGGAAGGGCAGGCTGCTTTCACTGGAATCGGGAAGTGCCGCCCGATCGTGCGTCTGACTGACGCAATAAAGGATCGTTGCGGACGGGACACCGCAAAAAGAGAGAATGAATCAAACATTGAAGAACTATATCCTGGATCTGCATCCATCGGTAAAATGGTTACGCAAGGATTGAGAGATCTGATAACAGAGGTGTCACTTGGAGATTGTGATAGTCACCGGAATGTCCGGGGCGGGGAAAACCGCCGCTTTGAAGTGTATTGAAGATTTCGGCTATTATGCCATTGACAACCTTCCTGTATCCCTTCTGGTGAACATAGTGGATCTTTCGGGAAAGAAATATGAATATATTGCGCTGGGCATTGATATCCGGGGCGGCACCTCATTCAATGAGCTTTTTTCCGCGCTCGACGATTTCGAACTGAAGGGCATACGGCACAACATAATATTCATGGACGCATCCGACGACGTGCTGGTCAGCAGGTTTTCGGAGACCAGGCGGATACATCCGCTTGACAGCGAAGGCTTGAGAGTCTCGGATACGATAAAAGAGGAAAGAAGGCTGCTTGATCCCCTGAGGGAAAGGTCCACCCTTGTAGTCGATACCACCAATACCAACATACACGAACTAAAAAGAAAGCTGAAAAAACTGGTGCCGGACAGGGAAGATGCCGGATCCATCAAAATCACGGTTGTGTCTTTCGGCTACAAGTTTGGGATTCCCCGTGACACTGATATGGTCGTGGATGTTAGGTTTCTGCCAAACCCTTACTGGGAGGAGACTCTTAACGGATTGAACGGGTTGGACGAAAAGGTTGTCGAGTTTGTTATGAACAGCGGAGAAACCGAAGAGTTTCTACATAAATTCATGGATTTGTTAAATTTCATGCTGCCGATTTTTATCAGGGAAAGAAGGCCTTATCTTACGATAGCGATAGGCTGTACGGGCGGCCACCACCGTTCAGTAGTCATATCGGATGACGTTGCCGGCAAGTTCCTGGAAAACGGATATAACGTCAACGTGGTGCACAGGGACATAGCGAAGAAATGAATAACGCCGACGAGAGAGTGCGCAACGAACTCGCCCATTATCAGGCAAGTAAACAGTGTTGCAGGATCGCGGAACTGTCCGCGTTGATGCATCTGGACGGTGTTTATAAGATCAGCGGTACGAGCGGACATTCGTTCATAACGGAAAGCCCCGGCGCAAATACCGCTAAGAAGGTTTACACATTGGTCCGTACACTGTTCGATCTTGATATGGACCTTTGCAGGGTTGAAAGAAGTTCCCCCCGCCGTGAAAGCGTTTATACGGTTGAAATAAGAGACCAAAACGGTTTCTACCAGATGCTGAACGAAGCAGGGATACTGGACTCTAACCTGAATCCAATGAAAGCCATACCTTCAAGGCTCGTAAAGAGCGGATGCTGCGTAAGTGCCGCACTGAGGGGAGCATTTCTCGGAGGGGGTTATCTCAGCGAACCTTACGGGCAGTCGAATCTCGAAATAACGTTTACATCCGGTGAACTCGCTGTTCAATTCCGGGAACTGCTGCTTAGAAAAGGGCTCAAGGCGGGACTCCGGAGCAGAAGGGGAGCCTGGGTTTTATACCTCAAGAAACGGCAGGATATAACAGAGACCCTTGCACTGATCGGTGCGCATGGGATTTGCCTGCAGTGGGAAAGCCAGTCGGTAATCAACAGTACCAAGAACCGCGTGAACAGGGTGGTCAACTGTGATTCAGCTAATGCGGGAAGGTTGGCGAAAGCGTCACTCAGGCAGCGGGAACTCATAAACAGGTTGAAATCGAAAGGGGTGCTCTCGATTCTGGAGCCCGAACTCGCGGAACTGGCGGAGGTCCGTTTGCGGAATCCGCAGGCGTCCTACGGCGAAATTGGGAAATTGCTGTCGCCGCCGGTAGGAAAATCCGTTGTTCAGGGCAGGATGAAAAAAATAGAGTCAATGGATTGTTAAAGGTTTTGAGAGAACGATTATGTAAAAGGGTCTGATACCATAAACTATTAGGCTGGTGTTCTGTATAATATTGCAGGTTGGAATTTTACAGCTTTGCTGAAGGGAGTGTTATTGATGGCAATCAAGATTGGAATCAATGGATTTGGAAGGATTGGAAGGCTTGTGGCGAGGGTCGCCCTTGGGGACCCTGATGTGGAAGTCGTGTGTATCAACGATCTGGCTGACGCCAAGATCCTTGAGCACCTGTTCAAATACGATTCTGTGCACGGCCCCTACAAGGGCGAGGTGGGCCTGTCCGGCGATGGTCTCAAGATTGACGGGAAACAGATAAAGGTTGTTTCGGTAAAAGACCCGGCCGAGCTTCCCTGGGCGGATCTCGGTGTGGATATTGCGGTTGAGTCGACGGGCTTGTTTACCAAGAGGGAGGCGGCGTCGAAGCACCTGGATGCCGGAGCAAAGAAAGTAATCATTTCCGCCCCGGCCACCGATCCCGACATTACGGTAGTTATGGGTGTGAACGATGACAAGATCGACAAGGAAAAAGACAAGATCATCTCTAACGCCTCATGCACGACAAACTGCCTGGTACCGGTCGTAAAAGTATTGATTGACAGTTTCGGTATGGACAGAGGGTATATGACTACGATCCATGCCTATACGAACGATCAGATGCTCATGGACGGACCTCACAAGGATTTGAGGAGGTCGAGAGCGGCCGCGATGTCGATCATACCTACGAGCACGGGTGCTGCCAGGGCTACCGGACTGGTTATCCCCGAGATGAAAGGCAAGCTCGACGGCATGGCGATGCGGGTTCCCACCTTCGACGGATCGGTGGTGGATCTGGTCGCGAACCTGAAAAAAGAAGTCACGGTTGAGGAAGTAAACAAGGCGGTGGAGTCGGCGGCTGACCAGGGAAGCATGAAAGGGATACTGAAGTATACAGAGGACCCGATCGTCAGCATGGACGTCGTAGGCAGCACATATTCTTCGGTTTTCGATGCAGGCGCGACAATGGTAATGGGTGACCTCGTTAAGGTGGTGTCCTGGTACGACAACGAATGGGGTTACTCGAACCGCGTGGTTGACCTTGTCAAGTACGTTGCCTAGACATGGAGGCAAAAATGAATCCTCCAAAGAAGTCAATAAGGGATATCGACCTTGATGGCAGGAAAGTCCTGGTAAGGGTCGACTTCAATGTCCCGCTGGATAAAGACAGGAACGTTGTCGATGACACCAGGATAAAGGGCGCTTTGCCGACCATAGAGTATCTGGTGGACCATGGCGCGCAACCGATCCTTGTCTCCCATCTCGGGAGACCCAAAGGACAACTGGTGGAAAGCCTTAGGATGACTCCGGTTGGAAAAAGGCTCTCTGAACTGCTGGGGAAGCCTGTGGTCACTTTAAAGGAAAGCATAGGGCCAAGAGCAAGAGAAGCAATCGAGAAGAATCCCGATTCGGTCATTCTTCTTGAGAATGTACGGTTCTATCCGGGCGAAAAGGAGAATAGTCCCGATTTCGCGCGTGAGCTCGCGGGCCTGGCTGATATCTATGTAAATGACGCGTTCGGAACAAGTCACAGAGCGCATGCTTCCACCGTAGGTGTAGCACAGAAGATGCCCGCCGTGATGGGTTTGCTTGTCGAAAAAGAACTCGAGACTCTCGGTGGGCTTCTGGAAAGCCCGGAGCACCCGTTTGTAGCGGTTCTTGGCGGAAACAAAGTGTCGGACAAGCTTGGTGTTATCGACAGCCTGCTGGAGGTTGCGGACACGATCATGACCGGTGGCGGGATGTGTTTTACGATCATTAAGAGCATGGGCCTCGAGATCGGGCAATCTATAGTCGAGGAGGATCAGGTGGAGCAGATCAGCCAGACTATGAAACGGGCCAGGAAAAAAAGCGTAAGAGTGATCGTGCCGATCGATTTTGTGGTGGCGGACAGGTTTGATGTGAACGCCAGCAGTAAAATCGTACCCACAGAGTCTATTCCTCAAGGGTGGATGGGCCTCGATATCGGGCCGGCGACTGTGGAGAAATACTGCCAGATATTAAAGGAAGCGAGAACTATATTCTGGAACGGGCCTATGGGTGTTTTCGAGTGGCCCAAATTTGAAAATGGAACAAAGAGTGTAGCTGGATGCATTGCTTCATCCGATGCCACATCGATTGTGGGCGGAGGAGATTCCGACGCTGCCCTGCATAACTTCGGCCTGGCCGGCAGGATGTCGTTCCTTTCCACAGGCGGCGGGGCGGCGATGAGATTGCTTGAAGGGAAGAAGCTTCCGGCGGTAGAGGTATTGATGGACCAGTAAAACAGGAGGTCAGAAGTTGCGAAAACCGGTCATCGCTGGGAATTGGAAAATGAATATGACGCCGGAAGAGGGCGTAGTGCTGGTAGAAGGAATATGGGACTTAGTATCAGGTCAGGAGCAGGCTGAAGTAGTTGTATGTCCGCCTTTTGTCGATATACCGGCAGTCTCGGAATCAATTAGGACGAAAAGCATGGAAATAGGTCTCGGCGCTCAGAATATGTACTGGGAGGAGACCGGCGCGTTTACAGGGGAAGTGTCCCCGTCGATGCTCTTAAAGCTGAATGTGACCCATGTAATAATTGGCCACTCCGAGAGAAGACAGTTTTTCGGTGAGTCGGATCAGGGTGTCAACAGAAAAGTAAAATCGGCTATAGACCACGGAATAGTCCCAATAATGTGTGTCGGTGAAAGCTTGAAGCAGAGAGAAGCCGGTGAGATGCAGGATGTGGTCACGTCTCAGGTTAAGTGCGGCCTCTTTGAACTCGAGGAGCGTGAAACGGATTCAATTATTATCGCCTACGAGCCTATCTGGGCGATAGGGACCGGGGTCGCAGCGACCGTAACCGACGCCGAAGAGGCAATCTCGCTTGTAAGGAAGACTGTGGGAGATGTATTGGGAACCGATGCCGCGGAGATTATAAGAATTTTATACGGCGGAAGTGTGAAACCCGAGAACATATCTGAGTTCATTTCCACGGACAACGTGGACGGAGCACTTGTTGGAGGAGCGAGTCTCAAGCCGGAAAGCTTTGCCGGAATAGTGAGGTTTTCTTGAGAGTTCCAAGGCCGTTTCTGCTGGCTATTCTCGACGGTTGGGGCGTAGGCGAGGACTATGAGGGAAACGCTATCAAGCTGGCCGACACCCCGGTAATGGATGCCCTGACCAGGAACTATCCAGGCACTACATTGACTGCTTCAGGCAGGGCAGTGGGTCTTCCCCCGGGTCAGATGGGAAACTCCGAGGTCGGCCATCTTAATATCGGGGCCGGCAGGGTGGTAATGCAGGATCTCGAGAGGATAAACTTCTCGATAACCACCGGCGAATTCTTCGATAACCAGATAATCCTCAGTGCGGTCGAACACGTCCTGAAAAGAGGAAGCACTCTTCACTTCATGGGCCTTCTGTCTGATGGAGGTGTCCACAGCCACATCGAGCACTTGTTTGCCCTTATCGACATGGCTGGGGACAGTGGTGTTAAAACCGCCGTGACTCATGCGTTTCTGGATGGCAGGGATGTGCCTCCGAGGAGTGCGCTGGAGTATGTTGCAATGCTGGACGAGAAGACCGGCGGAGGCCTCGGTTCCATAAGAACGATAAGCGGAAGATATTACTCAATGGACCGTGATAACAGGTGGGACCGGACGAGGTTGGGCTATGACGCGGTGGTTCGAGGGAAAGGTCTTCGTGCTTCCTCGGGATCCGACGCGGTACGGCGTTCATACGCCGACGAAACAGATGACGAGTTCCTGGTGCCCAGCGTAATCGGTGAGCCTGTGCCAATGAATGATGACGACGCGGTAATATTTTTTAATTTCAGGCCCGACAGAGCCAGACAGTTGACCAGGCCGCTGATCGAGAGGGAGTTCGACGAATTCGACCGTGGGCCCGAACCGGCGATGCCTTACCTTGTAACCATGACCGAATACGACGACGATTTTCATGTGCCGGTGGCGTTTCCGCCGGAGAAGATCAGGAATGTTCTGGCCGACGTTCTGGCTGAAAACGGAAAAACACAGCTTCACCTGGCCGAGACGGAAAAGTATGCACACGTAACTTATTTCTTTAACGGCGGAGAGGAAGAGCCGAAGGCTGGAGAGGACAGGTTATTGATACCGTCGCCCCATGTGGCCACCTATGATCTGAAGCCGGAAATGAGCGCGTTTGAAGTGGCGGAGGAGGCGGTGGAAAGGATAAGAAGCGGCAAATACGATTTCATAGTCCTGAATTTCGCCAACTGTGACATGGTAGGCCACAGCGGTTTTATTGAAGCCGCGATTAAAGCTGTCGAAGCGGTTGACAGTTCTATCGGTGCTGTTATGGAGGCTCTGGTTGAGGCTGGGGGAGCCGCTTTTATAACCGCCGACCATGGAAACGCCGAGAAGATGATCGATTGTGACGGCGGCGTTTGCACCGCCCATTCAACCGGGCCTGTCCCTTTCATAAGCGTCCTTCCGGAGAACAGGCGCATAAGGTCCGGTGGAAAGCTTGCCGACATAGCACCGTCCATTCTGGAAGTGATGAACATCGACAAACCGGGAGAAATGACAGGGGAGTCGCTGCTTGAGTAATTTGCACGCAGGCGTTCATAACCTTAAAATAGCCGCAGAGGTAATAAAATGGGTATCGTAAAAATAATATTGCTGATAATACACGTAATTGTATCGCTCGGGCTGATTGTAACCGTGCTTCTTCATTCCGGTAAAGGGGGAGGCCTTTCAAGCATGTTGGGAGGTGGCGGAGGTTCGATGTTCTCGGGATCTTACGTTGTCGAAAAGAATCTTGACCGGATTACGATAGTATTGGGCTGCTTTTTCGTGGTAACGACACTGTTGCTGGTCTGGCTTCTTTAACGGCGTCTGCCGTTACCGGGGCTGGTGTGCCGGACGTTATTGCATATTCGAACGGCTGTATGATAGACTTAGTTGATTTAAAAATGCGCTCTAAAAGTGAGTGGGCAAATGCCCACTTTTTCTTTACTGGGGCGTCAAAAATGGGAGAATCCCATGGATAAAGACCTTTATGAAAAGGTAAAAGAGGCGGCCGAGAGTCTTGTCGGAGGGCTTTCT
>JAFGMY010000054.1 GCA_016927325.1 Actinomycetota bacterium | reverse complement strand
GTTATGCAACTGCGATTATTAATCATGAGTCAGGGATTGCAGCAAGAAGCAGGACTGATATCTCTCTTATGGTTTTACATCGGCCCTGACCTGCCGGTAATATTGTTGGATAATTATGACCGGGCATATTTCTCACGCATATGCTGAAGATTCCAAAACGATTGGAAGTGAATGCAACATGAGCCGTAGGGTATTAAGGACTGATCTCTGCGATATTCTGGGTATCGAGTACCCGATTCTTTCAGCGGGAATGGGGCCGACCCTGTTTGGAGAGGAGACCGGAGCGCCGGTCGATCTGGTTGTTGCCGTTTCAGAAGCGGGCGGTTGCGGAGTTCTGGGAGCCGCCGGTTACACTGTCGATGAGTTACGTGACAAGATACGCGAGATCAAGCAACGAACTGATAAGCCTTTCGGGGTGGATATGCTTCTTCCAAAGACTTTTATGCCATACGGCGATCCCGACGAGGGTGAGTTTCCACTCAGTAAGATTCTCAATACCATCCCTCAGCCTCACCTTGATTTTATCAATAAGATGCGGGAAGAGTTGAACCTGCCTGAGGTGGAAGTAATCATCAAGCCTGATTTAACCACAATGCTGCCCGATAAATCCATAGAAGTATGTCTGGATGAAAAGGTTCCTCTATTCTGCTGCGGTTTGGGCAACCCGGGTTTCATGGTGGAGGATGCCCATGCTGTGGGAACAAAGGTGCTTGCCTTAACGGGGAATTCGAAGAATGCAAGGCGCATGGCGGAGTCCGGAATAGACTTTCTGGTTGCGCAGGGACATGAGGCGGGAGGCCATACCGGGAGAATAGGAACCATGGTGCTTACTCCATCCTGCATAGATGCTGCGTACCCCGTCCCCGTTCTTGCGGCCGGAGGAATTGGCGACGGACGTGGTCTGGCGGCTGCGCTTGCAATGGGTTGTGTCGGCGTATGGGTAGGAACACGTTTTCTGGCGACCGTCGAGGCGGGCGTATCCGATGCTATCAAACAGAATATTGTGGATGCGGGTGAAGAGGATACATGCGTTACAACTTTATTTACAGGAAAGACTCTCCGTTCGATCCACAGCAAATATATTGAGGCCTGGAACGAATCCGGTCTGGAGCCGCTGCCGTTCCCATTACAGAGATTTATCTCCTCAGAGCTGCTGAAAGCGTTCTACCAGGCGGAAATGCGCGAGTACGTGGGTGGTTTTGCCGGTCAGGTATCCGGTTTAATTCACGAAATCAGGCCGGCCGAAGAAGTCCTATGGGACATAGTTGAAGAAGCCGCGCGGATTCTGACAGAAAAGCTTCCAAAAAGCGTCACCGTTGAGTAGGAGTGCCCTTCATCCGCTTCTTCTAAAGTGTTTTAACGAGCCGCTTTCGCTTACTGCATTCTTCCGCCAGCTGTTCCCTGAATATCTTTGCGTTGTGCCTTATGTCTACTGGGAAGGCATCGAAAAACTCTACTTGTCTGACAGGTGCGGTGATCTCGCATGTCCCGGCCAGTTCCAGCAGTTCTTCGGCTAACAGCTCGTTTGTTTGTGCACCGGATTCCGGTTCAATGCAGATTACCGGTTCAACTCCATTACCCTTGTTTATCCCCACTAATGCGCTTCTTTTCACCCTTGGATCGGAGTTGAACACGTTTTCACAGGGGACGGTGAAAAGCGTGTTTTCTCCTGTTTCCACGCGGTGTGTCTTTCTGCCGCAAAACCAGACTCTACCCTGGTCGTCAATCCAGCCGAGATCCCCCATGCGGTGCCAGATTTTGGTACCTTCGCGAACCTTGTGGTCGCAGTCGGCGTCAGGACGTTTATGATACCTCGTGCTCACGTGGTCGCCCCTGATCATGATTTCACCCACCCGGCCGTCCCCGGCGAGCAGTTCGTCGGAATATTCCTCGACAGGTTCATCGGAGATCTTGATTATTTTCAGTTCAACCCCGGGTACCGGCAGCCCCATGCAAGTTCCTCTGGTCAAGTGTTCGGGCATATTGGTCTCCGAGAGCACTTCATTGCTTCCGATGTGGCATATGGGCAGGCACTCCGTTGCGCCGTATATGGATAGTACCTCAGCGTCGACCAGCAGTTGGGAGAACGTTTTCATTATGGATATCGAAACAGGGGCACCACCTGTTACCACTCTCGTGATATTCGGGAAAAGGATTCCCCTGGGTTGTGCATATCTGCCCACGCGGTCAAGAAGGGCCGGTGAGCCGAAGATATTCGTTATCTTCTGGTCCTCTATGGTTTTAATTATCCTTTCGGGATCGACTTTGGCCGGTTTGGTCGGATCCATCTCGGGCAAGACTGCCGTGTTACCCAGCACGATATCGTTGAAGACGAAAATCGGAAAAGTGGCAAGGTCGATAATTTCTTCTCCGGGTTCTATAAACTTTCTCATCTGTTCCATCTGGGCGGTCCACATCCCCGATGTGATCTCTACACCCTTTGCCGGGCCGGTACTTCCGGTAGTGAAAAATATTGTGGCCAGTTCATCGGGGCCGGGGTTGTCAATCGGGAAAGGTTCAGCGTGGGGCCGGTGTATGTCGCTCATCGAATAACCGCCTCCGAAGATCTTGCGGCCCACGGTTACACGGGTTTTTATTGAAGTGAACTGTTTTCTTTTTAAGCTCCTGAGCGCTTGTGCTATAGATATCCCTATGAAAGCATCAGCCTCGATGGAAGCCAGGCGTCTCATCATGTTACCGACTCCCATGCCCGCGTCGATCAGAATAGGCACGGCCCCGGTTTTCATTAATGCAGTAAGGATTAGAAACATTCTGATATCAGGCTTAATTAGAAGGATAGTCTTTACGCCTTTGCCTATGCCGGCTTCGGCCAGGCCGTACGCGTAGGCGTCTGTTTCCGCTTCAAACTCACGATAGGTCATGTGCTTATAGTTTGCGCCGCCCATGTCCCATATAACCGCTTCTTTCTCTGGGGACTTGATGGCATTCTCCCGTATTTGAGTGGCGACATTAAACATATTTCGGATCAAATACTCTCACCGCCTGACGTATTTTATAAAGCTCTCGATCCCGCCGATCTCGTCAACCCAGTTTCTTAACTGCGCGAGACCTTCCTCGACACTCACCACCGGCTCGTATCCCAGATCCCGCCTCGCGGCGTCGATGTTGTATGTGCCAGATAATGTAAGAAGCCCGACCTTATAGCGGGACAGTGGAACCTCACGGTCCTTTGCAAGCCACGGCAGCTTCCAGATGAATTCAACAAGTCCGGCCAACCGCATGGCGGCCGCCGGTGAGATGTTCCCGGATGGCCCGGGCAGCCCGAATTCTTCACATAAATGGTCGATGAAAGGCCAAATATCTACAGGTTCTCCATCGGTTATAAAATAAATCCGCCCGCCCGCTTTTTCGGATCGGCCGGCGAGGAGGCAGGCGTGTACGGCGTTCTTTACGTAACACATATCGACAAGGACCTCCCGCCCGCGGCCGATCGATCGGAATTTCCCGTCGACTATCCTGGATGCAAACTTGGGGACAAAACCGGTCTTGTCGCGCGGACCCCAGATCGCATGCGGTCTTAGGGAGGTTGTTGTAAGCCCGCCCTTTCCATTAGCCCTTATGACTTCCTGCTCGGCCATCGCTTTAGTTTTGGAGTAATGACTGGCGTAACCTGCGGGATAAGGATAGGACTCGTCGACATTAAGATGGTCCTTGAAATCGAAGATGGTGCTCGGGCTTGAGATATTCACCAAGCGCTTTACACTTGTCGCCAGGCATGCGTCCAGGACATTAATGGTGCCCAGATAGTTTGCTTCATAATGCTGTTTGTAGGTTCCCGAACTGGTTGCTTTTGCGGCGGAATGGTATACCGCATCAATACCCTCGCAGGCTTTTATGATGGCGTCTTTTTCGCCAAGGTCTCCATAATGGTACTCAATGCCGGAGATTGTCTCGAGGTGTGAGATATCGCTTGTTTTCCTGACGAGGACGCGGATTTCATCGTTCTGTTGGCTGCAGCCCTCAGCGATATATCCTCCCAGGAAGCCGGATGCCCCGGTTATAAGAACCTTCATCAGCGGACTACTCCCTTGGCCGCGTACCTCCACCACGTTGCTCCGAATATAGCTGTCTTCAACGCAATGTGGCTGTCAGGGATTCCCAGGGGCCTGCATCTTTTCAAAGCCGATGGTATCTGTGGCGCGTGGAGCAGCAGCCAGAAAGCGACATTGAGGTACAGGGTACGTGTATTGTTTTTGAATAGAAAGATACGCGAAACGATAATGTTCGCGAAAAACAGAATGACCGCTCCGGACATCAATAAATGTGCCCTCGTTTTTTCATTCATGGCCGAGCCTTCCTTCATTCAAGGTATAGTCCCACGGCTGATGTCAAACCCGCGCCGGCACCGATAAAGACCACGCGGTCGCCCGTCTTAATGTCGCCTGACTCAACCGATTCGTGATATGCGATAGTCAAAGCAGATGAATTGGTATCGCCGTACTTATCATAAAGACATTCCACAGACTTTGCATTTACACCCGCAGTCTCAAGAACCATTGAGCCGAAATCCTTGACAGGCTGCGAAGTAAGGAAGATTGTCTCATTTGACTGAAGGTTATGTTTTTCCCCGTATTCCGTATAAAAAAAGGTCAGCGTCCCGGCGGTAAAATCGACCAGATGGTTGTGGTATTCTTTCATTTGTCTGATATGAACATGTCCGCGGGCACCTGGAGCGGATAGATCGATAATCGATTCGAACTCCTCCGAAGAATCGGGTGAGGTGCGGAAAAGTATTTCCTGAAATCCGCGCCGAGGATCGTCGGACCATTCAAGAAGGGCGGCTGCTCCGATGTTGCGAAACGGAAACCCCGCTACCTCTTTCCCGGACGGATGAACATCACTGGATACGACAAGGACGGATTTGATATCCGTTGTTTTCAGGAAGGCCTCGCCAACCTGCACGGCATTGAGAAAACCGCACGCCCCGTTGATGATATCCAGGGAAAAGCTTTTCCTTCCCTTAAGATAACTGTAGTTAATATCCAGGCCGCTTTGTACCAACGGCGCACTTGCCGGTTCGCAGAAGTTGTTGTTGCGATAAATGCCTATATTCAGCGTGAGGTCAATATCGTTTCTGTCGATCCCTGCGGCTTTTATACAGGCCGATCCCGCGCGTACGGCGTGCTCGATGGAGTCGTGAAGGGATGCGTCCGTGCTGGTGCCTGTTGCTTTGATAACTACACCCATTTTAAACCTCCAGGTCGCCCAGGGTCATGGATACAAGCCCGTAATTTATTCCCGAAGCGGTGGAAATAAGGAGTAGCCGGTTGCCCTTCTTAAGCCGCTTGTTCTCGAGATGGGTGTAAAGCGATACAAAAATTGATGTTGAAGCAGTGTTGCCAAGGTCGTCCACCACCAGGAGGTTCTCCGGGGGGTCGGCATTAAAGTATTCTTTAATGGCATTCATATAAGCTTTGCACCTCCGTACTGAAACCTGGTGCGTGATTATGTAATCATACGCAGAAGCTTCAAAGGGTTTCCCATGCTTTTCAAATACCTCTTCTATGAACCTAGGTATCACGCTAAGTGTTTCCGGTGAAAGCATTTCCTTGGTCTTGGTGTACATTGCGTAACCGGCATTCTTGTCGCTTGGCTGCCCGATGCACAAATGGGAGTACTTTGAAACTGTTGTAGTTTCCACGAAATCGATGCCTTCCTCGGCGGAACCACCGCCGTCCATGATAAATGCTGCCCCGGAATCTCCCACCGTAAGCGCGGAAAACTGATCGTCGATCGGATCCGAGATCTCTTTCACGGCTGTTTCCGCTATAGGCGAAATGCATTCTCCGCTTACGACCATTCCCGTTTTGACCTGTCCGGCTTTGATCATGGCGTCCAGGATACGAATACCGTTGGTCATACCTGCGCAGGCATTATTGATATCAAAGTTCTCGGCCTGGAAAGCTCCGAGACGTTTCTTGTATAGAAGGCTTAAAGGAGGTTCGTATAAGGCTGTCGTCCCTTCCTTGAGCCGGCTGATGGATGCGCTGATTACAAGATCGATATCTTCCGGCTCATACCTGGAATGAGAAAGACAGTTTTCCGCTGCATTGATTGCCATTGTAAACGTTGATTCATCTTCGGACCTGAACCTGCGCGCCTTTATCCCTGTAATTCTTTCCAGGTTAAACGCAGGTTTAGTTTTCATTCCGGATATCAACTCACTGGTGGTAACCTCTCGTTCAGGCAGGTATAGGCCTATGCTTTCTATTCTTGTCCTCATCTTACAAAACTACCCTCCGACCGTATCTCAAGCTTCTCTACATCCGGCACAAAGCCACAACCTTTCGCACTCGTATCATTCGGTCAACCATGGGCGTATGAAACTCCCGGGATTCCCGAGATGGGCTTCTATGAGCCTCTAATGCAGATAACGATTGTGCCGTGAACAGGAACCGGGTAAATGGATAGTCAGACATCGAATATATGCCATGGGATTCCGTTGTCTGAAAAGGATACAATGAGGAACAACCTTGCGTCAATCAGCCGAATCGGCATATCTGCTGGAGTGAAATTGGTTCAACCCTTCTTTCGTGATAAGATTCTTACCACCGAGGCGGGAACCAGTAATTCCGGGTTTACAGTTTGGTTTTTCAATACCCGGTCATGAAAGTGGTACAAGGAGACGGCTGTAATGGGTTACAGGTCTTTAGCCGATGTATTCAAATCACGGGTAAAAGAGTACGGAACAAAGACGCAGGTCCGTTATCATCGTGGTGGAAAATGGAATGAATTAAACTGGATTGAATTTGACGAGAAGGCAACAAAGGTTAGCCTTGGCATGATTGCGCTCGGCATCAAACCCCAGGAACGCATCGCTGTTTTTTCCGGCAACAATGTCGAATGGCTGTTGATTAACATCGGTTGCCAGTGTGCCAGGATTACGGATGTTCCACTCTATGAAACCCTTACAGCCCAACAGGCGGAGCACATATTGAAAAACTCCGGTTCCAGAATCGTTTTCGCAGGTACAAGTGATCAACTGGACAGAGTTCTTCAGATTAAGGATAGACTGCCGGATCTTGTAAAAATAATTACCATCGACAATACCATTTCCGATCATCCCGATGTTCTGACTTTCGATGAATTAATGAAGAAAGGACAGGAATATGGTGACAGAGACGAGTATGACAGGAGATTTCAAAGTATCGACGAGCAAGACCTCCTGACCGTCATTTATACATCTGGAACCACCGGCGAGCCAAAGGGCGTAATGCTTACAAACTTCAGTATTTTGTGCATGGTTGAGATTGTATCCAGGATGGGAGATGTGGACATTAACGACGATTACCTTTCTTTCCTCCCCCTCAGCCACGCATATGAAAGACTTATGTTCTATCAATCGATCTACAAGGCGGTGCCGTTCAACCAGGCCAGGTCTATAGAGAAGCTGGCTGATGATATCAACGATATCAAGCCCTGTTTTATGGCATCGGTTCCCCGTCTATTCGAGAAAATATATGCGGGCATCATGACAAACATGGAAAGCGAGTCCAGGATCAGGAGGGCAATATTCAACTGGTCTATAAAAGTAGGCAGGAAAGCGAGTACGTATAAGCTGGAGGAAAAGCCGGTGCCGGCCTTTCTCAATTTAAAGTATAAGATTGCTGACAAGCTGGTGTTTTCTAAAATTTACGACAGGCTTGGCGGCAGGTTCAAGTTTTTTGTATCGGCCGGAGCACCGCTCGCCAGGGAGATTGGTGAGTTCTTTGCCGCTGCCGGAATTATGATCTTTGACACTTACGGTTTGACCGAGACATCGGGCGGTCTTACCGGCTGTAAGTACGGCCAAGTCAAGTTCGGGTCTGTAGGCGTACCCTATGAAAAATGTGAGATAAAGATTGCCGGGGATGGGGAGATTCTGGCAAAGGCTCCCTACATAATGAAGGGGTATCTCAACGACCCCGGGGCGACAGCGGCGGTGTGGGACTCGGATGGCTGGTTCCATACGGGTGATATAGGCTATCTGGATGAGGATGGTTTCCTCTTTATAAACGACCGAAAGAGAGACCTTATCATCACTTCGGGAGGCAAGAACGTCGCCCCCCAGAATATTGAGAATGCACTCAAGCTGGAGTCACTGATCGAACAGGTCTGCGTTGTCGGCGACAAGAGGAAATTTATCGGCGCGCTTATCGTTCCCAATTTCGCCGAACTGGAGAACTGGGCGAAAGAAAGAGGCTTGCCGACCGGGGATAGGTCCGGCCTGTTATGCCGCCGGGAAGTCTTGGCGCTCTATGAGAAAATAATCGATCAGGCATTAACGGATTTTGCCGGGTATGAGAGGATAAAGAAATTCAAGCTCCTTCCCCGTGAGATGACCCAGGAAGCCGGTTTAATAACGCCCACGCTGAAGGTCAAAAGGCACGAAGTGGAAGCGCAGTTCGCCCATGAAATCGATGAGATATACTCAGATGAGTAAAGTGATTCAGACCGAAATTGTGCAATATCGTATCAACTTGAGTCATAAGGTTCTCTGAGCGACACGAAGCCGGAGTTCTCAGTCCCAGCGGAAGAACTTGATCGATGCCAGGAAACATGCGGTGCCCATACCTGCCAGGACGACCAGGTCAACCCATACAGAGATAAGGCTTGCCCCGCCTACCATTACCTCGCGGAGGGCGTGGCCGAAGTAGTAGAGGGGAAGGCATTTCGCGATTATCACCAGGGCGGTGGGCAGGATCTGCAGGGGAAAGAAGACGCCTGCAAGGAACATCATCGGCATGGTAATAGCGTTTGTGAGCATTTCCGCCGTCTTCAGTGAATGAGAGACTGAGGCGACGAGAAAACCCAGGGCAAGGAACGACATGGTTCCCAGGATCACGACGAAGGCTATGTTGAAATAGTTGCCGTTGATATTTATCTTGAAAGCCAGAAACCCGACTATTAGAAGCAGGATGGTCTGGATCAGCGCGAAGACCAGTGAAACGAAGATGCCGCTTCCCAGGAAACGCGAGAGAGGCAGTGGTGACACCTTTATCCTGCGAAGGATTCCTTTCTCCCGGTATTTGACCACTTCCATGTTCAATCCGAACATACCTGCCATCATCAGGGTCATCGCAATGATGCCCGGCACGATAAAATCGACGTATCTCCAGTCGTCCGTCTGAACTGCTTCCTGGGAGATATTTATCATTTCAGGCGCGTTTACGAACTGCCCAGCGAACTCATCCATGATCTGTGTCAGTGTGCTTGCGGCCACCTGGGATGTAGTGATATTGGATTTGTCCATGTAGATCGTTGCTTCACCGGGCTTCCCCACTTCAAGAGATTCGAAAAAACCTTTCTGAAGCACAAGAACGGTGCTAAGCTCACCATCGGAGAGCTTCTCCAGTATTTCCTGTTCCTCTCCCTCGTGAACAGCGAACGCTTCGATCTCACCGAGGGCTTCCACTATCTTTTCGGTGACCGGTGATCCGTCGAGGTCCACAACCCCTATATCCAGGTGTGCTTCGCCGGAGCTTCCGAAAACTGACCCGAGAATGAGCATGAGAATTACCGGGAAGAGGAACATCCAGAAGATGGCCTGTTTATCCCGCAGGATCATTTTCATGTTGGCGATAAATAATGTCTTGAAACTTCTCATTGCCGTATGCTCTTCCCGGTTATTTTCAAAAAGACGTCTTCAAGCGTCGCCTTCTTCAGGTTGATTTCAAAGACGGCCAGGTGACGGTTCTCGGCGGTCTGTAATATCGAAAGCATGGTTTTTTCAGGTGAGCTTGTGTACACCGTGTAAGCGGAGTTATGAACCCGAGCCTCCGTTACTCCCGCCAGGGAACTTATCAGATCGATATCCAGATCGTGTTCCAGCTTGAAGGTGATGATGTTTTCGGGAGCGTACCTGTCGATCAACTCTTCCGGAGAGCCGGTTACGATGATTTTTCCCAGGTCCATTACCGCCACACGGTCGCATAGGTACTCCGCTTCCTCAATATAGTGGGTTGTTACCACCACCGTCTTTCCCTGATCGCGGAACCTGCTTATGATCTCCCAGATCATCCGCCGGGCCTGGGGATCCAGGCCGGTTGTCGGCTCGTCAAGAAAGATTATCTCGGGATCGTTTACCACCGCCAGTGCAATCGAAAGCCGTTTGTGCTGGCCGCCGGACAGATCGGTGACTTTAGCCTCAGACTTGTCCCGAAGATCGACGAGTTCCAACAGCCCTTGGGTCTCAAGCGACTTCTTATAGAAGGATCTGAATAGATTGACCGTCTCCTTGACCGAAAGATCGTCAAAAAATACGGTGGTCTGCAGCTGTACTCCAAGTATCTCTTTGACCTCAGAGGGCTTTTTTACCGGGTTCAGCCCGAGAACGGAGATATTCCCGGAGTCGGGCCTGCGAAGGGTTTCAATCATTTCCAGGGTGGTCGTTTTTCCGGCGCCGTTCGGGCCTAGGATGCCGAACACCTCGTTTTCTTCGACCAGCAGATCGATCCCGTCGACCGCTTTTATTTCACCGTAGCTTTTTTTAAGGTTTTTTATCTCAATAGCAGGCATTTCAATCTTCCAGAGTCTCGTTACCGGACTGAACGTACTATCGTTGTGGATATTCCCTTAATAAAAAATATAAGTCAAGGGCTAAGGCTTGTTTTGTATAAAAATGGAAATGACGCGCTACATTTAGCCTAAATTTATCGTTTTCGTATCAACCCCGGACTATGCTTTCTGGCTCATTATTTCCTTAAGGCCGACATCCGGATGTGAGTAGAAGTAGTCTTTCTGGACAATTCTGTTTTCGATGGCTTTTTGAGGACAGTAGTTATAGCAGGCAATGCAGTTCTCGCACCGGTTTTGCCACTCCGGCAGGCCGTCAACAATCCTGATGTTATTTACCGGACAGACCTTGGCGCAGATACCGCAGCCGTTGCATCTGCCGTTTGGCTTAAAACTGTTGTCTAGCAGCGGAATCAACTCTTCCCTTGATTTCCGATCCGAGCATCCGGCGATTTTTTTCAGACCCCTGATATAGAACTTGTTCAAGATTGGTGTAAGCGGGCGCTGTAAAACATCGACGCTGATATTCGTGTAGAAATTCCCTTTCTTTCCGTCTGCGGTGTTCTCACACATGCGGTCCACCATAGCATCTGCCTTTGCGTACAATTTCATGTAATTTTCTGTGCGTTTAAGGAAAGCGTTTTGAGGCATGTGGATTCCATAGACTGCAGATATTTGCCCTCTTGCCTGTCTAATTTGAGACTCAAGGCTTTTTATCGACGATCCTTTACCGCCACCGTAGGTGGGAACCGCGAATATGTACTTGGATTCGACGTTCGTGAGCCCGGCTGCAAATCTTCTCACGATATTAGGAAGGTCACAGTAATAGACCGGAAAAACGATGCCGATTATGTCGGCATCATCCACGACTTCCCGTCTGTCTGTAGTAGAGGCAATCGGAATCAACCGGCCTTTGATTCGTTCGGCGGTTTTTCTTGCTAAATAGAGTGAATTGCCGGTGCCTGAAAAGTAGTAGATATTGGCGGTCACTGCACTGCTCCCTTCTCTGTTGAATAATAACACCTGTCGGAATATAATTGATATTGGTCGGTTCCGGCCGTAAATCCCCAGGTTACAACCCTTGAACCAGTTATGCCCGCTCCAAAATTCCGCCATATCGCTATTCAACAGTTTATTCAGTGTGTCAAATCAAGGAGGTTAACATGAGATACGAGTATTTACCCGACAGTCCGATGGAAGAAGCGGCATTGGGATCCAATCCCGGCGCCAGGGCGCTTCTCGACCCTTTTCTTCCGGCACTTCAGGCTAGAGCAATTATAACCGCCGCCGAGGTTGGTTTGTTCGAAGCTCTTGGCAGGAAAGCCTGCAAATCAGGTGAACTTGCCGGCACGCTCTCGCTCAATGAAGGTGTCCTGGAACTGCTGGCCAGAGTGTTGGCAAGCGCCGGATACCTTGCGCTGATTGGGGAGGAGTACAGCCTTACGGCACTGTCCCGAAACGCGCTTCTGACAGGTAGCCCGGCGGACCTCTCTTCATGGGTGCGATTCAACCGGATGCAGTGGGAGATATTAAGCGATATGGAGGAGGTGCTTCGAACAGGGGAAGGGGTGGACTCAGATGTACTTTTCAGAAGCGAAGCGGACTTCGAACTCCAGCAGAGGGCCATGCTGGATACGGCGAGGCCGATTGCACCCTGGGTGGCTGAATCCGTACCGGTCCCTGAAGGCGCCGATAGCTTGCTTGACCTTGGCGGTTCCCACGGGCTATACGGTGGTATGATCTGCCGGAAACACCCTTCGATGACGTCGACCGTTATGGACATTCCCGAGGTTGTAAGCGCAGCTGAAAAATCGGCACGCTCGGAAGGTATCGATGATGTGGTTTCCTTCAGGACAGGCGATATTCTTTCGGATGACCTGGGTAGCCGCTTGTATGATGTAGTATTTCTGGGTAACGTTGCTCACCATCTTTCTCTAGAGGAAAACAGGAAACTGCTGGCGCGTATAAGCGCCGCGCTCAAGCCCGGCGGAACCGCCGCCGTCTGGGACATCAGATATCCCGAACCCGGCTCGAAGCCCGATCTTTTCAGCGACGGTTTCGCGCTCTTTTTCCGGCTGTCTTCTTCAGCGTGCTGCTACCATGGAAGCGAGATTACGGCCTGGATGAAAGAAGCCGGTTTTACCGGCATCGATGTTCATCAACCACCGTCTCCGACACACTTTCTTATTACCGGAAGAACATAATACAGGTATCCCAGGTCTTTTCTTATAGCTTGGTATTAAGAAAGACGCGGCACCCGAAAAAGACTCTTGAACTGACACCTGTCAAACGTATTAGGTTGAAAAGAGGTATCCGACAAATCATTGAGGAAAGGAATAACCGTGTAACCGCATCGAAAGACAGGGGTTTATTATGAGATTGAATAGGGTGATTTGTTTTTGCCTGTGCCTTTTACTGATGTTGTCAATTGCTGTAACAACCTTCGGCCTTTGTGGATGCGATGGCGAGGAAACTGTCGGGTTAGAAGAACCCTCAATGGATCCCGTAGAGAAGATTGCCGAAGACGGAAAGATGACATACGACGACGTTTTATACGGTGAGTATGCAACAAATATGGCGATTTCACCGGACGGAAAGAGCGTTGCCTGGATAAAGGAGTTCGCCCATCCCGGGATGGATATCCGCGCCGAAAATGTCTTTCTAACCAGCCTGGAAGACGGCTCTACCGCACAGCTTACCGGGTTCGAGCAGTCGATCGTAGAAGGGGTCAACTGGTCTCCCGATGGAGCCGCGCTTGGTTTCGAGACCAATGCGCTTATGCCGGACGGTTCGGGAGACGGGGATACCGCCCAGGTGTGGCTGTGGCGGCCGGAGGACGAGAGCCTCGTGCCGGCGACAGGCCTGGAGTCGGGTGTCGAAGGCTTCGACTGGAAAGATGCGGATACCATCCTGTTCACATCCGAAGTTGAGAGCGGCGATACGGAAGGGAAAAATCCCGATGACGACACCATACAGGTTAGTGATTATGCACAGAATCCCACCAGGCTTTTTGAGATGCAGTTATCGAGCGGAGAGCTCAGGCAGATAACCGATAATGACGACCGGATCATCCAGATCAACGTATCACCGGACGGAAACTATATATTTTTCATCAGGACAAAGAGCACGATGGGCGACGTCGTTCAGACTTACTCCGGGGAGATACCGTTCACTAACCACATCCTCGATCTCAAGACGGGGAAAGAGGTTCGGATTTTAAAGGAGATAGTGAGAAACGGCGGCACTGCGTGGTCACGTGACTCAAAGACTCTGTACGCGGTGGACATGCGGGTGAGTGACAGAAGCCTTTACGTCTACAACGCGAAGGTTAGAACATACGATCCCGGCACCGGCGGGGAAGAGTTGATCGACGTTGACTGGGAAAGGGGGCTTGAACTGATGTTCCCCTTCGGCCTTCCCAACGACCCGGTTCAGCCGGTGGAGGACGGCTTCCTGGCCTTCATGGCCGATGGCTGTAATCCGGA
Organism: Actinomycetota bacterium; assembly: GCA_016927325.1. Lineage (GTDB taxonomy): Bacteria > Actinomycetota > Geothermincolia > Fen-727 > Anoxymicrobiaceae > JAFGMY01. The sequence continues at coordinate 2,901 of JAFGMY010000054.1, read as the reverse complement.
GGTGGCGAAGTTTACGAAAACCGGCAGTGGCTGGAAGAAAGAGATTGTGGAAGGCGAGCACCAGGGAAACATGTTCCTCATGGACGTGTCCGATGACGGCAAGACGATCTGTTATGACCACTCCAACGCCAGCAAACCTCCACAGCTCTACAAGGCGGGCTTGAACGGGAACAAGATCGAAAGCCCCGAGGTGGTCACCGCGCTCAATCCCGAGTTTGACCGGAGGAGCTTTGCAAGGTGCGAGACCATACAGTGGGAAGGCTCGCTTGGAGCTTCGATTGAAGGGCTTCTGTTCTACCCTTCAGGGTATGAACCGGGCAATAAGTATCCACTGGTACTGGTGATTCACGGCGGGCCGTTCGAATGCGATAAAGACAGGTGGCAGACCTACCAGTGGATCGATCCATACCACATACTTTCGCAGAAAGGTGCTTTCGTTCTCGCGCCCAACTACCACGGCAGCACCGGGTACGGCGAGAACAGTATTGACTTCGCCGAACCGGTTCTGGATGGCGGCCTCTACAGTGTTGTAACTGAAGATATTGAGAAAGGGGTCGACTGGCTTATTGAACTGGGGCTGGTTGACGAGGAAAAGATGGGTACGGTCGGATGGTCCTGCGGCTCAATGATCTCTAACGCCCTTATCGCGACAGACCAGCGGTTCAAGGCCGCTTCCTGCGGCGCTGGTGGAGCGGAATGGGTATCACTGTGGGGCCAGTCGATGTTCGGGGACATCCTGGTGCCGGAGCTGATAGGGGCCGACCCGGTCGAGAACCCTGCGCTTTATAAAGACCCGTCTCTGGCTCCCTTCTATGACGCGGCGAACGTCGAGACACCGGTGATAATGTTTCAGGGCAGTGAAGATATCAATGTTGCTCCCGGTATGACCTGGATAACGTTCCGGGGGATACAGAAGCACAGCGATGTGCCGACCGAGCTTTATATCTTCCCCGGAGAGGGACATGTTCTGGAAGGCCTTGCACACCAGCGCAGCAAGCTGGAGAAAGAGCAGGAGTGGCTCGATAAGCACCTTTTTCAGGTGTATGCAGAATAGTCTTCAGGTGTCCCAGTGTGTGCGATTTTCGCTTCGCAAAAATGCGCGGCCCGGCACCTGTTGGACTTCAGAAGTTTGAAAAACAGACGTCATTCGGTTGTTGCCCACCCGGTTGGTGCCTGGCACCAAGTGATGCAAAATGTCGCATTTGGTGCCAGGCACAATATGTCGCGATTCCGTCAAACCAGAGTGCAGCTCTCAATACGGGCTCAAGCTTATCGCTGATATCTTCGTTATCCGCAAGAATGCCGTCCATGCTGGCGGGATCTTTCCTGACCATATCGATATAATCGTCGAACATTGCGCTTTTATTATTATCCAAATCAACACTTCCCATGTTTTCGCATTTAACAGTACCGCTTATAACTTTAACGGAGTTGATTAATTTTATTCCTGCCGCACCGGGAATTATGAAGTTTTATTGCAGTCGCAACTTAGTCCAGGAAAGAAAAACCCGGCGTCATTCGGCGATGAGGATACGAAACTGAAAAATAAAAGATCCACCTACGGAGTCATTATTTGTAACGCCTGTTGACTGCGGGGTGCTAAATAGTCCTGAACGTGCTATTATATCGAGGAGTGAAAGTTCTCAAGAAACGAAGTTTGATTCCCGAGGATTTTGAGCCTCGGGAGTTTTTTTATACGGAAAGGAGGTGTAATACATATGAAGATATACGCGGGAAACCTCAGTTACTCAACGACATCTGAGGATCTAATGGCGGCTTTCGGTCAGTTCGGAACAGTTGATTCAGCCGATGTTATCACCGATCGCAATACCGGCAGGTCGAAAGGCTTCGGTTTTGTCGAAATGGACAACGTCGATGAAGCAAAGGCGGCGATTGAAGGGCTTAACGGCAAAGATATCGACGGTCGCAACGTGAACGTGAACGAGGCCAGGCCCAGGGAGGAAAGACCCCAGAGGTCGTCCTTCCGACGTTAGTGGACAGATTATGCGAGCGGACTGGCCCGGCGGCCGTTTTACAGACTGTCGGCCAGACGCCCGTATAAGCCACATAACTGCAAACCCCCCCAACCCAAATAATTGTATTTCCCCTGGATCATCTTTTATATTTATTACATCTATGTCCCGGAGTGTCTTGCAGCACGGCTCTTGTGTCGGGTCGTGTTGAGGTTTGGCTGAACTAAGATAATTGGGAACAAGAAGCGTTCTTCATTAAACAGCGCCGGACTCAACAAACCGTTGTGCGTAACTCCGGGGTTCTATATTTTGCGCAGCGGCTTGACTCTGATTTCTTCCGCAAGATCACAAGCTTTACCGCAGAGTCCCTTCTCGACCTTTATTCTTTCGGAGAACTGGAGGAGCTCATCTTTTTCCTTTGAATAAACAGGCCATTCCGGGAGGCCATCACTGTTGGGGTTACCTGTGCGGGCAAAAGATGTCCAGTAATTCATCATCGCGCTTGAAAGTCTGAAGTCCGCATCGTCGTATCCGAGGGACTTGTCAAAGTTGCCGAAGACGTAAGGCAACTCCGAACCGTGACAGGCACCCAGCGGATTTCCGGGGCCTGACCTCGAGAAGTTGTACAGGAAGGAATCGGATTTCAGGGAACTGTATGCTCCGGCAAGAAACCTGGCGGGAGCTATGAAATCGTTGATGGTGAACAGCTTACTGAGTGTTGAGGCGGTGTTATCATCTGTTCCGGAAGGAAAAAGTTTCAGAACTTCAGCGGAGTGTTTCCCGAACATGAACTCCACGATCTGCTCATAGCCGGCTTTGGGCAAGGTAAGGCCGTTAAGAAAAAGGTTTGCCTCTTCGGCGTTGGCCCCGACCAGCAGGGGAATATCGCGGACATTGCCTTTTGCTATACCAAGGGCAGGCTCCCCGG
>JAFGMY010000053.1 GCA_016927325.1 Actinomycetota bacterium | reverse complement strand
GATATCTTTAAGATCCCTCTCTTCGATCGGGACAAGGATTTCTCACGGAGCCTGCCCTGAGCACAATAATAAGATTCCTCGCTCTGCTCGGAATGTCAGAGTGCGAAGGGTTCTAAATAACTATACGTAACCGTATTATGAACCAGTGTACTAAGTTCCTCTCGGGCGGTTCATACACCAGGGTTCTGGTCCATCTTGCCGAGCCTGAGCAGCGTGAATTCGCCCGTCGCCGTGTCGAGATCGTAGATACTAAAGTTCGTATCCATATCGAAGCCGGGGTACCTGACGGCAAAGTTCAAGGAAACTGAACCCTGCTCGCCCGAGGTTATGCGGTGGAAGACCTTTGTTGACCAGACGAGCATGCAAGGGCCTTCACAGATAACCTCGCTGTTGCGGGTCACTCTATCAGGCGTTACGAGAAAGGTTTCAAGCCGCTTGTGCTCGAGATTGTAGATCTCCGCGGTACGCTGTCCATGGAGAACGAGGAGGTTGTCCTCCTGGAAGGAATGGTAGTACCAGGTCCTCTTCACCTCACCGACCGGCCCGGGAGATACGGCGCCATGCTCATGGACGACCCGGTCGATGCCGTCTATCCGCGGAAGAAACTCCATAGGCACCATGTCGAAACACACGCCCGGCGTCCGGCGGAGCGGCACAAGCCTAATGACCTTCCAGAACCTTTCCTGTTGCGCAACGATGTAATTCATGAAGTCCCTCCTTCTTCGCGATTCTGGTGAGAAGTATGCAGTGAACCAATGAAGAGTTTCGTTTAATTGAGCGAAAACGGGCTTTTTCTGCTACATCGAATCCCTGTCGCTTGCTTCAATCACTCGGTCGATCTCTGTTTTGAGATTCGGTGGCAGACCTTTGATATCGACATTCAGGAAACCTCTTACGATGGTCGATGTTGCCTGGTCCTCCGAAAGGCCCCTTGACATGAGATAATATATCTCCTCCTGGGCGACTTTGCCCACCGCCGCCTCATGCGACATGTCGACTCCTTCCACGTGTGCTTCGAGCTGCGGGATGGAATCGATAATGCCGCCCTTCAACAGAAGTCCCTTGCACTCGAGGTGTGCCTTGATATCAGGAGCGTCACCTATCAGATGCCCCCTGTTGATGATGTGTCCGCCGTTGCTGATGGCACGCTGGATGATTTCGGAACGGCATCCGCGGTGTTTCAGGTATGTTCTTCCACCGATGTCAAATTTCGAACCTGGGCTCCCGACGATAATACTGTAAAACATTGCCGTTGCGTTATCGCCTGAGAGATACGTCGTCGGATACATCTGGATTGATTTCACTGGCTTCATGCAGACATAGTTGTTCATGAAAAGCCCTCCTTCTTCAACGATGGCCACGGAGCGGGGCCGCACATCCATTTCCTCTGCCCAGTTGTGAATCATAGTAAAGCTGAGTTTGGCGTTTTTCTTTATGAAAAATTCTGAGATGCCGACGTGGATACCCCTTTTCATAGTCGGTGACGTGGTACAGCCGGTTATAATATGCAATTCCGCGCCTTCTTCTGCAATAATCAGGTTGTGCACATTCTGCTGCAGGTTCTCCTTGTCCAGATAGAGACATGCCTGGATGGGATACACGCTTCTACTGCCCGGCAGGGCCCTTATTACATATCCATCATGAAGTTCGAAGTAGGCCGAAGCAGTGTATTTGTCCTGATCCACGGGAACGAGTTTCCAAAAGTAATCTTTCACCCAGGCGTGTTTTTTGAGTGCTTCCGTGACAGGCATGACCTGGATGCCTTCTTCATCGCTGTGGCAGTGGATCACGGTGGTATCCTTTTGGAAATAGGTGCCTCCACGGCCCTGGTCGGTTACATCGAGACCGGACATCAGGAGCCGTTTTTGCTCATCTTCGGGGAGGGCACATATTTCATCTTCGGCGAGATACTTATGGGAGACAAAGGTTCTGTCGAACTGATCGAGATTGATGTCCTCGCCATAGGTCGCCTTTTTATCGACTGCCTGCCTGGCTTTTTCTTTCAGATCTTCTCTTTCGAACATTTTATGCACTCCTCATATCCGGATTGTCCGATGCATTGCAAAATTTCACGGGGGTTGCCCTTACATGCGAGCACACCATCATAGAGAACTTGACCTCTATCCGCCGGCACATAGTCGAGGATGTATCCGGTATGGGTAATCACGAGCCCCATCTTCGTCCGCTCCCCCCAAATTCGCTTTATCGACCTCCCGTTCTCAGGCTTTGCATGGCTTTTCTGCAGGAGTTCGGCAATCGTCCTGCCAATGAGGGCCATGTTTTCGATGTCGACTCCCGATTCCGGTTCATCGAACAACATGAGATCGGGGTTCTGCGCTTTCAGTTGCAGAAGTTCCGAGCGCTTAATTTCTCCGCCCGAGAATCCCGCGTTCACATCCCTTTGGAGGAATTCCTGGAAATTGAGAGAGCGGGCAAGGTCATCCACGTCGATGTGCTTCTTTGCACAAATTTCCAACATCTGGCGCGTTTTAAGTCCATTAATGGTGGGTGGCCGCTGGTATGACATGCCAATACCGAGAGTTGCCCGTTCATTGATTGACGCGCGCGTAATATCGACTCCCTTGAAGACGATCTTTCCTTTCTTGATTTCGTACTGGGGATAGCCCATGATAGCCATCAGGAGCGAAGTTTTTCCGGAACCGTTCGGTCCAAAAAGGATATGGGTTTCTCCCGGCTTGATCTCAAGATCAATATCCTTCAGCAGCATCTTGCCGGCCAGTTCCACCTGCAAATCTTCAATGTACAACATGGTTTACCTCTTTATCGGTATTTTGATATTTTCCCGTGGATGTGCATTGAGTGATAAGAATCTTATTTTAGAGGAGAGTATAGGGGTACCGTCATTGGGTTGTCAATGAAAAACTGTTTCTCCAATGGTGAGGTTCCGCCTGGACCTTGACGAAAGGGTGTGAGATCGTCAATGCGGATTGACCGCACTTGCCTCAACCGAAGAGAGTGATTGTATTACTGCAAAGGATATGAGATAAAATGGATATGACGAACAATTACTTTAACCAGCGTCCGATAAGATAGCCAATGCCACTCACCGCGGTAGCGAGAGCGGCACCCCATGCCATGTCAACAACGGTGACGATCCACGGCCAATTCTTGATTGTGGCGAGGTTCGTAAGGTCGTAGGTCGCGTAGGCGACCAGACCGAAGAAAGCGCCTAGAAAAAGGGCCTTGCGTAACGAGCCCGCCTGTAGACCTGGTACCACTGCAAACACAAGCAGCCCGGCGACAAAAAGAAGGTAAAAAACGATCGCCGCCAACCAATTAGGCTGGTCGCTCAAGAGAAAAGCCAGTTGCCTGCGATAGAATCCGCGGGCCACAAGACCAAGCCAGACGAGGTCAATAGCCAGAAAGCCGATAAACGTC
>JAFGMY010000052.1 GCA_016927325.1 Actinomycetota bacterium | reverse complement strand
GGGAGGGATCGAACCTCCGACACCCGGATTAAAAGTCCGGTGCTCTACCAACTGAGCTACTGGCCCCCACGGTATTGTACTGAAAATGTTATCAGGTTGCCAGATCGACAACGTAACCCGTATGGAATTTTATATCAGTTTGACAGGTTTTGGCCCGCTCCATTGAACTATTAACCGTACGGTCCTTGGTAATGTCGAGTGGTTCGGCGGGGCACCGCGCTCCCGGCCGGCGTAATTATTACTCTTTGAACCGGGTGAGTGGTGTGCCCTTAAGGGATAACAAAGGTGAAGTTTTGAACCGGAGTTCGGCCGAAGCCGGGAACCTGAAAGTCTACATATCATCGCTTAGAAACTCGCTGGCGGGCGATTTCGGAATAATGGTCGCCGCTACTACCGTGGCGAGCGCTATCAATTACCTGTTCAATATCGTAATGAACAGGCTGCTGGGTAAAGCCGCGTTCGGCGACCTTTACTCAATGCTTTCCGCTCTGCTGATTATTACTATGGGCGCGCTTTCGGTCCAGACGGTAATAACCAAGTATATCGCGCAGTTCGAGGCTGAGGGCGAGCAGGACAAGGTGCATATTCTCGTCAAGAAGTTCTCAAAGATCTTTCTTGTTACAGGCTCGGCGGCGATCGTTTTAAGCGTTGCTCTTGCATGGCCGGTTGCTTCGGTGATGAAGCTGGAGTCGCCGCTTTACGTGATAATTCTCGGGACCACGGTCGGGATCGCGCTTTACCTTTGCCTGCCTTTCGGGATTCTCCAGGGAGAACAGAGGTTCGCAGGTCTGGGAATAGCAAATATCGGCAATGCCGTTTTTCGCATGTTTCTTGGAGTCGGTCTTGTGCTCGCGGGGTTCGGTGTCTTCGGGGCACTGGGGGCTACACCGATAGCAGGCGGGGCCGTAGCCGCTATCGTGATGTACATGTTCAGAGACAAGTTGAGGCCGCCTGAAGACACCCATGTAGAGTTCGACATATTGCCTGCTTTGAAGTACCTGGCACCTGTAGCGGTGTCGATATTCCTGGTATATATACTGACGCAGGTGGACGTGATACTGGTGAAGATACTCTTTTCCCGTACTGCCGCAGGCACATACTCGTACGCGGCGCTTGCAGGAAAAGCGGTGCTTTTTCTCCCGGAAGGGATCTCACTTGTAATGTTTCCCAGGGTGAGCGAGTTGAAGGCCAGGGGTCAACCCACCAGGCGAGTGCTCGCATACAGCCTTCTGGCGGTAACATTGATGGTATCGGCGGTAGCGGGGTTTTACGCACTGTTTCCTGATTTCACGGCTTACCTGTTCGCCGGGGCCAGGGGCAAAGATGTCGTCGGTTATATGGGGATGTTCGGGCTGGTAATGGCGATATTCTCGGTTGTAAAGATGCTGACTTTTTACCACCTGGCACTCGAAAAAAAAGCCTTCATATTCTGGCTGGCCGCCGCATGCATTCTTGAAATCGCGGGGATATACATGTTTCATGGTTCGCTTCTGCAGGTGCTGTACGTTCTTCTGGTTGTGGGCGCGGGACTTCTGGCGGTAAACCTATTGACTGCTTTTTGGAAGACATAAAGGGGAGTCCGGACATAATTGTTTCAGTAAACAGGCGTAAGTTCCGAAATTTATTGTAGGTCTGTTATTTGGGTAAACTGAATAGCTCACAAGAGAATGGAGTTAAAAAGATGTGCGCAAACGATGGCGATGTTGCGTATACAGTACCTCCTACTCGCGGCAGGACCAGGAATGACACAGTGGTCATGGGCGCGGTACAAAGGAGGCTCGAGTCCATGTACCCGTACATGAAGGGGCACTGGCAGAGGGTTGCTTTCGAGGCGGCCGGTCTCGGCGAGGAGCTTGAGCTCAGCCGTGAAGATCTGGAGCAGCTCCGTATCTGCGCGTACCTCATGGATATCGGGATGATCGATGAGTCCATTCATGCGCTTGTGGCGAAATGCACCGAAAGAGGTGCCGACTACATGCAGAACGCCGATATCAGGCGGGCGGTGGAAAGGCACCCCCTTATCGGCGCGCGCAAGCTGGAGGAGCTTGGTTTCCCCCGGCCTGTAGTACTTTCTGTAAGGCATCACCACGAATGGTATAACGGCTGGGGCTACCCCGACGGCCTTTCGGGTGTGGCGATTCCCGTGCTGGGAAGAATTCTCGGAGTCGCCGATGCCTTTGTCTCTCTTACGTCCGAGCGCCCCTTCCGGCCCGGGTGTTCACCTGCGGAGGCTTTAGACGAAATAGTGGGATACTCAGGTGTGCAGTTCGATCCCTGGGTTGTCCCGGCGCTCGAAAAAGTTGTTACCCAGAAGAGCCACGTGACTGAGTCGCTCATAGACAAAACACTCGACCTGGCAGCCGAAGAGTTTGAGGCTTGACGCAGGCAGGCCGCTCCTGAATTTCAAATCAAATCTTCTCTTGTTCTTTTGACTCATGGTTTTTAAACAGTGAAGTATTCATGGATGAACGCCATGCCCTCAATATGCTTGGATACTCGAACGTCTCCGGGGGGGGTAAGAGAAAAGGGCGGGACACGATTATCACAGCGCAAGTGACTGATCAGGCTGTTTATCAACAGGAATGGCGATATGATTGTAACGCGGGGTCAGTTGAGATTACCGCTACCGTGTTTACCTTAACGGCTTTAAGTTTGACCTCAAATACAGATGCTTTTATACTGGTTAACCTGAGCATAGCTGGCGGAATGAGGCAACCATTGACCGGGTGATCTACGAGGTTTCTTGGGGAAATCAAAATGAGCAATACACCGGAAGAGACAGCCGAAGGCAGCGTTACCTGCATAGAGGCTGATAAATTCAAAGCGCCGCCGCTGCTTATAGGATACACATACGATCCGAAGGACGCATACGGGGCACGCAATGAGGGCAGGCTCCTTTCCATCAGGCTCGAAACCAACCACTACTGCAACCTCAACTGCCGCTACTGTTACGCGAAGAGCGGCACAGATAGAAGCAAGCAGGCGGACTACGAAGTCCTGGCGGACCTTGTCAGGCAGGCCGGGCGGCTTGGTGCAAGATCCATCGTGGTGATCGGCGGCGGAGAGCCGACGATTTACCCAGGGTTTATGGATCTCATCAGCCTGATACATTCGCTCGAAATGGTCCCGGTAGTATTTTCCAACACTGTCGCCATTGACAAAGACCTGGCGGAGTTTCTGTTTGAGAGCGGGGCGTCGGTAATGGGCAAGCTTGACTCTCTCAGTCCCAAGGTCCAGGACTACATGGCGGGGAAAAACGGGGCAAGCGAGAAGATAGGCCGGGGGCTTCAGAACCTTATAGATGCCGGTTTTACCGACGTGGACGATCCGGGGAGGCTCAGGCTGGGTGTATCATGCGTAACCAACCGCCTGAACCTGGAAGAGATTGAAGAGATCTGGCGGTTCTGCCGCGAGAACAATATCTTCCCGAACCTGGAAGTACTGACCCCGACAGGCCGTGCGAAAGAGCACCTGGAGAATAACTATATTACTTTTGAGGAGATAAAGAACTACAAGCTCGAACTGCTGGAGATCGACCGGAACGATTACTCGTTCGACTGGCTGCCCTACACCCCGCTTCCCGGCAGCGGATGCCTTCAGCAGATGTACAGCATGTATATTACAGTGGAAGGAAACGTAAGACCCTGCGCTCCGACGAAGTTTGATGAAAACCCCTCCCTGTTTCAAGGCGGCGCGTACCCCCATAATATCTTTAAACGGCCGCTCGCCCGGATCTACAACGATCCGCTTTTTCACGAAGTCCGGAACATCGAGACGAGCCTGGAGGGGAAATGCCATGACTGCAGGCACCTCGATGAGTGCGTTGGCTGCCGTGGTTACGCTTACAGTGTCGGGGTGAGCGAGGGAAAAGGCCCTGTTGAGGCGCTTCGGGGTGAATGTTTGCAGTGCTTCCGGGCCGACGGGGAGTAATGGACAAGATCGAGATACTCAAAGCCGACGATTTCGATACCCGGTTGAAGTCCAGCCTGGAAGACAGGTTCCTGCCCGACTATTTTCTATACCTTGGGTGCTCGGGGGTTGACAACTGGCTGTCTCTTTACAGATCTTCCGAGTTTACGATTGCGGCGCGGCTGACCAGTCTGCTCAAGGGTAATATCGAGAAGATTTCCAGACACTTTTCCGGGGAGTTAGATGTCGTAAGCATAGGTGTCGGCGGAGGCGAGAAGGAAAAATCATTGCTCGAGGAACTTACCAGGTGTTGCCAACCAAGGTATTTCGCGGTTGACGCCAGCAGTGAGATGGTTGATGTGGCGCTTGAAGCCGTCTCGAAGATGAAGATAGAGAGCACCGGGATCGTAGCGCTTCTGGAGGACTTGTATCTGATCCACGACTACTGGAACTCAAATGTCCTGGTTTGTCTTCTGGGCAATACTTTATGCAACTACGAGCCGGACGAGGTCTTCAGAACCGTACACCTGGAACTGGAAGAGAATGACTACTTCATGTTCGACTGCAGCCTTCTTCCCTTTTCGGAGGTTGACGGCACTCCCGATATTCAATCGGTGATTGATTCGTACCGTACCGGCCTGAATGTAACATTCAATCTAAACCCTCTGCTCTGCAGGGGGCTTTGCGAGGACGACTGCGAGTTCCACCTTGATGTGGTGCGTGTCGAGGATAAAGGGGGAACAGCTTACCGTACCGCCAAGTGGATCGAGATCCTTAAGGGATCGAAGGTGGAGTGCGGATGCGACTCGATTGAACTGCCGGCTGGAAGCATTATCAATATGGGCTTTACCTACAAGTTCACCCCTGAACAGGTTGCGCGCCATCTCGAGGTCAGCGGTTTTGAAGCGCTGGAGATCTTCTTCAGTCCCGAAAAGACGGAAATGATGGTGCTGGCAAGAAAAGTGATGGAAAAGGAGACTTGAGATGGATAACGGGGTCATCACCGGGATTCCTTACGGGTGTGAAGAGTTCGGGAGGTTGACACATGTAATGCTGCACCGGCCCGGCAGCGCGCTTGGGCTCATAGATAAGCATAACCATCAGCGGTGGTTGTTCGACCACGTGCCCGACATCGACCGTTTCGTCAAAGAGCATGATGCGTACCGCCGGCTTCTGATCGACAATGATATCGAGGTGATCGAGCTGTCGGACTGCCTGAGCGATCACCAGGAATACATATCGAGAATGCCCAACCTGACCTACCTGCACGACACCGCGGTGATAACCAGCAAAGGGGCCATACTCTCAAAGATGGCGTGGGAAGGGCGCCGGGACGAACATGTCGTTGTAAAAGAAGCGCTGAAAAACCTTGGGATACCGGTGCTGATAGAGTTCGAAGAGCCGGATGACGCTTTCGAGGGCTGTCTCGTGCTTTCAGGGGAAACAGTCCTGGTGGCCGAGACCGAGCGGCACTCCAGGTCGAGCGTGAGTAAGTTCATAAACCGGGCACTGGACTCTTTCAGCGAAGTGATATCGGTGGAGATACCCAAGGCCAGACGCTACATGCACCCGGATACCATCTATAACCGTATCTCTTTCGACCTGGCATTGGCCTATCTTCCCGCGTTTAAAAAAACTCACCTTTTCACAAGGGACCACGTGGAGGAGATCGATTTTGAGCGATATATGAATAACCGGGGCATTGAAATAATCAGTATTTCAGATAAAGAGCAACGAAATCTGGCTTGCAGCTTCGTGCCTGTTGAACCCGGCGTGATACTCCATTACGACACAGCCCTCAGCGACGAAACCTTCAAGGAGTTGAAGAGAAGGGGAGTTGACCTCATTCTCTTTCACCCCGAAGCTATGACGGCTGGAGGCGGGAGCCTCCGCTGCATGACCATGCGCCTTCACCGTGAATCCATCTGATATTTATGTGCCCGCTCGGCGGTATTAACCTGTGGTGCTCCACCCTTTTCAACCAGTGCCTACCCTGCTATTCTCTTGATAAGGATATGTGGCAGAAAAAATAATCATGAAAAGTGGAAACCATCTGAAGGGTAATGCTTGCCCGGGGCATCATGAACAAAAAGGATGAACCTCTTAGAATTCTAATAGTCGAGGACGATAAAGATTTCGCCTCGATGCTTAAACTTTTTTTCAGTAGTAAATTTGAGGCCGAAACTGTTTTCGCTGAAGACTGCCTGTCAGCCAGATATGCCTTGTCGACCTCAGAATTTGATCTGATCACCCTGGATTACCAACTGCCGGACGGCAACGGGTTGGATATTCTCGAGGAGGTTACCGGAGTAGAAGGTCATGCTCCAGTGATAATGGTTACGGGACAAGGCGACGAAGAGACGGCGGCTAAAGCGATTGAGCTTAATGCTGAAGGTTACGTTGTTAAGGATGCCCGCCTGCGGGTGCTACTCACCGGCGCTGTTAAGAAGACGCTGGAAAAAGATAGTTATAGAAGAGCGTTACGCAAGAGTGAAAAGCACTACCGCGAACTGATAGAACTCGCGAACAGCATAGTATTGAAAATGGACGGTGCGGGCAATCTGGTCTTTATGAACAAGTACGGGTTCGATTTCTTTGGATATACCGAGGAAGAAGTCATAGGAAAGAATGTTGTCGGTACGATTGTCCCTGAAGTCGAGTCAACGGGCCGTGGTCTTTCTTCGATGATAAATGAGGTAGTATCCGATCCCGACGCTTACAGATCCAACTTCAATGAGAATATGCTGAAGAGCGGCAAGAGAGTATGGATACTGTGGGCAAACAGATCCATAATGGACGAAAGCGGCAATATGTCCGGAACTCTTTCAATTGGAAACGACGTTACTGAACTTCTCAGCACCGCAGCACGGGTGGAAAGGCTCAGAAGACTTTACGGATTGGTTGTTGGCATAGTAAATAAGCTGACGATGGCAAAGAAACCACTGGAACTGTATGAAGAAGCTTGCAGGACAGTTGTAGAAGGAGGTCTTCTGGAAGCCGCGTTGATCGGGATACTGGATAAGGAAGCGGGTACAGTTGCTCCGGTCGCGTCAGAGGGTTGTGATTCCAATTTTATTGAAGTCATAAGCAGCACTTCCGATGACGGTGATGCGACCGGTTTCATTTTTACCGACGAAGCTGTTTGTGAAAGACGAACCGTAGTCTGTAAGGACATAACACCGGGAACAACGATGGAGTTATGGCGGAAAGAAGCCATCAAGCGTGGTTACCGGTCGTGTGCCGCATTCCCGTTGCTGGGGGAAGAGCGGGTTATCGGTGTATTTGGTCTATTTGCAAATACCACCGGGCTTTTCGAGAGAGAAGTGGTGGGCTTGTTTGAGTCCATGGCCAGGTATATCTCCTTTTTTACCGAGTCGTACGAATGTAAAAAGGAACATGAGCAGATGATCGAATCTCGCGGTTCGCGTCCTTGAATCTTAATTCTTGCATTTTTCTTGTCAGACCACAGGAGAAGTTTCTGAAGTACAGAAGTAATTGAATATTTCTTGAAATTCATTGGGATAAAGGTCTATAGGGGGTTGTGATGAGCGAGAATATCGAGAAATCACAGAAAAGAAAAGGGTCGAAAATACTTTTGCAGATTACTCTAATAGTGCTCGTGGTCTTCTTGATCTCCTCGGGGCTAAGCCTGTTTTTCTATATTAGTTCCACACGCGAACTTTCAAAGAAAAGCAAAGACAAAGTGATCGAGACTGAAGCGGAAAACCTGAGTTCCGGATTTGAGTTCGTTACAAAGATGGTCGGCAGGGAAATGATAGAACGGTTCAACTCTTCTGCGGAGACACAGGCTGATTATACCAATGCAATAGTAACTGGAATCCCTACTCAATCGATGCTGGAGACAAACAAGGTTTTAAAAGAGTTGGCTAATGAGGGTCTTCTCGGTGTTGAAACGCTGTTCGTTGTTATTGAGGCGATGCCACCGACGATTCCGGAGCCGCTGATCATTGAAGCAAGTGAGGAAAGCCTGTTTTTTCAAGAGATTCCACAGAGCATGACGGATATTATAGAAAGCGGTGAACAGTACGGCTACCTGGAAGAGGGGGTCCCGGAGTGGGACTTGGAAGGTGACCAGTTGTTTGTTTATTACAGTGTGGGCGATGAGCTTACACAGGGTCTGGTCAAGATCTATGCCGCGGGTGTTAAATCATTAACGGAAGATCTGGCCGAGATAAACGACTATTACAACAAAGAGACGAAAAAGATCAATTTGTTGATGGGGATAATCATCCTCTCTTCACTCGTTGTGCTTGTCATAATTACGTTCTTCATCTTCCAATACCTGATTCATGTCCGAATAACAAAACCGATTGAAGAGCTGTCGGATGCGGCGGAGCAGGTCAGGGAGGGAGACCTCGATGTTGAAGTGCCGGTAACGAAGGGAGAGGAGTTCGAGAGCCTGAAGCAGGTTTTTAATGAGATGCTCGAGAGCATAAGAAAACTGATGGGCTGGAACTCCGAGAAGGGCAACGAATAACCGCGGTTGGATAACTGTGAATTACAGTAATAAGCCCTGTTCGACAACACCATTTCGACAGCCGGGCGGTTTACGCTATATCAGCTATTTCTTTATCGAGTCGAGGGTGGCGAAGATATCCTCGTCTTTCGGGAAGTCGAACTGGATGTTCCCCATGTACTGAAAGAGTATCGTTCCGCCTGAGTCCAGGACGAAGTTTGCGGGCCTGGCGATATTGATTGAATCAACGTTCGCCCGGACATAGACGCCATACTCCTTTACCACTTTTCGTTTTGCGTCGGAGAGGACTGGATATGGATATTCGTTGCTTTGCAGGAACTCGTGAATCCTATCCTGCTTTTCAGCGAGTATGCTGACAACCCTCGTTCCCCGCTTCTCGAACTCACCATGAATGTCTCGTATATGACCCATATACTTTCGGCACGTCGGTCACCAGGTGCCACGGCCGAAGACTATCATCAGTGGTTGTCCGAGAAGGTCACCCAGATTCACCATTTCGCCGGTAGCCGCATCGGGCAAAGTGAAATCAGGCGCTTTGTCCCCGATCTTTAACAACGTGTTCTCTTTCGGCATAAGAATCACCCCTTAACGATTATAGCGGACGCTTGGCGCAAGACCAAAAGTTTCAGCGTTGGCAGGCCGGTTCCCGCGCCGCGGTATTTCTTGTTCTCGATTCGGACTGGAATTGGACTGAATGCGGGAGCCTTTACAGGGGAAGCGTCATCATGGTCATACCTGGAGAACCATAGTGCTTCCTGAACGCGCCGTCCATTGTCCTGTCTTGGACTTTGAACCCCAAACCTTCCGCGATCTCCTGAAACGCTTGATTGCCGGTGAAGAACGTGAACTCCGCGACGGTGGCCTTACTTTCTTTCCCCTTTTCCGTCATTGCAGTGAGCAGAGGTTCGATCGGCCCTCCCTTTTTTATGTCTTCAATCGAGCCGGTATTCTGGATTACCCATGCGTTGCCGGAATGATCCGGTTCCACGCGAAGGAGCGGGGCCATCCGGGCGACTATTTCCCATGAATCGCGGGGGCTCCAGCCGATTTCGGTAAGCGCGTCCTTCAACCTCGGTCCACCGCTCTCAGCCATGTTGTGCCCGCTGGCACAGGCGGTGATTTTACCTCCGCTCTCCGCGACGAGGAACGTCGATAAATGAAACCAGGACCAACTGCCGAGCAGGTTTTCGATAGTCTCAAGCTTGTGCTCGACAGGCCCGGGAAACATAACGTCATAAATCGACTCGCGGAGATTGGCTTTGCCGGCAAGGTATATAAGCTTCGAGAGTTCTCTCAAGTCATTTGCGCGCGCTTGCCTGATTGAATGCTCTATATTCCACTCCTTTATCGTGAGCGGCCGTGGATGTTAGAACCGGAAACCGGTAAATGAAAACCTTTGATAGAAGACGCAGGTAAGCACTACCTTTGCATATTCAGACATCCATACATTATGAAGATAGCACTTCTTTGATCGTGTTTCTATCTCGAAATACTGGGGATTATGCGGTCATGGACTGGTCAGGATCTGTTGCAACATGTATTAAGCAGCTTATAAAGCATCTATAATTAACACGAGATTGAATAACAGGGCGGCGAATAATCTAAGTAGAAAATTATTGAGTACGCGGCCGGGAGTAAGGGCCGGCCGGATAGTCTTAGGAGATCATCGATATGAACACTGGGAACAGTCCGCAGTACGTTGGATCAGAATCAGACGCACCGGGAAGAAAGCGGAACGGTCCGTTTCGGGGTTTTGTTGTATGGTTGCTGATTATCCTGGCCTGCATCTGCGCCTTCGGAGGCTCTTTTGCCTTATGGGTCAAAACCACAACACTGAATACTGAAAACTTCGTAAATACGGTAGCGCCGCTGGTACAAGATAATGCGGTGGCGAGGGCGGTGAGCATAAAGGCTGTTGATATAATGTGGGAAGCTTACAACCTCGAGGGAAAGATTGAAGGGTCGCTGACATTCTTGCCCGAAGAGTATCAATTTCTCGGAGAATCCGCTTCCACAGGAGCGAAGACCGCCGCGCAGATGGCTGGCGAGGAAATCCTGAAAAGCGAACCGTTTCAGGCGGTATGGAAGCAGATGCTGACGGAAGCACACTCGACAGGTATCAGGGCATTAAAGGGAGAGGGGCCGGTTACAATCAGCGAGGAGGGCGAGGCGGTTCTCGATCTCGGGGAGTTAATCGATGAGATAAAAGCGGAACTGGAGGGATGGGGGCTGACATTCCTGGGAGATGTGGATGCTTCGGGTGCCGGGGAAGTCGTACTGTTCAAATCGCGGCAGCTTGGATTCGCCGAAATCGGCATTTCCGCAATTGAGGTTCTCAGTTGGCTGCTTCCGGTTCTTGCACTAACCCTCTTCGTGGCGGCGGTTCTGGTTTCGGTCGACAACAGGAAAACGCTTCTGGGATCGGGGATCGCCCTGGCGGGGACGATGGCGGCTTTGCTGATTTCGTTGTGGGTTTCGAAGGTGGTGACCTTGAGCCGGTTGAGCCCTGTTAACAGCGCGGCGGCAAACGTAATCTGGAACCATCTCGAGAGCGGGCTCAAGTGGGTGGATATCGGACTGCTTATCCTTGGTGTCGTTGTTGCCGTGGTGTGCATATTGGCAGGCCCTTACAACTGGGCGGTCAAACTTCGCGGACTGTTCAAACCCAGGCCGAAAAACGCCTGAACAGAGCGAACTGTTATTTAGCCCGGGCACCTCTGCCCGGGTATTGATATATACGCGGGGCAGGATTACCCCGCGACAAGGTTTGTTGTCAATTACCCCGCGACAAGGTTTGTTGTCAATTACCCCGCGACAAGCCATAAGAAACCACCCCATTTTGCGGCCGGGTACTCCTGCCCGGCCCCGACCTGCGCATATTGAGACCGGGGCACCCCTGCCCCGGGAATGCCGTGGAAGACAGCTGGACCACTGAGGACAAGGATGGCTTCTATTGTCTTTAAAGGGAAGGACTGTCTGTCAGTTGGAGTTGTTGTAGAATAACTATGAAGTTATCTGACAGGCAGAGGTGATAAATAGTGCCTATATACGAGTTCAAGTGTGACAAGTGCGGTTTGGAGTTTGAGTCTATCGACCTTGGCGGACACGATAATGCTCTCTCATGCCCTGGATGCGGAAGTCAGAATCTAAAGAAGCTGTTCTCGACTTTCGCGACACCCAAGCACCCGCTGCCAAAGGGAGGGCTTACATGCTGCGGCAGGGAAGAGCGGTGCGATGCTCCGCAGTGCGGTCCCGGCGGCTCCTGCTGCCAGAACTAGACCTGCCTGGTATACGGCTCAGCCTTCAAGTGCGGGAGGTCCCGGACGAAGCGAAGGCCGTTTTGGGTTGACCACTGGTGTGCCGCTTTTAGAAGTGGTTTCTTTTGTTACAGGAGAAATTTATTTACGGGAGCGATGATCAAGAATGGAAGACAGCCTGGACAAACTTGTTGAATCTATGCAGAGTGAAATAAACTGGGGCTTTTCTGATGTGACCAAGGACCATGCCATGAATCCAAGGAACATTGGAACGCTCGATCACCCCGACGGCTTCTCGGTCTACAAAGGACCCTGCGGGGACACCATGGAGATATCTATCAGAGTGGAAGAGGGAATAATCACCGAGGCGATGTTCTGGACCGACGGCTGCGGGAGTTCGATTGCTTCGGGAAGCATGACCACCGTGATGGCCAAGGGGAAGACGCTCGACGACGCGCTTAAGATAGACCAGCTCGAAGTGCTGGAAGCTCTTCAGGGTCTGCCTCGGGAAAATGTGCACTGCGCTCTGCTTTCATCGAAAACTTTACACATGGCAATTTCCGATTTCCGGGAAAAGGAAATAAGAGAAAGCGGCCGGAGCGCCTGACAGTGAGCTTTTAAGCGTGGTGGAAAATGCAGTGGGAACTGTTCGGAGATCGTCTCGAGAAACGCGCGGGAGTGCCTGTTGGGATACAAGCTTATCAAAGATGAATCAACTCAAATAAGCAAGAAGAAGATTAAAGCTTTCAGGGCCGCGAAGTATATTTCCGGGTTTACCGGTGCCTGTTTGATGTTTGCCGGGGCCTGGATGATTGCAGGTGTAGAACGAAAAATCCACGATCGGTTTGCTGACCCATCTTTCGACAGCACTTCCACGATTGCGGTGTCCCTCCTGCTTATTGCCGTGGGGCTCACACTGGTATTGCTTTCGTATTATTTTCAGCGCAAGGGAAGTTCCGAGAGGGCCTTTCTAAGGGGGACCGATCAGTATTGGGTGAACGCTTACACCCGGTCAGGAGAGCCTGGTTTGCAGGCAGGCGGGTTCCCCCCACCACCGGACGAAAGGCCCGTAAACCCTTTTCTCGAGGAAATATCCGCACCGTCCTCCGGGAACGTGACGGGTGTCGCGTTCTGCCCGCACTGCAAGAAAATCGTAGAGATGAAGTCCGGCATCTGTATTGAATGCGGCAATCCTTTCATAACCAAACCCGGCCCTGAGTAATATAATTGTTTATCCGGTGAAGGTTGTTCGGTTTTAGATAGGCGCGGAGCGGTCCGCGCAACTTATTCAGTGTTGAAACATCTATGGAGGAGTACCGTTTGGCTAAAACAAAAGGACTTCTGGATAAGGGGATTAATACAATTACACAGGCAAACAGGATCTATGTCGGCTTTGTTTCAACTGATAACGTTTCGTCGGAGATCATCGAGTTTGTGCTCCCGCATATCGAGAACGCGTTGAAAAGCGCTCTTCCCGATTACAGGTGGAAGCTTGAGTTCATCGAGCAGGATAGTGAAGACAGTTCGAGACGCCCGAACATCCACTTCTTCGAAATAGCACACGATGTGCTGGTCAGAAGAAGCCTCGACTTCGCCTTCACCGTGACCTCGAGTGAGCTGGGTACCGGAAGAAGGACTCCCGTTTCCGCTATGGCCTCAAACACATTTTCATCGGCCGTTATCCCGGTAGCGTATCTTATCCGGCCTGGAAGCTCGATATCCCAGACGTTGGAGAACGAAGAGGAAACACCCCTTTTAACCAGAAGGTTTCAGAACCTTTTCTTCCATCTCTTCGGCCTTTTGCTGGGGTTGGACGAGGACGAAAACCTCACGAGCGTTATGAGGCGCCTCGAGCCAGGGACCATCCTGGACAGCGATCTCTCGTACACCGACGCCGATAAGAAATACATAGATCTGGCATTGAGCCATATCATGGAAGGGAAAGGCCATAAGACCGCGCCTGAAGTCGGAAAATTGCTGCTTTATCTCAAGGCACTTTTGCTGAGGCCCGGCCAGGTGCTGAAAAGAGCGTGGGGAAATAAACCCTGGATGCTGGTGGGTAAACTTCACAAGCTTGTCTTTCCGGCTGTTGTCGCAGTTCCGCTCGCACTGCTCTCCGAAGAGCTGTGGCACCTTGGTACGAATATAGCTCTGGAACGAATTATCACCATCGGAACCGCTATAGTCGTCGGGGTAACAGTATTCATCGTAATGAAGCAGAAACTTCTCATGAAGATGCCGGCTGATGGGCTATCGGAAAGGGTTGCCGTCTTCAATCTGTCATCGATTATCTCGATAGTAATAGCGGTGGCATTGGTTCTGGCTGCGATCTTCCTGTGCACTCTTGCGATAGCCACAGGCATTTTTCCCAGCAAGATCATAAGTCAGTGGCTCGGTGTTACTAAGTTGACCTTTGGTGATTACGCGAAGGTATCTTTACTGATCGCATGTATCGCTTCAGTGATAGGTTGGCTTGGAGCCGGTTTCACCGAGAGCGATGATTTCCGGTTGATGTTATACACGAACACCCGGTAACAAGATTTCACATCTTTTCTGATCAACCGAAAGGCGTGTCTCTTTGTTGCGTATTTACCGCTGCTTACCTTCGAGAGGGGTATTTCAGGCGCCCCGCGGTTCAGCAATCCCGGCCCTGAGAGAGCCGGGCTGAAGGACGGGGGGTGGTCCCGG
>JAFGMY010000051.1 GCA_016927325.1 Actinomycetota bacterium | reverse complement strand
GTCTGGCACCTGTCAAACTTTTTTGTGTCCCAGTCTGTGTGTTTTACCGAAGGGAAAACAAACGGTCTGGCACCTGTCAAACTTTTTCTGCTATATTTCTTGAAAGACGGTTAGCTTTTTCCATAAACACAAAGACCAAAGGAGTTGTGCATGCCCGAACTGGAAAAGCCGGATATTCAAGAACTCAAGGAGGCGGGTAACATAAATGGATTGGTCACCGCCTTCGAATCAGGCGACAAGACGGTTCAAAAGAAGGTTATCGAAGCTCTTGGCGCAATTGGGAATTCCAAGGCCGTAGACGTGCTGATATCTCTTCTCGAAAAAGAGAGCAGAACAGTAAGGGAAAGTGCCGTCAAGACACTTGGAAAAACCGGTGATCCAAAGGCGGTTGAACCTTTAATACAGTGCTTGAAAGATAAAGATGAATACGTTCGAATATTTGCCGCATCCTCACTTGTCGAAATTGGTGAACCTTCGATAAAACCGCTGATCAATGCTCTCCAGAACGAGAACCCCGACATAAGGAAATTCGCCACCAGCGCGCTCGTTAAGATCGGAGATCCGGTAATAGAACCGCTGATGCACTGTCTCGAAGATGTCAACGAGAGTTCGATCAGACGGGTGCTCGCTGCGGCAACGTTTGTCGAAATGGGAACCCGCGCGGTTAAACCTCTGTCCGGAGCGCTCAACAACGAGAACCAGGATGTAAGAAAATACGCCAGATGGGCCCTCGATGAGTTGAAAAAGAAAGGCATGGAAACCGGCGGCTGAGTCAATAATCAGTACTCCCGGACAACCCGGGAATTCTCCCTGTCCCGGCAATCATTCCCCACGGCCATCTTCGCATCTTCATTAACCACGGAGGTTGTCTCCCTTTCCGACACCAGGACAAAGGATGAATGAGTTTGTGATCAAAGCATACAAAAGAAGCCCGGCTTAAGCTGAATTCGACTCTGCCGGAAGATATGCCGGCTCTTGACGATGCCCGCAGAACGGGTGAAATTTTAGTGAACCAAGTTACGGAGTGGTTGATTGAACGCTTTATATGGATTCCTGATAGGTCTTTTCGCCTCGACAGTTGCGGGGATGTTCGGCATCGGTGGCAGCATAGCAACTACTCCCGCGATAAGAGTGCTCCTGGGTGCTTCGCCGGCTGTTTCCCTGGGGACACCGTTGCCCCTGACAATTCCAGCCGCTGTCTCGGGAGCCTTCAGGTATCAGCGCGAAGGACTCCTGAAGTGGAATTACATTGCCCTGTGTGCTTCGTTCGGAGCCGTTGGCTCGATAGCTGGCTCACTTCTCACCGCAGTGCTGAACCTTAGTTATTTGATGCTCGCGACAGGTCTTATTATCTTGTACGTAGCAGTTTCGACCGTTTACCGGGGTATATCGGGGAAAATCTCCGAACCGGCCATAGAGGGATACGTTTCCGGCGGAGAGAGTCCGGATTCGCGAAGCCCCGGAATCCATCCTTACGTTCTCGTCGCGTTGACAGGAGCGGTCGGCGGCCTTGTTTCCGGCCTGCTGGGAATAGGGGGTGGCATGATCTTCGTTCCCTCCTTCCTGTACATTCTACGAATGCCGATTAAGTCAGCATTCGGAAACTCCCTGGCGGTGATCGCCCTCGTGGCGGTTCCTGGAACCATAATACATACGGTTCTGGGTCACGTATCCGGCTGGCTTTTACTGACAATGCTCGCCGGCGCCCTTCCAGGCGGTTTCCTTGGTGCGTCACTTTCGATAAAAGTCAAAGACCGTTACCTGTATGTCATGTTCGGCACGCTGCTGACAGCCTTCGGAATCATTTTTATAGTCAATGAGATAAAATTCATTGTAAGTTAACTGCCGTTGGTAAACCCACTGGCTCAAATCAAAAGCCTGAAGCGTATATAAAACGATGATAACCAAGACCGGAAAAAAGATCAGATACCGCGCAGGTTTAATGCTGTTACTCTTAATGGTTCTCAGCAATTTGCCCCTGCTTCCATGTGCATCCGCCGCGACCACGGAAGATCCGTCCATCAAGCTTGCACTTTCCAAGGATGCCTACTGGTACAAGCCCGAGGCCACAGCCCGCCTCAACGTAACACTGATAAACCTTACCGGCAACGATCTGAACAACGTATCGATCAGGGTAAAAATCCATGCTCCGGACAAATACCGGTCCGATCTGGACTATACCCTGAAAAACAAGCCCACAAAGAATTACAGGCTCAATAAGCTGCTGAAGCAGGATGAGGTGCTGAAACCCGGGAACAACAGGTACGAACTCGACCTGTTGATACCCTCCTGGTTTTCAGACGGTGTCTACCCCCTGACATTAGAAGCGCTTGAATCGAATAAAGTTGAAACGAGCGTTGTTACTCAGCTTATAGTAATGGCCGGCCTCAATCCCGAGAAGCAGGCTCCCCTGAAGCTTGCGACTGTTTTTGATATATCCGGCAAGCCCAATTTCAATCCGGACGGCTCTATCATCAACATGGATCTGGTGAAAGAATGTTCAGCCGGTGATAAGGAGGATTGTTGGATCGCGACGTTCATTGAAGAGCTTGCCAGGCACGAAAATTTCAGGTGCGGGATAGCATTGTCTCCTCTGCTTCTCGAGGAAATGAAAGAGATGTCAGGTGGCTTCACGCTTGAAAAAGGCGGTAAAAAGAAGGAGTACGGCGGCGACTCCGGTGAATCATCGTCTATCGCGAATGCAATTTCCGACCTTGGCACAATGGCTGCCGACAAGCGTTTTCAATTTCTTGATACACCGTACGCCTATCCTAACCTGGAGCAGTTAAGTGAACTGGGCTGGACAGAGGACTGCTCGGACCAGATCGCAAAGGGCCGTGAGGTATACAAAGAGGTTCTGGAAACGGAAATCGGAGAAGACTATTTTTTTCCACCGGCCTTGATGTTGAACTCGAGATCCATTCAAGGACTGGAAGACGCTGTTGGAAAATACCTGGTCCTGTCGCCAAAGCTTCTGGAAAGAAACGACAAGGGGAACAGGCTTGAAAAGGGGATGACCCTCAGCAATCCGGTCGATATTCAAGTTGGAAACGATAAATCGGGTGCGACAGCTGTCTTCACCGACCGGCGCCTCGAGGAGCTGATTGAAAACGTTCAAACCAGCGAAGATTCGCACGGTGTAACTCAACTCATCCTGGCGGAACTGACAAACCTCTTCCTTGAAAGGCCGGCTGCTTTACGCTCATGTGTGATGCTCTGGCCCAACTACTGGCGCCCGTCCAACTCCGTAACCCGAGAGGTCATAAGCGCAATTTCAAATGTTCCCTGGCTCCAGTCGTCGACAGTGGAGGACTGCTTTTCGCAAGTAGCGCCTATTGAGGATGTAAGCCTTGAGATTCCTGAACCAACCGCCGGGCCGGACAGCTACTACACCGATGTGAAAAAAGCGAGGGACGCTCTGGTTAACTACTCAGATATAACTTTCCCGGACAATCCGTTCATACCGATCCTGACCAGAGATTTATACGTCAGCGAAAGCGCCATATGGGAAGAGTACAGCTCGAAGCGGGAAGGCTTGAAATACTCGGCGCATGTCAAATCCACCATCGAAGGGGAGTTGAGCAAGATAGTCATACCCGTATCCGCGACCATAACCCTTACCAGCGGCCAGGGTGATGTCCCGATATCGGTAGTGAACGGCACGGATTATAAGCTCAAGACGGTTTTGAAATTCCAGAGCAACGGCTTATCTTTTCCTGAAGGAGACAGTAAAAAGGCGGTGCTGGAACCGAAGGAAAACCTGTTTGAAATCGCCGTAAAGGCGGAAAAAGACGGGCGGGTCCCCCTCTCGGCGACCCTGGAAGGCCAGGGCCTGATTATTGATAATGTTACTTTCTCCGTTCTTACCAGCACGTTCAACACATTTGCGATAATCCTGGTCAGTGGCCTTCTCGGCCTGATAGGTTTAATCTGGATAATCAAGATTTTCGCCAAGAGGAGGGTGGGGAAACATAAAAAACGACAGCTCAAAGGAACCGATCGGGAAGAAGACGAAAAAGGGTCTTAAGCCGGCTTCATTCGCCAGGGGAACTTCATTAATGACACTCGGCACGGCCATCAGCCGTGTTACCGGTTTCGGGCGGATGGCGTCCCTTGCCCTGGTCCTGGGCATGACGGCGGAAGGCCTCGCCGACTCGTTTAACCTTGCCAACATAACACCCAACATAGTATACGATCTTTTGATCGGCGGTGTTCTGGCATCTCTGTTTATACCCATATTCGTGGAGTACCTTTCCGGTAAAAGTGAAGAAGAAGCCTGGCATGTCGCAAACTCGGTTTTCAATGTAACGCTGGTCTTGCTGTCGGTCGTGGCTGTCGGAATGTGCATCGCCGCACCATACGTGATAAAAGCACAGACATTTCTCGCGAGCGGCCGCGCACAGATGGAAACGGACGCCACTTTCCTTCTGCGGTTTTTTATCTTCGAAATAGTGTTCTACGGTTTCTGCGCCATCTACTCAGGAATCCTCAACTCCTATAAGCATTTCACCATCCCCGCATTTGCCCCGATTATAAACAACATAGTAGTCATGGCAACCGTCGCCATTTATTACCAGTTCCGAAATATATACATACTGGCGATCGGGGCAACCCTGGGGGTCGTCTGCATGGCGTTGGTTCAGTACCCCTGGATCCGTCGAACCGGTTTCCGGTACAAACCGGTCTTCGACCTCAAACACCCCGCTGTCAGAAAGCTGGGACATCTGGCAATACCGGTACTCGGATACGTAGTGATAAACCAGATCGGCCTCTGGGTGGTCAACATTCTGGCCGCGCAGGTACAGGGTGGAATCTCCGCCTACCAGTACGCGTACATTTTTTTTCAACTACCCTACGGAATTGTAGCGGTATCAATAATTACGGTCCTTTTCCCGACACTTTCCGAGCACTCCGCAAAAGCCGATACGGGAGAAATCATTCAATCGGTATCACTCGGGGTGAGGACAACCGCCTTCATCGTGATTCCCTCGTCTGTCGGATATGCCATCCTGGCCAGACCGATAGTGAGGCTGCTGCTTCAGCACCTGAACTTCAACTCCAGAGACACGGAGATGCTCGCTTCGGTCCTTTTTTACTTTGTGCTGGGTCTGTTCTTTTTCTCTATCTTTATGCTGGTCTTGAAGGTGTTTTATTCAATGCAGGACACCCGGACTCCGATGATTATCGCGGGACTTATAATAGGACTCAATATAGCGGTGGATTTCATTTATTTTTACGCGTTCTCCACCGATATCATGAAGGTCTCCGGCCTGGCACTGGGAAACACGACGGCGTATGTAATCGGTTCGGTATGCGTAACCGCAGTCCTGTGGAAAAGGCTCGGGAGAATCGACGGCAGGAAGATAGCGACTTCGCTCACAAGGATTACGGTTGCTTCGGCAATAATGGGACTCGCATGCTGGGTGACCTCCTGGCTGGTTGAAAAGACAGTCGGCGTTGCAACTTTTTACGGACAACTCCTGCAGGTTGTCGGGGCTATAGCCGCGGGTGCCACGGTATACATAGCCATGGCCCTGATTCTTAAATCGGAGGAAATGAACTCCCTGAAAAGGCTGATCTCAAAAATATTCAAACGCGGGGGCCTGCGGGAAGCATAGTCTAAAGTAAATGATATCGGTTACGATAATATCAGTGTAAGGAAATCCTTGATCAGCACGGGAACTTCTTGGAGGAATCCGATTGAAAACCAGGTGGATAATAGCAGAAGAGGAAGGCTTCGCGTTGAAGTTTTTTGTCAAAGCCATGATTCTCGTGGTGGTAGTCCTGTTCGCACTTTCGGAAGTCGGACCGCTGATTTGGTTCCGGTTTACCACTATTCAGGACGCGGAGGATCTGGCCGCCTCTATCGCTACCGAATACAGAATAAACAAGGATACCCAGGGGATCGTGGACCTTATGGCTTATAAGCTGAGAATGATGGACTACAAAGAGGATGAAATCTCGCAATGCGTTATCGAACTCCTGCCTGCCAATTCCGATGAGAAGACTTCGGTAAGAATAACGGTCGTGAAGTACGCAAACACCCTTGTGACCAGGCACATTAAGCAGCTGAAGAAATATTCACGGGTGGCGACGACAAGGGAAGCGGCCATTCCGACAAGAATGCCCGGCACGGGAGAATCTGAATGATTGGTTCGGACAACGTCAGACCCCTCTGATGATAACCGCCGGCGGATTTTCCTTTACTCCGGATAAAAGAACCGTATCTCGTTCTTATTCAGAACCAGGGTCTCCGTTTTCTGAAGCAGGTTCCCGTCCGCAATATTGAATATCTCGGCATCACTTACAGTCACAAACTGAGTATCTGAAGCATTTACGACGTCCGTCACTCTCGCCCCCGGATAGAGCTGAATAATCCCTGATATCCGAAAACGATCGACAAGAATCGTGACTCTAATCTGGTTCTGTGGAACATTCATTCTGTTTCAGCCTCCCGTTCTTGCCTGCTCCGCCGACTTTTGCGGACATTTTATATCTTGATTCGGCAAATAACCAATACTTGTTAACCAAATTATAAGAGTTTGTCTACCAGCCAATGTAAACGATTGAACAAAACAAGTTCAACCGCCGCCGCCAGCCCCGCGTAGAAAATCATTGATGCTCCCGGTCCAGGCCTGTCTCCACCGCGCCACCATTCAATCGCAAGCACTATGAAGGTGTAGTTCAAAACAAAGAAGGTAAACAGTATCGCCGCGGTAACCGCTGGAGCCCAAATCCAGTAAGCGCTGGAGAACTCGGGAGGCACAACGATAAAAATACCTGCCGGTATCATGAACAGAAACGCAGTGTGCCACCATTTCCTGAACATAACCGCGGTTTCGCCTTCTTTGAAAAACACCCCGGACACAATAGGGAAAACCAGAGCCGCAATACCGGTGCCGGCAAAAGATCCGGTGGCGAGCCTCATGTTGTTAGTGGTAATTCTCATGCCCGCGGACACCGTAAATATATCCAGCAGCATCGGCACGACGAAACATGCGAGCAGTGTACTCTTGAATGGGGACGGATACGTGCACGCTTCCCGCCTGTAAGCGATAAACAGTGCAATGAAGCAAACTGCAATTCCCAGGAACAACCCGGTGTCTCTGGCGCATACAGGCAGGTACATCCCACTGTACTTAAAGGTCCTTTCCGGCAGTTGATGACATACCGCAAAGCCAACCTGGTTCATTATGTCAATTATGAAATCAGCGATCGACTGCATAAGAAGATATTAACTTAACGCGTGCCGGGACACAGGAACCGGCGGCCGATTTCCCGCTTGAAGCTCGGTGATTCCGAGCAGACAGTCTCTACGGCAAATGAACATCCTGCTTCAGATTTGGGGCCTGAAACACTCAACAGGAGATAATCTATAGCGAAACACCGTCTACCCGGTACCGCCGGCAAGCGTTCTTCCCGCCTCAAAGCAGACATCAAGCGCACCCGGAACACCCAGGATCGCACCCTTGCCGTCAACGCTGTGATAAGTAACTTTTTCCCAGTTCTTGATTTCCAGCATCGCGAAAAAATACTTAACGGTGGCCAGCGCCGGTTCGAACACGTCTTCACTGTCAAAGCCGGCGGCGGACAACCATAGTCCTTTTCTTGCACCTCTAATTTCTTCAGACACGGTGTTCTGCTTTAATACGAATTTCTTCGACCAGCAGCACTGTAACCTGTCAATAACTATCTTCGCCTGGGCCGCGAGGTTCATGCTGAATATTGGTGCGGCCAGTATGATCCCCTCATAAGACAGCAGCCTGGGGTATATCAACTGCATGTCGTCCCGCTGAACGCACCTGCCGGTCTTGAAACAGCTGTTACATGCGAGACAGGGATTAATATTGAAGGAGGTCGTGTACAGTTTCTCAACGGTCCCCCCCCTGGACTCCACGCCTTCAAGAGCCTTGTCCAGCATGATATCGGTATTTCCGCCAACGCGCGGGCTGCACGCCAACCCCAGTGCTCGCACATTGCCTCCTGACAATAACACGGTTCCTGCCGCCCTGGATATCCGATCCGGTACAGCGGCGCAAACCCGGGACAGTATCAATCCATATTCTACACTTAAAAGCCCCGGCCGGTTATTCCACTTCCACGATGGTAACGTTCACAAATTCCAGGTCCGTTCTTAATGATATAATTAATATGCTTGAATAATCATTTCAGGCTGGGACTTTGCCGGGTAACCAATTTTTGGTTATTATTCTAATTGCTTGTCCCGGGTAAACAATACTGAGGGGATTGACCAAGCTGGATAAAGACAAAACACTGGAACCTTCCGTTGATGGCATGGCAGATGAAATCCTGGAAAGCGAAGAGAGATTCCGCCTTCTGTCTGAAGCAACATTCGAGGCTTTGATAATTCACCATCAAGGCACCGTACAGCTTGTCAACAAAGCTTTTTCCACCGAATTCCAATACAGTCAGCACGAAGCACAGGGTATGAATATTGTCGACCTGGTGTCCGTGGAGTCGAAGTACAGGGTTCTGGACAACATTGAATCGACTGAAAACGAGCTCTATCAGGTCACCGCGGCAAGAAAAGACGGTTCGACTTTCCCCGCCCAGGTACACAGCAAGGTAATCCAGTTCGACGGCCACTCCTTCCGGGTCGCTTCCCTTAGAAACCTGACTTCTTTTTTTAAAGCCGAGGAGGCCATTCACCGCATTGAAAAACGGTTGATTCAACTCATCGAAGGACTCCCTATCGCGGTACTGCTTGTTGACCGCGAGGGTGTGCCCAGGTACGCGAACGCGGTTTTCAACAGGCTCTTTTCAGTAGGAATACGAAACATTGGGCCCGGCTGCAAAGACGGCAGACTCTCAGAGTCGTGCCGTATGTTTGTCAAAGGAACCGAAGATCTTTACCCTTATGACGAACTTCCCACCATAAAGGCTCTTCACGGAGAAACCATGACAATTGACGATATGGAAATTCTCTGCAAGGACAGGCGGGTTCCCGTCGAGGTATCATCCGCGCCCGTGAGAAACGCAACCGGTGAAATCACCTATTCGGTAACCGTGTTTACGGATATCACGGACCGCCGCGAGGCGGAAAGGTCACTGAAAGAGGCGGAGGAAAAATACCGCAGTATATTCGAGAACGCCGTTGACGGTATTTTTCAGAGCACACCGGAGGGGAAATTCATTACCGTCAATGAAGCCATGGCAAAACTCTGGGGATACGATTCCCCGGAAGAGATGATAAGAAGCATCGATGATGTGGCACAGCGTTACGTCAATCCCTGGATAAGACACGAATTCAAGCGGATGCTTGAAGAACAAGGGACGCTGCTGGAATTTGAGGCACAGGTGCTGCGTAAAGACGAATCCAGAATGTGGATATCGGTGACCGCGAGGGCCGTGCGCGACCATGAAGGCAACTTCTCCTACTATGAAGGAACCCTCAAAGACATAACCGAGAGAAAATTCATACAGGAATCCCTTCGTGAAAGCGAGGGGAAGTACCGGACGCTGGTAGAAACTTCAGGGGATACCATCACGATGCTGGACCCCGAATTCAATATCCTGACCATTAACAGGCAGGGTGTAAATACCTTCGGCTATGACAGCATGGGTGAAATGATCGGGATAAGCGCGGGCAAACTGGTTGCGCGGGAAGACCTCGCGAGAGCTAACGAAAACGGCAGGAAAGTATTTGAATCGGGGACCATCAGAAGTTATGAATTAAACCTGAAGAAAAAAGACGGGACGCTTTTCCCGGCTGAAGTCAGCGCGTCACCGGTGATGGACGCAAGCGGAAAACCGGCATCCCTGGTAATAATCATAAGGGATACCACCCAGAGAAAGATCTACGAAGAGAAGCTGCGGAAGATAAACGCCGAACTGGAAGGCTACGCCCACACTGTTTCCCATGACCTGGAGGGACCTTCGTCCGCGATAATCCTGGCGAGCGATACTCTGCAGTTGCTGCTCGACATGCCGGCATCGCCCAAGGTTGAAGCTGACATCAGGCAGGTGGTAGACACGATCGGAAAGAACGCCAGGCGCACTTCCCACCTTATCAGAGGCCTTCTCGACCTCGCAGAAGCGGGCCAGCAGCCGAGAATAGTTTCGGAGGTGAGCATCCAGGAGATCATAGGAAGCATTGAAAAGGAGAGGGCTTCCGAAATCGAAGAGAAAGGAATATCGATCGACATCAAAAATGATCTCGGCGTCATAATGGCAAGCCAGTTCCACATCTACGAGCTTTTTTCCAACCTTTTATCTAACGCGATAAAGCATAACAGCAACCCCGAGCCAATAATTGAGATCAGCTCTATCAGAGATGACAACCGGACAGTCCACAGATACCTGATCAAGGACAATGGCCCAGGGATACCGGATTCCCTCCTTGACAAGCTATTTCTCCCCTTTTCAAAAGGTAGTGGAGGCCAGACCGGAATAGGGCTGGCGATAGTCGACAAGATCGTAAAAGTTTATCGGGGAACCGTCAGCGCTTACAACGACAACGGCGCCTGCTTTGAAGTTGCGATTCAAGACATGGATCCCGGCAGGCTCAACAATCCGGATGCAGGATTGTCCTGATTACATGCTTTCACCGGTTTCACTCCGCTCATCGACCTGCCCGGACGCCTCGTGGTGCGCGTTTGTCGCGAAACCCTTAAGCTTGTCCCACCTCAAAACAATGATCGTGCCGAGAAACAGCACGAAACATCCAAAAACAATCCATCCCGCGAGGGGTGCAAGCACAATAGGAAGCCCGAAAAACGGCGCTGAAACCATCTGGATCACCGGCTCAGTCGGCCGGGTCATCATTATGACCCCGCAGGCACCCAGCAGAAGAAGACCGGGGACCACCGGAAAAAGTCCGGTTATTACGAGAAACAGAAAAAAGGAATATACCAAGACGTTGTCCGCGAGATGGTCCAGCCTGCCTACCCACGATTCGGGACAACCGGTACTGCGAGCTACCACTCCGTCCAGGTAATCGGTTATCCAGGCCAGCAGAACGCATATTATGGCCACATTCAACGCACCCGCCCCCGCGACCGCGCCAATGACAACTATCAACACGGAGATAAAGAGCCGCATCAGCGTTAGTGAATCCGCAACGAACTGGACTAATGAATAGCTGCTTTCGTTCCCGTGTACCAACTCCTCGGCGGTCATCTTTGCCTCCCCGATTCAGCAAGATCTTCAGTTAATAACCGTCGCTCAACTGTTCCAACCCTATTTTATATGATCATTCTTCCCGAAGACTATTACAGCCTCTTATCCGGAACAAGTCGTGAAAAGAAAATTTCAGGTTATTGATATGCGCCAACCTCTGCTAAAATAGTTTTCCGACGGGGTGTAGCGCAGCCAGGTTAGCGCGCAGCGTTCGGGACGCTGAGGTCGCCGGTTCGAATCCGGCCACCCCGACC
>JAFGMY010000050.1 GCA_016927325.1 Actinomycetota bacterium | reverse complement strand
CGTTCCCGAGGAAGCCGTACCTCCGCCGTTCCAGCCGGTCGAGGCGGAACTTGCCGCCGGCGAAGAGATAAAGATTGAGGAAGCGCCCGCTCCGGAAATTTCAGTGGAGCAGTACCCGACTATTGCGCAGGTCAAAGAAATTGAAGAATTAGAGGAAATTGAGGCAATGTGCGAAGGCGCCGAGGGGGAACCTTCCGGGGCGGTGCCTGAGGATGCTGAAAAAGTTATCGAAGAAGAGGAAGAGGAATTCATTGAACCCGAGCCTGTCCCTCTCGAAGACTTGCTGGCTACCGCTGAAGCGGAGTGGCAGGAAAGCCCTGAGGATCAGGTGGCTTCCGTCGAGGGAGAAGCACCCGCATCTTACTTGAGCGGGCTCGAATCTGCGCAGGCCCCTGAACCTGGACCACCGGAGGTGCCCCCGGTGTACGAGCAACCGGTTCCGCCCGCGACTGTGCCCGAACAGGCACCGCCGCCGTTCCAGCCGGAAGGGATACCACAACCGGCGCCACCGCAACCGGTGCCGCCTCAGTATACGCCTCAACCAGAGCAACCGGTTCCGCCCGCGACTGTGCCCGAACAGGCACCGCCGCCGTTCCAGCCGGAAGGGATACCGCAACCGGTGCCGCCTCCGTATACGCCTCAACCAGAGCAACCGGTTCCGCCCGCGACTGTGCCCGAACAGGCACCACCGCCGTTCCAGCCGGAAGGGATACCACAACCGGCGCCACCGCAACCGGTGCCGCCTCCGTATACGCCTCAACCAGAGCAACAGGTTCCGCCCGCGACTGTGCCCGAACAGGCA
Source organism: Actinomycetota bacterium (assembly GCA_016927325.1). Classification (GTDB taxonomy): domain Bacteria; phylum Actinomycetota; class Geothermincolia; order Fen-727; family Anoxymicrobiaceae; genus JAFGMY01. The sequence continues at coordinate 4,129 of JAFGMY010000050.1, read as the reverse complement.
CCGCCGCCGTTCCAGCCGGAAGGGATACCACAACCGGTGCCGCCACAAGGCGACTTTGGAGCACCTGTTATTCCACCGGAAGAACTGCCGCCATGGGAGGTCGAGTCTGCGCCCGGCCCCGGATTGCCCGAACCGGAATCGTCCGCCGGTCCAGTGGTGCAGGGTGAGGAGACTTCACCAAGCGGTTTGCCGGTCTGGGAGTACGATGCACCGGAGTTGTCCGAACCTGAAACCGGTTCGATGGCAGGGGAACTGCCGGGGGAAGAAGCCGGGAGCCCGTATGCCGCACCGGAACCACCTGTGAACGAGGACCCTCCAATACAGCCGCCTCCGGGGGGTTGGAAATAAAGAGGCAGGGTACAGCGCGGGTGCACTGAAATTACTAAAACAAGAAGCAAATATTCTGCCCGCGTACTTCAGTGAATGTCGAGATGTGTCAATCGTAACGATGTCGCAGTTCCGGACACATTATTAGATATTTAGATATCCGGGCTGCAAGGATCTGTTTGAAGCGTATTCGCAAGGGTATTCAGTTCTTCAAGACGGCGCGTGCGGCTTCTTGCGTCTTTGTTTCAACAAGTCTACAAAAGCTTCCAGCCGGGTCTCTATCCCGGTCGGAGACGCGTGCTCATCGAGACAAAGGTTAAGTAATGGCATGTCGTACTTCGATTCAAGTTTTGGCAGAATAGACCGGCAGATATTTTCGGGCATGCATGTGAAAGGGTAAAGGTGAATTACCCCGTCATAACCTTTCCGGGATGCGTCTATAGTGCCGGTGATTGTCTGGTGCTCTTCTCCTCCAAGAACATAAGGGACATAAGGTTTAGCGATTTTTCTGGCCCGGCGCTCAGAAACAGTAATGGAAGGATCGACCTTTAGAGGCCTGAACAACCATTTGTAAACACTCATTACCGGGTGTACAAGAATGCCTTTTTCTCCAAGCCTGCGCTCAATATCGAAGTTTATCGCAGGTTCAAGCACGGTGTAGATCTCCCCGACGATAGCTATCTGAAGAGGTTTTTCACCGGTTTTCTCCAGATCGATGTTGTCTAGAAGATCAACGGCCGATGCCCTTGCTTTCTTTACTTCATCGATCGAGCTTGCCGCATGTACCATCGACAGGCCTTCTTTCATTTTCCGGGTGGTGGTGCCGCGCTCTTTTTCAAAAGGCATTACCGCCCTTGCCCTGGTTTCGATGCAATCGACCGTGATTGCCTTCAGTCGGAATAGTCTGAAAGCCCGGGCCCAGGCCAGGGTCAGGTTACCTTTTGCCGTAGACCGGAACTTGTTGTATACGACCCGGAGGTCGTCACGTCCCAGCAGAATACTGTCAAACTCGTATCCGGCGTCGCGCAGGATCTGGTGCTGCAGCCGGCCGTAGTAGCCGAAACGGCATGCCCACATCCCACTGACCATCGCCAGGGTGTCCGAACCCATTTCCAGCGCGCGAATGTTGTCTCCCATGTTGACTTTGAACGGAAGGCAGACGAACTCGGGTGCGTGCAGTGCGCCAAGGTCGATGGTTTGCCTGGTGGGACGTGGGGGAACAATAACTTCCGCCCCAAGGGAACCGGTTAATGCGCTCAGGGCTATATAAGAATTGCCCATGTGTGGAAACGTTATTTTCATAACCTCACGCTGGACCTGCGTATTAAATCGACAAACGCTTCCACTCTTGTGGCGACACCCGCTTCACCGGTGTGCTCATCTATTACCATGGTTGTAAATGCCGGTCCTTCCGACCGGTAAAACTCCCGGCTGATCATTTCCCCGACAATGGAATCAGGCCCGCAGGCGAAACACATGAGCAACATAACACCGTCTATGTCCTCACGGCCCTGGAAATGATAAGCGGCCCCCAGAAGCTCTTTTTCAAAGCTCCAGGATATTTCGGGGTGTTTCCCGAGTTCTTGATTGATTGCCTCGGGGGTGACCTGGGAAGAGTAAATCAAGTCTACTCCCTGGCTTCGCAGCTTGTCCGGCAGGCTGTGGCTGACGTAGGCGTCGTGAATGAGATATTCGTGTCCGATCAAGGCGATTTTTATTTGGCCGTCTTTATGTACCGCGTGCTCTTTTTTTGAATTTGGGGCCGAGTGCTCTCCATCCTGCGCGGCGGCTCCATGCGGGTTTAGAACATGCTCGATCGCCGATTCCGGCGTTTGTCCGGCAAGCAGGAGCTTCTCGTAGGATGACTGGACTTCCATTGCCTCCCGGTAAGCTTTCCTGGTTACCGACGGTGAGGCCCCGAGGGCTTTGGCGATGCCCTTTATGCTTGACTTCCACGAGCCGTTTTGGAGATCGACGATATGCTCGATTATCTTAGGGGCCTCTTCCATTGAGTGCCTTACCATATCCGGAAGGCCGATCATTTTGGGGCAGGTGTAAGTGTCACAGTTGCTTTTTTCCACCGAGACGAGACGGGATATAAGCAGGCAGTCGGCTTTTTCCATGAGATCCAGCACATGGCCGAAATATACTTTCACCGGCACGCATATATCGTCCACGCACTGGTACGCACCCTTTTCGAGTAACGACTTCCTGGTCGACGGAGAAAGGACGACTTCACCATCCATCCCTTCAATGACGGTTTTCAGGAAAGGGTAGTATCGGTAATAAGACAGAGCTCTTGGTATTCCTATTCTCATATTATCAACTGTTCCATAGGGGTCCGCTGCCGGACATGATGCTATCCGGGCAACTGTACGCTCGCCACGGTATATCTGCAATCAACTTACCTAAGAATAATAAACGACCTCTGAAGATTTGGCTATTGTCCGTCTTGAACGCCTGTTTCGCAAAAACATACGCAACCCTCATTGCGGAAATCCTTTTTTCTTGAAGGAGCACTTGGATAGTGCCACCATTACTGGAATAATTGTTATTGTAGTTTCCGGGCTCACAGGGCTTTCGCTCTGCGTCGCAAAACGAAAGCACCGGCACCGATTTATTGATTTTACCGGGAGGGTATTCTTTTGAGGAATAGAGCATGGATGGTAATGGTTCTGGTAATCTTTCTGGCGTTTGCCGTTATCGCTTGTTCAGGATGCGAAAAGCCGGGTTCCGGAACTGATACCGTGAAACAGGACAAGACGGAGAACGTCGACGGCTCCGACAAGGCAACGAGCGAGCAACCCCCCATCGAAAAGACAACAGTTGAAGTTTTCTTTATCAAGGGGGAAAGCCTGATATCCTACGCCCGCCAGGTTGACGGTGGCGTCCGGGGAGCGCTGGATGAACTTCTCGCCGGGCCTGTGGAGAGCGAAAAAGCACAGGGGGCCGAGACCGCCATCCCTGAAGGTGTTAAGGTTATCGACTACGCGCTGGAGGGAACTGCGGCAAAGATAGATTTCTCGCGAGAGCTTCTGAACTACGGGGGAGGCTCGGCGATGGTTGACGCGATTATTACCCAGATAACAAGGACGGTGCTCGAGAACAATCCCGGCGTCGACTCCGTGGAGATTTCAGTTGAGGGCGTTCCGTCAAACGAGTGTATGCAGCCCTGACATCAGGTTTCAAGCATACAGTGCTTCCGCATTCTCACAAGGGTCCCGTGACTGTTGCTCTCTGTCTCGACATTGTCCATCAGGGCACACATGATGAAAAGGCCTCTTCCGGCAAGCGAGTCCGGGCTTGGAGGCTCCGGGGGAAGTTCAACATTTTTAAGCCCCCTGCCCTTGTCGGCTACTTCTATGATTACCGAATCGTCCGAGATCCTGCACGTTACCTTAATCAACTCGCCGCAGTCGGGATTGTGGACGATTGAGTTTATACAAGCCTCATGGGTGGCTGAAATTATGTCTTCTATGTAAGGCTGTATCGTCTCGAAAGGATAGAGGACCATTCTGATAAATTCTCTCACAGACACCAGGCTGGGAGTTGTAGGTTCAAAAGCGTAATGGCTTACTTTTCTTATGACGGCGCCGTCTTTTTCCGCGACCATTAAGAATCCTCGCTTTCGCACCTTCGGTATGTTTACGGTTGACTCTTTCGTTATCGATGTCAGCCTTGGCTCTATGCCGCCCCTGTAAAGGCGTGCTGTTTCCTGCCGGCTCACCACAAACCTCATTCTCTATACTCGGCACAATTTCAATTATGGTAAATCTCTTATAAACTATAACGGGTCGGGACT
>JAFGMY010000049.1 GCA_016927325.1 Actinomycetota bacterium | reverse complement strand
CTCGTTGAAACATTGGTGCCGGCCGGCAGCTGGTCGTTCACACATACGGTCTTCCTTGTGCCAGGTGGCATGGTGAAGGCGGGGCCTTCGACCTCGCCGGACTGGGTCTGGTATGTGACTGTCACGTCGTTGGCTTCATTGCCCGGGTTCTGGATAAGCACGTAGGTTGTGAACCCGACATCGTACCCGACCGCGCCTTCGGCCAGGAAGTAGTCGTCCGCCAGGGTGGTGGCACCTATCGAACAGGAGCCCTCGCGGCGGTTGTCGCGGTACATGGAGCGCTCCGCGATAACCGGCTGGCTGCTCGTCACCTTTATCGACGCGTCGGCCGCCCCTATGTCGGATGCCATATTAAAAGAGGCGCGTGAGTTCGGTCCAACGGTCTTCGGCACCTGTACAGGCCCGTCTCCGGTCATGTAGGTAATCGCTACATTTGCGGGGGAGGCGTTTGGGTTCTCGACCAGCGTCCAGGTCTCAAATCCCCAGGCCGATGAACCTTCGGGGAGGTACCAGGTCTTTGAAGGGGATGCTGCGCCAATTGAGTTGTGGTACCCGGCCTGGTTCTGTGAGAAGCCCTCCCCGATCCAGTACATGGTACGGTCCACCGCTATCCTCTTCCCCTCCAGGCACTCAACCCTGGTCGAGAAGTCGACATTTCCTATGTCGGGCTGTGAGGAGACGCATGTCTGGGACAGCGGAGGGAGTGTGATCGTCCTGGTGGCCGCCGTTCCCGCTCCGCTTGCCGGCGCGTTCTGGTCCAGATAAGTGAGCCTTGCGGTAAGCGCTTCGTTGTTCGGGTTTTCTATCGATATGTAGGTGTTGAAGCCCCAGGCGTTTGTGCCCTCCGCGAGGTACCAGGATGTTGGTGGGACAGGCAATTCTTTTCTATACACCTCACCATCAGGCGGGGATGGAGAGATAAGATTGCCTGCGGTCGAGCTGAAAGCGATAAACTTTCCATCCGGTGTTATCGAGGATTGGGCACTGTTGTCGTCTCCGTACTCCCCCGAGGAGGATGTGGAGGCCATGACAACGTCACCTGTGTACAGATCCTTTCGGTATACCTGGAAATAATCCCCCGACGCTGCCGGCGACACCAGGTTTGTAGCCATGGACTCAAAGGAGACGTATCTTCCCTCCGAGCTGATATCGGGTTCGTCGCTGTTGCCGTTTCCGGCATTGCCGGTCTTGCTGCAGCTTGCCAGAAGAATCGTGCCCGAGTTTATGTCCTTGACATAGATCTCGCGTATACCGGATGTGGTCGCGGTGGTCACAAGATTATCAGCCATAGAAGGAAAGATCGCAAAACGGCCTTCGTGATCGAGCACCGCAGGATCGGACCCGTTGTTTCCCGGCGCTCCTGACGCATTTGACGAGACCAGTACTATCTCACCTGTTTCGGTATCTTTTCTGTATACCTGGTTGTAAACGCCGGACGGCGCGGGAGTTACGAAGTTGGATGAGGCCGAAAGGAACGAAACATAACGGCCGTCCGCGTTTATCTTTGGGAATGTGCTGACTTCATTGCCGGGTGTCCCGGCCTCATTTGTGGACAGAAGCGCCGTTTTTCCGGTAGAGATGTTCTTGAGGTATATATTAGTGCTTGTGGGCGGGTGAGTCACCAGGTTGCCGGAGTCTGACATGAACGCGACCATGTTGCCGTCGGCGTTTATCGTGGGGAACCAGTTATAGCCATCGCCAACAACACCGGCGGAGCTCGTTGAAACCAGGGTGACAGTGCCGGTGGTCATGTCTTTCCTGAACACCCAGCATGATCCGAGCACTGGAGCCGGGCTGACCAGCGCCGGGTCGTATGAAAAAAAGACCACAAAACGCCCGTCATGGCTGATACCGCCGACGAAGGAGTCGGCTACCGCCGGGACCCCTGCAGTGCTTGCAGAAACGAGTTTGACCGCTCCCGTCATCAGGTCTTTCCAGTAAATTGCCTGTGTTCCGTCGGGTGGATGCGAAGAGGTGAGGTTTGTCGCAACAGATCCGAAAGCCACGTATCTTCCCTCCGGTGTCATGAACGGACCGCCGCTCCCGTAGTTTCCAATTACTCCATGTGCGGAAGTTGAAACGGGAATGATATCTCCGGCATCCGCCTTCCCTCTTCCTGATGCGACAACCGCAAGGGTCCCTGCGAATAAGAGGCAAATAGCGACCATAGACACCAGCCGGACTGAAACGGTCCATGTCCTGCCATGCTGTTTGATGTCCATGTCAAAATACCCCCTTTGCCCGGAAAGTGATCCGGGAATCTGCCACAGTAATGGTATTCAGTCAATTCCACATATTTACCTGCTTGCCTCCGTGGATATGGGTATTTCGTAAAACGTTTTGCCGCGATTTCAGCAGAGGACCTGTCTGCGGGTTTCGTCTTTATTCCGTCTTGAGACCTTTGTTCTTCTTGATAGAGTGGGCTATCAGAAACTCACCGGCTACTATTGTAATTATTGTTCCGATAATGATAGGCAGTGAGGATCTCAGAAAATTATTCCCGGGCTGGATTATCACTACGAGTATTGACACCATGAGAAATACTTCAGCCATGACCGCAAGAAATATACCGAACCATCCGGGGCCCGGTACTCGGTAGGGCCTCTCGGTGTCTTTGTCTTTCTTTCTCAAGACGATAAATGAGGGAAAAAGCATCAGGTATGAAAACAAGCCGATAACAAGACTGAAAGAGATTACCTGCCAGAACAGCTCTGTCGCGTTTCTCGCGATAAACCCATAGGCGATTATCACAACGGTTGAGATAAGCCCCGATAATACCGAAGCGCCCAGCGGCGCCGAATTTTTTGCCATTTTACCGAAGACTTTCGGCAGTTCCCCGCCTTTTGCCGCCTCGGCAATGGTTCTATTCTCCCCTAAATTCCACGTTACTATTTCCGCAAAAAAGGTGATTGAAATCAGAAGACCGACAATAATCGTAATAGTATGGACCATTGTGTGATTCCTGAATGCCATTGTAAACATCTGAAGTGTCCCGCTCGCGACGTTTATTTTGGCGACAGGTATAACAACCCACACCGTAAATGTCGTTACCAGGTACAGCGATACGATGATAACGGTGGACAGAATAAGTGCTCTCGGAACGTCGCGGGCCGGGTTTTTCATTTCATCGGCTGCACCCGAAACAAGCTCGCAACCGACCAGGTTATAGATAATCATTGGAATCAGCACGATTGCCGCGTCGAAATTCGGCAGGATATTCTTGATGTTGATTTCATTTGCCATAGTCCCGTTTCTTATGAAATATATTACGGCGGCTACTATCATTCCGGCTATTACAAGAAGCCGGGTAATTGAACCGACATTCGGAACCCATTTCGAAAACTCAAGGGGGCAGATGTTTATCAAAACCGTAATCCATATCATTGCGATTCCGATCAGTATCTGGAACCACAGGTTTATTCCAGGGAAGAACATATGCGCGATTATCTCCGCGACCGCGATGTACATCGCAGGAAGCCATAATGGTTGCGCAATCCAGTAGTACCAGGTACTTCGCGCCGCCCATTTATCGCCAAGGGCTCTTTTAATCCAGATGTAGATCCCGCCTTGTTCGGGATAAGTGGATCCCAGTTCGGCACAGATCAAGCCCGAAGGGAAAAAGTAACCGAACGCACAGATCAGCCACCAGGATATTGCCGAAGGCCCGATAGCCGCTGAAGCCGCTATTGCTTCTACGCCGAATATAGCACAAAACGTAAAAAGTATTAGGTCCCAAAAGCCGAGGGTCTTTTTTCTTTCCATTACCGATAATTGTAGCGCTTGCTGTCAAGCAAACGAAAATGGATGCAGACGGTGCTGCTTTAATCCCCAAAAGAGGACCTGCTCAACCACAGCTGTTCACCGGGGTGGAGAATCGATCAACAGTGCCCCGTTCAACATGTCGCCACAGCCATCAGCGTTCTTTACGACAACAGCGTAGTAGCCGGCCCCGGCAACGGTCAAGTCGAAGTCACAGGTAATACTCTGTGGCGAGACAACAACAACATTTGAAGCTGGAATCTCGACCGGGCCGTTCGTCAGCCGGACGTCAGGTTCTGTGCCGTCGGATGAGAACCCCGAGCCTTCCAGGTTCTCGATATGCAATACGCAGGTGTTGAAGGCAATGTCAGGGACCATTTTCTCTATCGCCGGTGCAACCCGGAACTCCGCGTGGGCACTGCCGGTATCGGTGAAGACCTCAACTTCGCCCGTACATGACCCCAGCGGTATTTCACACGTAACGGATGTATCCGACCATGACCTCATAACAGCTGCGATGCCGTTTAAGAGGACGCTCGAGGCTCCTGTCCGACCACCCCCGAAACCGGAGCCCTTGATGACCACTTGTTCACCCACCCGCGCCGAGGAGGGCTCAACCGAATCGATTGTCGGCGCTCTTCCCTTCAAGGTGATCGTAGCTGAGTAGATCTCCGAGACGTTTCCAGGCATGGCCCCGTCCCGGAACCTGACGCGTACGGTGCGAGTTCCCGGCTCGTGCCGAAGCTCCCAGCCGACGATCGCCCTGTATCGCTGCCATCCTGCGGAGTCTTCTCCGTCATCGTCGTTCCATACTTTCATGTGACACAACCCTGAGCCGCCGTGGTCGACGGCCTCGTTCGCGATCGTCACTCGTGCTTCTCCAGTGGTCTCGGCACCACCGTTAATAAGGAAAGAACTGCAGGTCGGCGCCTCTTTGTCGGGAGCATTACTCTTCGATATCCTGACTGTCCCGGTCGAGGCTTTTTCCTCACTCACGGCGTGGTTCACCTCGGTAGAGACACCGTAGGTTCGATGGCTGCAGGTATCGTCGTCGAATTCCTCGACGATCTTACCGCCGGTGACCACATAGTAGTATCCCCCGCTTAAGTTCGGCATCGGGGCCTCGATGAAGGCGTTCTCCAGGTCGCCGCTCCAACGGCTCCCCGGCGCAATCTCGCATCCGGTCAGCCGGTTGGTTATCGTACACTCGAGTTCCTCTGAAGCCCCTGGAGGACCATTGAAATCAGTCTCG
>JAFGMY010000048.1 GCA_016927325.1 Actinomycetota bacterium | reverse complement strand
ATTATTCCGGGATATTTCGACCAGAAGAACAACTTCATCTATGCGGTTTCCGGTGAAACTTTGCTGCGCTGCTCAAATCCTGATAGTAATTCGACATGGAAGGATTTTGGAACTATCGGCGAGATGTTCTTTCTGTCCGGTATGGCTTATGACGAAGCAAGAAACATACTGTATGCAGCATCCAACGGAGGAGTGCGGCGGTGTAACAATGCGGAAGATCCGGCATCGTGGGTGGATATCGGTGGTGTTGGTGGCAACCAATGCATTCTGTTTGTCGAAGAAGAAAATGCTCTTTACGCGGGTACGGGAGCGGGTGTTTATAAATGCACAAACCCCGACAGCGCGCCGCAGTGGTCCAATACCGGTGGAGGGATAGAAGGAAGCACGGTTTACGGGCTTGTGTATGACAAGCAACACAGTGCGGTATATGCCGATAACGACGGCCGCGGAATAAGTGTCTGGAAGTACCAGGATGGAATCTGGACGGATATTTCGGGCGAGGGGGCACAACCTGATTATCTATACAGAACAGGATCCATGGTGTATGACGGCAAGAATGATGTACTGTACCTTGCGGGAGGAATAAGCGGAATAATGAGGTGCGATCATCCGGCTACCGATCCAGTATGGACTGAACAGAAGCCGGATGGGGGGCTTTATGACTTCAACACTATCGCATTTGACGACAACCGGAACACTCTTTTCGCGGGGGCACTCGAACCGGATTTTCCCGGCATGCGCACAAGCGATCAGGATGTCGAAAAATTCTCAAAAAGTAAAGGCGTCTGGATATGCGAAGATCCCCTCAATGATCTGTCCTTGAAAAAAATGGACGGAGTGGCAAGCGGGGACGATATCTCCTGGCTCGCTTTCGATTCGGAGCGGAACATACTTTACGGTGAGTCACTGTCAAAGGGTATATGGCGCTACTCCCCTCAATAAATGTGGCTAGGTGGATTAGGATGTTCAGGCCCGGTTCTTTCAAAATTATGTTAACTTGATATGCAGGAAATATGGTCCTCATTAAATAGTTGCTTATTAATGCGCAAATAATAACTTTGAGAAGAATTGGGTTTGACCGCATATCTGTTTAAATGATTTAATCTACTCACTCGTCCTTTTAAGGATTTATTCAAAATCTTCTTTTTAATTGCGCAGTGCAGGACATTTCGATCTCGGGGGTGAGGGTTTCATGGATTACGACGCTGTAGTTATCGGAGCCGGTGTAGGCGGTTGCGCCGCGGGCGCGGCACTGGCGGGAGCCGGCAAGAAGGTGCTGGTACTTGAGAGAATGGGTGAAGTGGGCGGAAGGTGCTCAACTTCCACCAAAGACGGTTTCAAGATGGACACCGGAAGCCACGTAATCTACCAGGCCGGTTACGGGCCGTTTCTGCAAGCGCTGAAGCGGGTCAACAAGGAAAACGACGTCGACTTTTACTACATACAAAAAATGATGCTAAGGGTCGGCGACAGGTCGCTTAAGATGAACATCGGCAAAGTCATGGACACTATGGAGAAGATACTGCCGTCTTTTGTCTTAAAGATGATGGGCATGACCACTCCCGTGATGGAAATGATGAGTAATATGATGATGCCGATCACATATTTTTTCGACAAGTTCACTATCAGAAGCCTCCTTGCACCTGTGATTCCATTCAAGCCGGTTCAAAATGTGATCGACTGGTTGTCCTGTACCATGTACGGCACAGGATTCGACAGGACCCCCATGGGTGAGTTGATGAGAACGTTATTCCAGGCTTTTGGCCCCATGACAAAATCAATGTCCGAGGGAAACATGTTTATGGGTTATGTGAAAGGCGGGCTGGCCGAGTATCCCAAGGCGTTGTGCAGGGGAATCGAGGAACACGGCGGTGAGGTCAGGACCGGTGTCGATGTAAAGAAAATCCTGGTTGAGAACGGAAAGGTAACCGGTGTTGAGCTTGAGACAGGCGAAGTTATAAAGACGAACCTTGTAATAAGCAACGGGGGCATAAAGGAAACGGTCAAGAATCTTGTGGGTGAGGATAAATTCGATAAGAAATATGTAGATTACATTAAGTCGCTGAAAAACGGCATCTGCGGCTGGTGCCTGCGCCTTGCTCTTGACGAGCCGTTTGTCGACTATGACTTTATTCTCAGTATTCCCGACAAGGACAACCAGGAGCTCGTACACCAGGTGTGGGACGATCATATAGTTATAGATCGCGTATCGGGTCTAATGGCTACCTCACCATCGAGGATGGACCCGACACTTGCACCTCCCGGAAAGCAGTCCGTCATAGTAATCGGCCCGCACTCCTTCGAGCCAAAAGAAAACTGGCCCAAGTGGGAAGAGAAGGCATTCGAAGCTATTGAATGCGTTTTCCCGGGAATCAGCGATCATGTAATGTGGCACGATTTCCTTACGCCAACAACGTATCTGGCGTTAGGTGAGGAAGAGTCCCCGGCTGTAGGCATCGCCCAGTGCATGGGACAGGCCGGCGCGGACAGGCCTTCATCTGAATCTCCAATAGAAGGTCTTTATTATGTCGGTGCCGAGGCCGGAAAGTATGCTTTTGGTGTCGCAACGGAAATGGCCACCATGAGCGGATTGAACTGTGCCGATTACCTGATCAGACAGGAGCGGACACCGTCTCCGATACAGAAGATCAGGAACATGATCCGGCCTCCCAGGGCTATCTGAAACCGGGAGCACCCGGGTTTCAGAGCGTCAATTACGGGATTATGATTCGGCGTTGCGCTTGAATTATGGATAATTGAAAAAGGGCGACGGGTAATTAAGGAATCAAGACCTAACCTTTACGCTATTCGTTTCTTGCCGGCAAGGAGGAGCGTCGGCTCAGTCGGCGTTGTTTAGAGCTTTGGTGCTGTTGCGTTGTCTTGAGTCGACTATCCTGAATACGATGTACAGGACAACAATTCCAACTGTTATCGCGTTCGCTACCCATATGAACGCGCCGGCATTGCCGGGCGCGTAGTTATCGTTTATCACCATCTGCCGGATATGACCGATCATATTGCCGAACATCCAGGTGGACCCTGCCACGACTGCGGCGAGGACCATCTCGCCCCGCAGCCATATGCACAGAATTCCCAGGATTCCTATGGCAATATTCGCTATTCCCACTTCAAATTCGAACGGACTCGGCTGCCAGCCGATGTCGGCTGCTATGTTTTCCCCACCGAAAATATGAGCTAAACCGGCCATCAGGCAAGTGGAGCCGATAAGAACAACAATGGATGTTATGAGGATTATCTCGAGAATATTCCTGGTGTTTCTCTCTCGCTTCGTGAAAATAATCCAGAAAACCGCGATCGCGGCTGCAACGACAAAGAAGAACATGAATGCCATGAAATTATCTCCTTTTATCAGAATATAAGAATGTCCCTTTTTTACCGCTTCTCAAGTCAATATTTTAACACAACCACCGCTTTTCAGGCCTGCTTTTCATCTTGCTTGATGTACCGTGACGGGGACTTCGATTTTCGGGCATATCTCCATAAATCAACGGTTCGCCATGAAATCGTGAATACTGTTTGACCATACGTGGGTTGGAGTGATTTAATCGTATTATACGTCCTGTTATTCAACCTGGATTCAATCTTCATTTTGCGGCAATAAAAAGAAGAACTTCGATCTTGGGGGTGAGGATTGCATGGACTTTGATGCGGTGGTAATCGGATCCGGCCTTGGCGGCTGCGCCGCCGGAGCGGCAATGGCGGGTTCCGGGAAAAAGGTTCTGGTTCTTGAGAAAACGGACAGTGTAGGCGGAAGATGTTCGACGTCCGAGATAAACGGTTTCCAGATGGATACCGGAAGCCACGTTATCTGGCGGTCCAGCTATGGTCCGTTCAGGGAAGCACTGAAAAGGGTGAACAAGCAGAATGATGTCGGGTTTCACCAGCTTCAGAACATGATGTTCAAGGTCGGCGAAGTACCTCTCAAGTTCAACATAAGAGAGGTTTTCGATACAATGGACAAGCATATTCCCGGCATCCTCAACATGTCCAGCAGGATGCTGAAGGTAACGGCTCCCTCAATGACAAGGGTTATGGATCGTCTGGCGGCCCACTATGACAATGTGACTATTCAGGAGTTTCTGAGCAGGTTCACGGACAATTTACCGATCCACAATATGATCGACTGGGTTTCATTCATCCTTTACGGCACACCTTACGGTGAGACCCCGGCGGGTGAGCTGATCAGGACAATGAGCCAGGCCTCTGAACCCATGGCGGAAGGGCTGGCCGATCGTGAAATATTTCTGGGCTATGTCAAAGGCGGGCTTATCCAGTTCCCGAAAGCGCTTTGCACGGGAATCGAGGAGCACGGCGGCGAGGTCAGAACCGGCGTCACCGTAAACAATATAATCGTAAAGAATGGAAAAGTGGCCGGCGTGCAGACGAACGACGGCGAGATAATAAAGGCCGACCTCATCTTCAGCAACGCGGGCATAAAGGAAACTGTGAAGTATCTTGTGGGTGAGGAACATTTCGACAGGGAATACGCCGAAAAAATACGGTCGCTGAGACCCGGGTGCTGCGGATGGTGCCTGCGCCTAGCGCTGGACAAGCCGGTGTTTAATTATGATATGGTTATGAGTGTCCCTGAAAAAGATACTCAGGAGTATTACAAGCATATGTGGACACAGCATGAGGTGCCGGACGGATTGCCTGCCATTATGGCGACATCACCGTCAAGGATGGATCCGTCGCTGGCGCCCGAAGGAAAGCAGTCGGTTATTGTAATCGCTCCGGTGACATTTGACCCGAGGGAAAACTGGTCAAAGTGGGAACAGAAGGCTCTCGACTCGATCGAGTACGCGGTTCCCGGGATAAAAGATCACATAATGTGGCACGATTTCCTTACTCCCGGTACTTACCTCGTGTACGGAGAAGATAATGCCCCCGCAATCGGGCTTGCCCAGTGCATGGGGCAGGCGGGGGCGGACCGGCCGTCTTCAATTTCACCGATAAAGGGTTTGTATTACGTTGGCGCGGAAGCGGGTAAAAACGATTCCGGTGTAGCAACGGAAATCGCGACTCAGAGCGGACTGAACGCGGCGGACCATGTTCTCCGGCATGAGAAAGGTGCGCCGGTATCTCACAGGATAAGGGAAAGAGTACTCGCCTCAAGATCAATCTGAAGCGTAATACTCTTGGCAGAGAATTAAAGGTTAAAAGCCTGGGTCCGGTAATTCTTGGATGTCAGAAACTCCGGGTTCCGGGATAAAATCCGGTGCCGTCTTGAAAATAGGGATTTCCAGACGGCACCAGTCAATAGTTTTCAGCGTTTCCCGGGGAAGTTCAGCTTGTCCGCGAACTTATTGTATATACGGTAGGGGTAGCCGGACGTCATATTCCTGGGGCTGTTTCCGCCCCAGCTTGCGCCGCCTGCACAGAAGTAGGATATGTTGCCCGCGTCTTCAAGCAGGGGAAGAATAGTGGAGTTTCTGCACATGGACATATCGGCAAGAGACTTCTCGATGAGCTTTTCTCCTACTAACATGAGTGGACCGAAATTCATTACTGCTTTCATCAGCGGATCGAAACCGCTCCATCTTTTCATATAACCTATTATCCAGTTTGAGATCAGGGCGGAAAGGACATTAAGCCGCTGGAATCCGGTCAGGTCAAGCCCGCTGGCCCCGATAAGGCCCCTGAAGTTCTCTTGCAGTTCACCAGACTCCTCGGCGATCCGCCTTACCTGGGAAGGCCTCCCGCGGATGATTACGGTATCTGGCTCTACTCCTTCAGGAAAACGCGATACGTGATTGATGTAATACCCCGCGACACGTTCTTCCATTCGTGGCTCGAGTATCATGTCAACCGCTTTTTCGGCGTCTTTCAGACCGAGAACAACCGGCGCTACGCTGCATACGCCAATTGATCCAGGTTCGACTATGAGGGCCTGGCCGTAGGTCGCAAGCCTTATGACATCACACCATGTCGGCCCCACATACCGGTCGACATTTTCGAACCCTTTCAATGAATCCCTGAGTTGCTTGACGCCGATTACCGGTAAATCCAGCATTACTTCATCCACCTGACCTGCACCTCCTGAGATAAGAACTGACATAACTGACATAATAGTCTATCATCTTGAACGCTCACCCGTGCAAGTGTATTGCGGCGCGGCGGATTGAGTTCATGAAATCAAACAGTGGACCCAGGAAGGCTGCAGTGAGAGCGGGGCCGGGTACGGAACAGAAAACTGGAGATCTTGACAAGATTGACCATGGCGGTTGCGGGCCGGTTTAAGAGCACAGCCTGCCCGTGGGGGGGTTGGCATGAGGTTCGAAGGCGGCACCATTCACAGTTAGAACCAGTCGTATTTCCTGGCAAGAATGATCATGACAACCGTAGTAACGATAATTGTTCCCCAGGCGAAGGCGTATCCATAGTGCCAGTTGAACTCCGGCATGTACTTGAAATTCATTCCGTATAGACCGACTATGAAGGTCAAGGGCATGAATATTGTAGCGATGGTTGTCAGCCTCTTCATGGTTATGTTGAGCCGGTTGCTGACAGAGCTCAAGTAAATGTCCAGGGTGGAGGAGACAAGATCGCTGTTATTCTCCACTTCCATTCCAACCCTTACGAGATGGTCATAAACATGAACCAGATACTCGTATAATTCCCGCGGAATATGCGGCATATCCCGCCTGGACAACTGCATCATGACATCCCTGTGTGCCATTAGAGTCCGCCTCATGGTCATATTTTCGTGCTTTATACTCATTATCGTCTGAAGGTCCTCCTGACTGCTGGAAGTCATCAACCGGTCGATACACCGGTCGATACGGTCGGACAGGTCTTCCACGATCGGGAAATATCCATCTACCGCGGTATCAAGAATATCGTAGAGGAGCGGCGCGGAGCTCTGGTGGTAAACAGACGGCTCATCGATCCACCTGTTGACGACCTCGTCTATCTCCGGCATAGTCCGTTCATGAACCGTTACCAGGTAATTGTCACCCAGCAACAGGATAATCGGATTAACATTCAGTTCTTCATCGGAGCCTGAACCATCGATAAAATCCCAGTTTATCTTGAGGTACTCCTGGAACTGCTGAACCGAGGGGATGGTTTTCTTTTCTTCGTAGCTCTTGAAAGTTATTGGATGTAGGCCGAGGAAATCGGTTACCGTGCCAAGTTCTTCCTTGTCCGGATTCAGGAGGTCCACCCAGAAAACCTTGCATTTCTTCAGATCTACATCATCAAGCTTCTCTTCAATGTTGACCGCACCGGAACCATCCGAGAACAGGACTTTCATTTTTCCCACAGTTGCTCTCCTGACTAGACTGATAACAGCCGCTTAAAAAATTTCTATAACCGTAATTGTACTCCGATTCAGCGTGTTTTCACCCCGGCAGTCGGTTAATAAAAACGGGCAAATGATTTACCTGGAGTTAATTTCCGTAACCGGTTGAATGAAATCGGTTCCACGCCGTGACGGATTTTCCGATAAGTAAGGGTGAACTGTGCAAGGTGTTGAGTTCATATCCTCAGCAACGCCCGATTGAGGAGAAACCGTGGTACACATGTTACGATTGCCGTGGTATGAGACTCCAGCGCTGAAAAAATTGAGTTGCGTGAGGTGATGCGGAATGGGAGAAACCGGTGACTATGGAATGACAGGGGAGAGGGCGGTCGAACTTTTTCGGTCGGGGATGAACTGCGCGGAGGCGGTTCTCGCATCAAATATGGAAACCCTTGGGATAGAAGAAGAGTGGATACCAGGGGTCGCCTCCGGGTTCGGAGAGGGAATTGCCGGGACCGGCCAGGTGTGCGGAGCACTTTCGGGCGCAATTATCGTGCTCGGATGGGCATACGGCAAGGACTCCGGTGAAGACGGCGTACAACGTGTTTACGAGTTAGGCCAGAAGCTGGTGGACGAATTCGTTGAGGAGCATGTTACGACAAGTTGCGGAATGCTGATAGACATAAACCTGAGGGACCGCGACTTAAGGGAAAAGGCAAGGAAAGATGGGATATATGAAAAAAGATGCGCTTCTTTCGTCAGGTTCTGCGCCGGACGTGCTGCGGAAATGATATCGGAACGGAAAACCTGACCTCTCATTGTCGCCCGGCCGTGGATATTGCCCGGAAGGGAAACGTGGATTGATGGCCGCGCAGGACACGCCGGGAAAGTTGAAAGTCGACACGAACCGTGTTGCGGCGCGGCGCGTATAATTGTCTTGAGAATTGTCTTGTCTGACATTGTGGTCGTATGATAAACTTCCGTATTAACACTGGTTCAGAATTATGACCCGACATAAGGGCGGGGTGGATGCCCGTTTGTTGATAAATTTATGCGGTTTGCATATATATTTAAAATGTACCTCTTTTTTCAATAAATTTTGGCTTTAATGTAATGTTTGCACAATAGATGGAGGTGGCTGATATGCCGATCGACCCCGAAGCATTGGTGAAGCTGGTACAGGCTGCGGAGCGCAGTGGTATTGCGGAACAAATGGGAATCATCATGGGCGATGTCATGATGCGAATCGTGAACGAGCCCAACGTGGACTACGAGAAGTTCTTTGAGACGATGGCCGGGCAGATGACCGCTGCGAGGATGGAGAAGTCCTTCAAGCTAATGAAGAGCATGGGCAGGTTCTCAAGTCTGCTTAATCCGCTTATGAAGATTGCAGCCAACGACTTCGTGATGATGATGGTCGCTATTCCGGTAAGCATACCTTTTGTACAGCGTGTTACAGTCAACCTGACTTCTAAAGTGGCAATCCTGGTGCTTAAGGGAAAGATGCCGAGGTTGATACCAAAGTTCAAAAAAGCAACTGCTTAATCCATTTATCTACCGGCAGCCTTTACAAGCAAGAGCCAGATTACATTTGACTTGAACAAGAGTAAATCAACAGGAGCGGGTGTTCATGCAGTCCGCTCCTGTTTTTTTGAGTATTTTCTAGGACGATTCGAAGAACAGCTTCGCGGGAGCACCGCACACAGGGCATTTCTCCGGTATCTTCCCGTCGGATATGTAGCCGCACGGCTCACAAACGTAGTAGGCGGAGCCTTTATTCTCGAGCATGTGTTCCAGTGCTTCCTCGTAAAGCTTCGCGTGTATCTTCTCTACATCGCGCGACCACTCCAGCTCTTTTACCGCCGCGTCGAGCCCTTCCCGCCCGGCCTGCACAATGTAGTCGCCGTAAGACACGTGGGCAAGCTCCTTTTCTTTGGCGAACGATTCATAGAGGTTGGTCTCTGTGTCCTGGATCGAGTTGAGAAGCTTAAGGTTATTGCGGGCGTGGATCGCCTCAGAACGGGCAACCGCCCTGAAAAGCCGGGCCATATCCGGATAACCTTCCTTCTCGGCCTCATCCGCGTATATCTTGACCCGGACAGCCGCGGCGGACTCCTCCTCGAAAGCTTTAAATAGATTTTCTTCGGTGTTCGGCATTGAATTCTCCTTCTGTTGATTACTCTGAGTTTATTCTGCTGATCATGTTTTATTCCTGTGTTTCATAACCGGATTAAACAATTGCAAATTATCCGCTGATTGTGCTCATGCAATGGAACCTGTTTTTAAATTGATGCATTATTATATTAGCGGGTGGAGAGCTGCAATGGGATTGAAAGGAAGGCGGTGCCTTTATGGAGCGCGACTGGAAAACAGCTTCAGCGGCAGTCATTGCTGTCATTTCACTTCTGGGTGGAGTAATAACAATCGTTTCACTGGCTGTATCGATAAGCGGAACATCAAATATCTTCGGGACTTATGTTGGGGAAAACGGCTCAGAAATGACTCTTGAAGAAGATGGGACTTATATTGACGTCGCGGCACCCGTTTACCTCCAGGGAAATTGGGGACAAAGGGAGAAATACGAGATTTGCGGTGATACCATAAGAGTAGGGTCGACTGAATACAAAATTCAAGATGACGGTACTGTTATGGGGCGCGGTGCGGTCTGGACAAAGCGGAAGATGAAGCCGGACAGGCCTTCTGATCTTGCAGGCACATATGTCTGGGGACACGAGCTTATGATTTCATTGGACAAGAGTGGAGCGGCATACTTCCAGAGAGTTAGCCCCGACAGCAGCAGGAACTCGATATGGGTGGAACTGTGGGCCGCCAAAGACGGGAAGATAGAAATGACTGTCCCGGATTACTCGACAAACAGCCCCCAAATATATTTCCTGAACATGAACGGCACCAACCTTGTTTATGAAAACATTACACTGTCGAAATACTCTGATGAAGTAATTATTCCTGTGGCCAAGTAGCGCGATCCTTATGTAACCGTTTCATTATTCGTACATTCCGGAGCCCAGGAACCAGGTGTCATCGACCTTCATGACATAACCAAGCTTCTTCTGCTGTTTTCCGGTTTCCGGGTTTTCCCAGGTATACGTCAGCCAGCCGCTTCCACCTTGCGCCAGTTTCACCAGTTTCTGTATTACCGGGAGGCCTTCCGGGTCCTTAAAATCGATCAGGTTCTTGCCGATCAGGCTCTGATCTCCACCGTGCGCGATCACGTTGCCGTTAAAATCATAAGCGTAGACATAAAGGTCTCCGCCGTTCCTGACGAAAGCGCCGTTCCTGTCGGAAAATTCCGTCAGCGCTTTTTCCTTGCCGTTTACCCTGGCATAATCGACCGCTTCCTCAACAAAATCCACCACTTCAGCCCTTGTTGTTCGACCGTCGTCAGAAACGGGTTCGGCGTTACGCCCGTCGCCTGCGCATCCCACGGCAAACAGAAGGCAGGTCGCCGCAATAACACCCAATGATATTTTTAATCCCTTCATCACACCGCCTTACTTTCATAAACTCCATTCTCCGCGTTCGCATTAACTTTTCAACGCGGTAAAATCATTTCCTCCGTTGTTGACTACATGGCCGGGGATGAAGTGGATAAGGACTAAAGACTTTTTTACTTGTTAGCTATGCGGATGAGAATATCGGGAAGATGCGATAACAAAAAGTTACCGCAGGCATGAACCGTGGAAATCACTCAATGGAATTCGAACATCGGGCGGGCACGGCAATGCAAAAGGCGGGAAACGATGCTGTTTAACATGACTCGCTGCATATCTCAGGTCCGTCTCCTCCCCAGGAGACGGGACAGCATGTTTTGCAGGCAAGGTGTTTGAACAAAGATCGTTATCCCAAGAAATACGATATCAAGCACCAGGAACATCAACGTCCTGAAAGTAATCCAGTCCAGCCCGCTCCTGGTGGGAAAAAGATCGACATTAACTGCCAGTATTATTGTCGAGGCTGTGAGCATGAAGAAAATCGCCGTAGTGAAGATCAGGAAAGGAGTCTTTAATTTCTCTATCCACGTGTCTTTTCCGAGGTGGACGGCAATGAGTACCACCACGATACCGGTGATCAGAAGGTGCATCTCGGTCCTGCTCGCGAACCACATCATTACCCTCGCACCGGAGCTTACCCCTGTGTTGCCGGTTAAATAAATGAACGTCCTGTAAGTTGCGAAACCGACACTCCAGCCCAGCAGTTGCGCTCCAAGAAAGTATCCCCCAAGAATCAAGAACAGTACGGCGATCCTTTGTTCGAAATCGAAGGAGCTTTTTTCTTTACCTGCTGTGTCCAAATCTTTGACACCCGGAGGGGCAGAACCCGGAACAGTGTTACAGCTCAATTCAAATATCACCTTTCAGGAAAGAGAACTCAATTTTTCTGGTTACAATATAAAAGATGATCGCCGCCGCCACACCCGCTGCGATAACCATAACGTAGAAAAACGCGCCAACCCAGTTAATTAGTATATTCTCGTTTCCGGTCCCCGCGGAAGCATGATAAATCTCGGAGCTCGCAGTGGAAACCGCCGCCGCGACCGCTGCTATGACCCCGGCAAGTGAGGTACATTTCAGCAATGCAAACATCTTCTTCCGCCGAAAACGGTCGGTCAGTGCAATCGTTAGAAGAACCAGGAGCAGCCATGGCAGAACCGAAATAGCATTTCCCGAGACACTGCTTACCAGCCCCAGGATATTGCCCGGAAAAGAAGGTTTTAACATTAAAGATTCAGCACCTGTGTCAAAGTATAAGAACGACAGGACCATATGGTAGATCGGCTCAATCATTACCGCGGCAAGAAGAACCGCCAGAAGTAATGACAGGCGGCCGTTTCTCTTAGGATAGCCGTTATTGAAACCGCCGGGCCCGGTCGCAGGTTCGTCGTCTTCTGATTCGGGTGACGGTGCCTCGGTCCCATCCGGGTGCACCTCGTATTCACAGTTATATTCATTTATTTTACGGTTTTGAAAACCGCATTCAGGGCGCGGTGGCATTTTGACCCACCTCTCTTTCCGCCTGACAGGCACCTTAATAATAATCCATTGAATATGGGCGGGGGAGAAGTAAGACAAATTAATCAAGTTTTAAAGTAACCGAATGGCGATCAACCTCACGGAGCTGAAGTTCCGGGACGGTAAAGAAATTACCCAGCCCTTTCCCCCGAACACCCCGGGCCCGCGATAAGGTGTCAGTAATTGAATGCCCGCGTTTGAGTATCGAGATCGTAAAAAAAGCACCTTCAGCGCGCTCAGACGGAACCTGAAAGTGTTCCGCGGCTCAGGTCTCAAGATCGTCCATGCCGCTCTTGTTAATTACGTTTCCGGGGCCTTCGGGCACCAGGTTAAAGGTATTTTTGAGTCCTTCGAGTTCGTCACCACCATTCCGCACCGGAACCTCGATATCGAGATCGCCTTCCATGGCTTTTTCCGACGTATCCGCGAGTTCCTGAATACAAGATAAGTTATTACACCGGCTGCGATGAAAACGATCAGTATCAGTGTTGTAATCCGGGCGAGTATATTGGTGCCCGATCCGCGCTTCTCTTCAGCCGACGAAACACACCTCTTTCCAGACGTTCAGGACTATAAACTGTCGGCAATAATCAAAGAAAAAGAGACTGCCGGCTTGAGTTCCTGGAGATATTTTCGACGAAAACGCGGTAAATCATTTTATGTAGCAGGATGAAAAGCGAAGAGTGCCGACGGGTCCGGCGCCGGCATGAATCATGGTATGCAAACAGACGAAAAAACAGGATATTCATATTACGTTTCTGTTCCCGCATATGGCTGGACCCGGAGAACCACGCAATAATTATTTATCGCTGAAACATTCAACGACGTATTGCGGACATTCATTTAAAGCGTATTTAACTTTAAAATGAATGTAATTATAGTAAAATAGAGCGGCCAGGCGGTGTAGCCAAGTGGTAAGGCGGAGGTCTGCAAAACCTCTATTCGCCGGTTCGAATCCGGCCGCCGCCTCCAATCAGGGGACGTTTCCTCATGTGTGGACTACTGCTTCATACTCTTTCCAGAGGTGAGGGCGACTGAAGTTTAATATCAGGTCCAGGGTTATATCTCATGACCTTCAAGCTTGCTGTCGCAGATGATGAATACCTCGCGGTTCCTGTACTCGATTATGTAGTAGTTGCCGGTTGAGGGGCACTTCGGCGGCTTGATATAACCGCCAACAGTGAGAGCGTGGTCCTCATTGAGCCTGCCGTCGGGCGGCAACTCACCATTGTCGGAGACGTAATCGTCGACTGCAGCCTTTACATCATTAAGACGTGCGCGGCAGCGTTCGGCCTGTCTTTCGTAGATCTGCTCGGTTGGGACCAGGGTCAGTAACGCGTAAGCGGTTCCGATCAACATGGAAAGCAGTACCAGGGTTCCCGCTATCAGCCAGATATGGTCGTTGTACCTTCTCTTGACGGCCCTCTGTGAAGAAGACACACTCATGTACTCAGACATGCGGTCGAGCGGCAATTTACCGCAATCTTCACAGTACTTCTGCCCACGTGGTATGCTTTTTCCGCAATTCAAACAGACCGGCATGATCATACTTTAGCGGTTTGATCTTTTATTTTCCATAGGATACTATTTACCAAAATTGGAGTTTTTTTATAGTGGGCGCGTAGCTCAGTGGGAGAGCGCTTCCTTGACGCGGAAGAGGCCGGTAGTTCGATCCTACTCGCGCCCACCATTTTCTTATTATTCTTGTTGGGGTTTTCAAAATACCAGGGAGTCAATTTGGTAGACGGGGAAAAAGTGCAGTTGCAGTTCAAAGATGGTTCCCGGATCGAAATCGAGAAAGGGTCCACATTAATAGACGCATTAGAAGCCGCCGGGAAGGAAATTGAGAGCGGCGCTCTGGTTGCCGCGGTCGGCGGCCGGATGGTCGAGCTCAATAGAGAGCTTAAAGGTGGAGGAGAAGTCGAGTTTTTGGGTTTTGACACGCCAAGAGGGCGGGAGGCTTACCGTCATACCGCGTCGCACGTTCTTGCACAGGCGTTCAAGAAACTATACCCCGACGCCAGGCTGGCCATCGGACCGGCTATCGAAGACGGCTTTTACTACGATTTTTCATTGGAAGATACCGTGAAGCCCGAAGATCTGCCCGGAATCGAGAAGGAAATGGACCGGTTGATTGCCGCCGATATCCCGATCGAAAGAAAGGAGCTTTCAAAGGACGAAGCTGTTGATCTCTTTAAGAAATCGGGCGAGAGCTACAAGGTGGAACTCCTCGGGGAAATAGACGACGATACTGTTACGGTTTACCGCCAGGGGGACTTCACGGATCTTTGCCGGGGGCCCCACCTCAAGTCCACCGGCGAGTTGAAGGCGGTGAAGCTGCTCTCCGTCGCGGGTGCCTACTGGAAAGGCGATGAGAAGAGGGAAATGCTTCAAAGGGTATACGGCACTGCATTCGACTCCGAAGAAAGGCTGGAGCACTACCTGGAAATGCGCGAGGAGGCCCAGAAAAGGGACCACAGGCGTCTCGGGCCTGAACTGGGGCTCTTTTCAATTACAGAGGAAATCGGGCCGGGCCTGGTTGTGTACCATCCAAAGGGCGCGATCCTGAGGACCGTAATCGAGGATTATCTAAAAATTGAGCATGCAAGGCGTGGATATGAACTGGTGATATCCCCCCACATAATGCGCAAGGACATCTGGAAAACAAGCGGGCACCTTCAGATGGAGTACCCGATGTACTTCTTCGAGATTGATAACCAGGAATATGGAATAAAGCCTATGAACTGCCCGGCGCACATATCGATATTTAAATCCAGGACAAGGGGCCACAATGAGCTGCCAGTACGCTATTTTGAACTGGGGACCGTATACCGTCACGAGAGGTCTGGAGTCCTTCACGGGCTTTTGAGGGTACGCGGTTTTACCCAGGACGACGCGCATATTTTCTGTACAATGGATCAGGCTGAGCACGAGATAGAAAACGCAATCAAGTTCGCCTTTGAAACCCAGAGGACCTTCGGCTTCACCACTTTCAAGATAGCACTTTCCACCCGTCCGGAGCATTTCGTGGGGACGGAAGAAAACTGGGAAAAGGCCACCGGTCTTTTAAAGGCGGCTCTCGAAAGCCAGTCGCTCGAGTATTTTGTGGATGAGGGAGAGGGCGTTTTTTACGGGCCCAAGATCGATGTGAAACTTGAGGACGCGCTGGGAAGATTGTGGCAGGGCCCGACAATACAGTTCGATTTCAACCTGCCCAGCCGATTTGATATGAAATACGTAGGAGCGGACAACAGCGAACATACGCCGGTCATGATACACAGGACCGTGCTGGGAAGCCTCGAGCGTTATCTCGGTATTCTGATAGAACACTACGGCGGCGCTTTCCCGCTATGGCTTTCGCCGGTGCAGGTTGAGGTTTTGCCGATAGCAGACAGGCACCTCGAAAAAGCCGCTGAGATCAAGAGCATTCTCGAAAAGGAAGGGATAAGAACCCGGGTAAACGAGGACCGTGAAACGACCGGCAATAAGATAAGAAAAGCCTGGGGTCAAAAAGTGCCTTACATGGTGATAGTCGGAGACAGGGAGATCGAGGCGGGTACGGTCAGCGTAAGGTCTCTGGCCGGCAATGACGAAAGAGGGATCGACCTCAAGGAGTTCGCCGGCAGGCTGGTCAAGGATATTTCCGAGCGGAAAATTTAAAAGGCGCAAACGTGGAAATAATTTATACTCCCTGGAGGTACAAATACGTGAGCAGTTTCCATGACAGGGACGAGTGTGTTTTCTGTAAAAAACTGGACGAGAATAAAGACAGGGAGAACCTGATCCTGCATCGCGGTGAAAACTGTTTTATGATACTGAACCTCTTTCCGTACTCCACCGGCCATACAATGGTCGCCCCTTATGACCATATAGGCACTATTGAAAAGCTGGACGAAAAGACTCTTGCGGAGATGATGACGCTGTCACAGAAGTGCATGGGCGCCATAAGAGATGGTTTTACTCCCGATGGGTTCAACCTGGGCATCAATATTGAAAGGGTGGCCGGAGCGGGAATAACCGGACATGTTCACCTCCATATCGTTCCCAGGTGGGCGGGCGACACGAACTTTATGCCTATCTGCGCGGATACGAAAATCCTGCCCATGTCACTTGACGACGTATGGTCGAGGATGAAAAGCCACCTCTGAGAAGAGTTACGCCTCTTCGGCTTCTTTCTTGTGTTCCTCTACTATCTTCTTGGTGATGTGGTCGGGCACTTCTTCATAATGGGAAAGCTCCACCTGGAAAATACCCCGTCCGCCGGTAATGGACCTCAGGTCTATTGAATACCTTGAAAGCTCGGCTATCGGCACCTGTGCGCTGACAACCTGCATCTTGCCCTTCGGTTCCATCCCCAGTATGCGCCCCCTCTTGGAGTTGAGGTCTCCTATGATATCTCCGGTATACGAATCGGGAACGGTGACCCTCAGTTCGGCGATCGGCTCGAGCAGGACGGGGTCCGCCTTGACCGAACCCTCTCGCATGGCCTTCATCGCAGCCATCTTGAAAGCGAGCTCCGAGGAGTCGACGGAGTGAAATGAGCCGTCATAAAGCGTAATTTTAACGTCTACCACCGGAAACCCGGCTATGAACCCACCCTCCATGGCCGCGACCACCCCTTTTTCGACGCCCGGAATGTAGTTCTTGGGAATCGCACCCCCCACGATCGCGTCCGCGAACTCATAACCGGAACCCCTCTCGAGGGGTTCGATGCGCAGAAAACAGTGGCCGAACTGGCCGTGTCCTCCAGTTTGCTTCTTGTGCTTTCCCTCAGACTCTACCATCTTCCTGACGGTCTCTTTATACGGAACTTTCGGTGTCTCGGTCTGCACTTCAACACCAAATTTTCTGTGCATCTTGTCTACGGTAACATCAAGATGGTTTTCGCCGGCACCGCTTATTATCGTCTGGTGGACCTCGGTGTCCCTTCTTACTCTCAGCATGGGATCTTCTTCACTGATTCTGGAAAGCGCCGTTGAAAGCTTGTCCTCGTCACCTTTTGTTTTGGGTTCTATCGCGATCGACATAAGCGGTGCGGGATACTCGATCCCGGGAAGAAGCACGGGGTTTTCTTTCGAACAAAGCGTATCGCCGGTGAAAGAATCTGACAGTTTTGCAACCGAGCCGAGTTCCCCGGCACGTATTTCCGGTACCGGTTTCTGCTCTTTGCCGTTTACTTTGAACAACTGGCCGATCCTCTCGCTTTTCTTCTTTGATGAGTTGAGGACCGTGGTATCTGATTTGAAAACACCGGAGAATACCTTGAAATAAGTGAGTTTTCCGACATAAGGATCCGCGAGTGTCTTGAAGATCAGCGCCGCCATGGGACCGTCCTCTTTTCTGGGAATCTCGATCTCTTCACCGTTGTCCGCGTTAACGGCTTTTACGCCGGGCATCTCTCCCGGGCCGGGGAGATATTCAGAGATGAAGTCCATCACTTCAATTATGCCGGCATGGGATGAAGCGGAACCGCACAGCACGGGGACCAGCATGCCTTTCCTGAGGCCCTCTCGCAGGCCCCTGTCAATTTCCTCTTCAGAGAGGTCACCCTCTTCCAGGTACTTTTCTATCAGATCGTCGCTTGACTCGGCTATCGCTTCCACCATACTCTCCCGCAGTGACGCGACATCGTCCTCCATGTCACCGGGAAGCGGTATCTCTTTAGTCTTGCCCTGTCCGTCGGAACCGTAAGCCTTTCCTTTGAGAAGACTGTAAATACCATTGAAGTCGTGTTCTTCTCCGATGGGAACGAAGACCGGCACTATGTTTGCATCAAAGGTCCCCTTGATATCATCGAGCGTGCGCTGAAAGCTTGACCTTTCGCGGTCCAGCTTACTTATAAATATGGCTCGCGGAGAGTTTGACTCTTCGGCTTTCTCCCAGAGGATCTCAGTCTGGACTTCAACGCCGTCAACTCCCGAGATGACAAAAAGAAACGTGTCCGCGACCCTTGTGGCCGAAAGCGCGTCACCTATGAAATCGGCGTAACCCGGAGTATCGATTATCTGGAGTTCGGTATCGTTCCAGTTCACCTCTCCGATTGCACAGTTGATTGAAATAGTCCTCTTTATTTCGTCTTCGTCGAAATCCATCGCGGTGTTGCCCTGCTTGACGTCACCCATTCTGTTCAGGACACCGGATGCAAAAAGGATTGATTCGGCTAATGTGGTCTTGCCAGAACCGCCATGCCCGAACAAGCCAACATTTTTAATGGATAAACTCACGTTGTAACCCCCTGGCTTTTCAATTGAGTAAACGGTTAATAGATTATAACTCAAAGGTAT
>JAFGMY010000047.1 GCA_016927325.1 Actinomycetota bacterium | reverse complement strand
TCGACAGCCGGAACAGCCCTGTTGGAGGGTTCGGATATCTCGAAATAGTCCCTTGGTCCGAAAGCGGATTTGAAGACCGCGGCAACCAGGTTACCCGGGAAACTCTGGCACGCGTTCCGGTACTGCATTACCGAACCGTTATAGTATTTTCGGGCACCGGCTATCCCGGACTCCGTTCTGGAAAGCTCGTCCTGGAACTTCAAAAACTCACTGTCCGCTTTCAGGTCGGGGTAACTCTCGGCTACCGCGATGAGGCTTTTCAGGTTTGAGTCAAGGGCTTCATCCGCTCTCGATTGTTCCTCAGCCCCTCTGGCATCGACGGCGCCTGAACGGGCGAGGGTAACGTTTTCGAGCGTTTCTCTCTCATGAGAGGCGTACCCTTTGACGACCTGGGCAAGCTTGGGGATCAAGTCGTACCTGAGGTTGAGCTGCACGTCTATCTGGTGCCATGCGCTGTCCACCTGGTTCCGGTACCTGATCAGCTTATTGAACTGCCAGATGATGATTCCAAGGATTATTGCCGAAACGCCTGCCAGGACAATTATAAGAACAGTAATTTTAATCCCCTCCTCATTCAAGGGTTTCGAAAAACGCTTCGAGCCTGGTCATGAGCTGACCTTCCCTGTGTTCACTTTCATCTATGCATTCCCCGTCCAGGATCAGGGTCTTGATTCCTATTGAAGCAAGCTCGTCCTTGACCTGCTGGGCGCATCCGCAGGATTGCCTGCACCCCCTGTGGTTGAAATGTACGGCGCCGTCAACCTCATGGTTGCGGGCAAGTTCCTTAATCACTTCCATTCTACGCCTTGATGATCCGGCGAGAGGATGGGCCGCCATCTTTTCCGCCAGCGAGAGAAACGGGTCTCCGGGATCCATCTCCGGGCCGTACCAGCGGCTGTATTCCTCACATACCACCGCGGCCTGATTATCTTTTAAGAACTCATCGATTCCGTTCCTGAAGTATGGTCTTAAATGCATCCACAGCAGTTTATAGCGGTTCGGGTCTTTTGTGTTTCCACCTGGTTCAAAGCGGCCGTTCTTCAGGTCATCGACCATATTACGGAAATATTCCACACTTGACTGCGTTCCGGGAGTCGCAATCAGGACGGAGAGATTGCCTATTGCGTCCCACCCGTTGATGAGTGGAGGGTGGTTTTCTATCAGGGATTCCATCTGGAGGGCATATCCTCTGGCTTCGTTGGAAAGCGTTACCGCTTCGCCTATTTTCTTTACCGCTTCCTGCTTCCCCGCGCCCGCGGCGCCGGACACCGCAAGCGTGAACTCCTCCAACTGCTGTGATACGGGTTCAAGGTCCTCGTTTGAATCGATTCGGGAGGGGATATCGATACAGAAATTGGGCACATTGTAGTGATCGGCAAGAAACATGAATGAAAGCGGTGCGGAATCACAGGGAGTGGATGAGCAAACGATATAGTCAGGTTCGGGCAGAAAACTCTCCAGCGCCGCTCCTATGATAACCCGGTGAAAGGAACAGAGGTCTTGAGAAAAACCGGCTGCGTCCGCGGTCTGGAGAAACCTTTCCGAGAGGCCGGTCATCGCCGCAACCGCAGCTGCAAACTCGGGAAAGAAGCCGATCGTATCCAGCCCGTGAAGCAGTTCGCTCGGAAAAAGAAGGTTGGCCCAGACAACCGGTTTCCTGCGAAGGAAAGCGTCCCGGGTCATATTGAGCATGAAGTTCGCAGATACGTGATCCGCCTCGCTGGACGGCTTGTTGATTGGATTATTAGCTATCTTTATCACTGTATTCCAGAACTTCGAGGACCTGAGCAAGGAGGGGCTTGCCTTGTTCTTATACTTTTCGACCAGGTGTTCAGCCAATCCCATTTACAGCATCTCCATGAAAGCCTCTATCCTGGTCCTGATCTGCCCGATACTGTCATTCTGGTAGTTGCTCTGAAGAAGCAGTCCCGGAATTCCCAACTCATCGGTCTTTCTCTTGAGTTCGGGAAGCTCGTACAGGAAAGGGTCGCAAAACATCAGCGGTATGTAGATAACACCGTTGGAACCGCTGGACCGGAGGAGTCCCAGGAAATTATCCAAACGGGTTTTTCTGTAGAGTGTTCTGGGGCAGGGAGACCTCGAGATGTAGCTTTGCGTAAGAAAACCAAGGAGCTCGTCAAGGCCGCCGCCTGGAATCATGTCGTGACTGATGTCCCGCCACGTGAAAAATCTTTCAACCGAACACAAGTCGAGAGCACAAACGGTTCCACCACACTCTTCAACCATCCCGATCAGTATTTCAGATTTCAGAAGATTGCCGGATATCGTGATGTTTTTTCCATTTCGTTGTTTTGGATTCCGCTTGTTCAAGAAAGGATTGTCGCCATATCCGGAGATAAAAGTTCTGGAATCTTGTTGTTGCGCCTCGATGAAAAGCTGATGCTTTCGACTCCCGTTGAGCCCTGCTCCCGGTGAAGTGCTGTCGAGAACAGCTTCGACCTTCATGCGTTGTCTTATCGCGTCTTTGAGATTCTCAGCGGTAATTGCTTCACCGGTGTAATTTTCAAGTTTGTCGGCCAGTTTCCTGATCGAATTCCTGTAGATTGCGAGGGACGCCGGGCCTTTCCCGCGGGGGACATCGATCATGAAGGTAAACCTGGAGTCGCAGTAGTAGGACCAGGCGTCATAAAGCCGTCGCATGCTGTCGCAGCAACCGGCGAAAACAACTGCGTCGGGAGCTTCTCCACCAAGGCCCTGCGCGAGACATGAACGCACGTAAGGGCAGATATTCTGACCCATGAGGTTGTCCGCGATTTCCGATCCGCCCTCCACACCGAACAGCCTTACCGGTGTCAAACCGGCGGCGGCCATTATTTCCAGCGGCGTATAAGCGCATAACCAGCCGGCTTGCATGGAGTTGTTCCGGTTCACATCTTTCATCATGTGCCCACTTCAGGTCAGACCTGTACTTTTTAAGCGATATCTTCACTTTCTGAAAGGATTCTTCCCCTTGCGACGGGCAATTCTATTAAGAACGATATAAATGAAACAGGGGCACTTAATATAAAGTCTTTTTTAATGCAATGTCAATGACAGAAGGAGGAGCTTATCATGCCTACCGCTACAGTGGACGGCCCGCCGGTCATGGATCTCGACAGGAAGCGCGCACTGGCGCGTGAAATCACCGACGCCATGGAGAAAGCCTATGGTTTCCCCCGGGATGTATTCGTGGTGGTGATCAAGGAGAACCCACCCGAGAATGTGTCCGTCGGCGGGAAGATGGTGTGTGACAGGGGGACCGGCAACGGGGAAAGTTAACAGATTCCGTGGTTTGTTCGTTTAAAGATAATAGAGGAATTACCGATACTACTAAACGTAGTACTTTTGTACCATTGAGCAAGTAGTATTAACGGGGGATGTGCGCGGGACAGGCGGTCGTTTTCAACACGGTTGAGCCGCGCCCTGCCGAACATCAGAGATGAAAAGGCGGGGGCGCGGACACTCCGTGTATATTTTGCGGGGGACAGGATGTCCAGGAAATGTATCCTGATAATAGATGAAGACAGGTGGCAGGTTAAGACCCTTGGAAGGATCCTCGAAGAGCGCGGTTACAGGGTACATACGGCAAAAAACGGTGAAGAGGGGATAAAGGAAGCGCAGCAGATCAACCCCGACCTGATCACTCTTGATGTAAATACCAGAATGGAAAGGCTTGAAGCCGAAATATATATGGACCTCATATTTTCCTCCGAGATTCGAAATATTCCCGTGATCTTCATTTCGCATAACGAACGCGATTTATACGTGACCGGCGGTACAAGGGATTGTCCGGACGAGTGCATTTCAAAGCCGTTCAAGCCGGAAGAACTTCTCGAAACGGTATTCAACCTTATCGGAGACTGAACCGGGAATACTGAAGTTACAGGTACAAACCTTTTGGCCCGGGCTTTTCCCGGTCCGGGATTTGTTGTACGAACCGGTTGAGGCCCCGGGACCCATGCCGTCATACTGTCTTCTTCTATCTCCTGATTCCTGAATACCGTGTTCCAGATTCTGTTGGGATCGCCACACCTGACCGGTTGAGGCCCCGGCACTCACGCCGGGGCACCGTTTCGGGGTAATACCGAGAAAGCTTGACCGGTGCACGTCCTTAATAATTCCGACGCATGACAAAAGAAATGGGACACCGGGGTTAATCTTTTGAATTCATTGAGCTTTTAAGTTATGGTTAATTGAGATGAGGATGGGATGGAAATGGAGTATGTGCTGTCCACGGCGGTAGCTTATATAATCGGATCTATACCGTTCGCTTACCTGGCCGGGAAGGTGAAAGGCGGCAAGAACCTTCTACGAGTAGGAACCGGCAATCTCGGTACGCATAACGTATTCCATGAAGTGGGGAAACCCGTTGGAGTTCTGGTTTTCTTTCTGGACTGCGCGAAAGCGGGGCTGACGCTGCTTGTCTACTGGCTGATGGGAGTGTCACTCTGGGGATTGTCACTCGCGGCGCTCGCGGTGCTGGCGGGCCATAACTGGTCGGTATTCACGCGGTTCAAAGGTGGGAGAGGAATCGCCGTTTTCCTGGTCGGGTCCGGGATTCTTCTGCCGGTCGAGACCCTTGTCATGCTGGCTGTTTTTGCTTTCGGGGTGTTCACAAAGACCGTCGCACTGTCCTGCGGAATCGCGGTTCTTGTCCTGCCGCTGTTTTCGCTGGTGCTTGCCGAACCGGCGCCACTGGTGTTTTTCGCTTTTTGTGCCGCCGCCATGGTTTTCATACGCAGGTTGCAGGGCAGTCCCGATATTCAAGTCGCGGGCCGTGAAAAGATCAGCATGAGGGACGTGGTTCTTTACAGGCTGATACTCGACCGCGAGGCAAGCCATCCCTGGAGCGAGAGGCACCGCTGAACCGGCACCGAATAGATCAGTAAAAGCTTGCTCCAACGAGCCCGGGGCCTGTGTGTTTACCCATTACGGGGGTAAAATGAGCTGTAAAAGAGCTTTCGCACTCCGCTTCGGCGCGGATTTTGTTTTCCAGGAACTTTGCGTCGTCTTCAGCGAGAACATGGAATAAGGCGAGGTTAATAGGGCGGCCTTTCTTTCTGAAGGTTTCGATAGCCTCCCTCGCGATTCTTTCCAGGGCTTTCTTTTTGGAACGCGGCTTTGCCACCGGTTTGGCTTCTCCGTCAATGAACTGGAAAACAGGCTTGATATTGAGTGTGTTTACCGCGAGAGCACTTATTGCGCTGACCCTGCCGCTTCTCTTCAGGTACTCGAGATTGTCGATCATGGCATGAAGTTTTACTTCTGACGCAGTCTGTTTTGCGATTTCAAGGACGGACTGGAAATCTTCTCCGCGCTTTGCGGCCATTGCGGCCTCCATAGCTATTTGACCCTGTCCGGTCGCGGCCATTCTTGAGTCGAGGAGCACAATGCGATCCCGATCCTTATTAAGTTTATCCACTGCGCTGGATGCCGCATCGTATTCGCCGCTCATCGTTGATGATATCGTTATATATAGTATACGTTCCGCTTCTTTCAGTTCTTTCTCAAGTATTTCGACCAGTGACCCCAGGGATGGTACGGAGGTGCTTGTCATCGCGTAGTCCTCTTCCAGGGCTTTGTAAAACTCTTCGATAGTTATGTCAATATTGTCCCTGTAACTTTTATCCTTGATGATAAGCATAAAAGGGACGACGCTGATTTCATACTCATGCTCAAATTCGGCCGGGATACATGCAGTGCTGCCGGTGACGATCGATACTTTTTTCATGGTTGCAAATCCCCCGGTGTCCAAGGTCGGTTTCTACAAAATGGTATCATTCAAGGCCGACATGCAAAAGCCATCCGGAACTGTTGTCTTTATACCATTCCTGCTCGAATTCAGGTATCAGCTCTGAAATCCCGGCGCTGATTTCGTTCCTGTCGGTTTCGTCAAGGCCTTTTCCGGCAATCAGGGTAAGAGCGGATCCGCTTCGCTTGTCCCTGAGCGATTCACATACAGAGATGACGACCCTGACCAGGTTGCCGTCCTCGGATATCAGGGAATTTCCCACTCTCCCGGAGAACGTGAAAGTATTATCTGAAGAAGGGCCTTCTCGATCCGGGGAATGGGCATTTTCGCCGACAATATAACCTGTTTCGACCGCCGCCGCGGCCCTTTTCATATTTTCCAGGATTTCGCCGGGATTGCCGTTATCAAAATATTCTTCCATTGCGGCCAGTCCCTGGATTGGAGATTCAGTGGGAATAACCGTAACTTTTCCGGAGAAGGACTGCGCAACATCGTTTGCGTTTCTTACCATATTCGGGCAGTTGGGCAGAATGACCACGCTTGCGCTGTTCAACCTGTTGACAGTGTCCAGAAGCACACCCATTTCGATTTGGGCCTCCGGCCGGATTTCCAGGACTTCAGCGCCCATCTCCCTGAAAGCGCTTTGCATCCCTTCGCCACTGGAATAAGCGATAACGGTGGTATGCCTGTACTTCCCTTGCGGCTCAGGATTTGAGAACGGATGAGCGTCGAGCATCTCGGAAGCTTCGATTCCACTGATGGATCCGTAACTGCTTATTGCGTTCAATACTTCTTCGGGGTCATTGGTGTGAATATGTATCGTGTAAGGAGAGGTGCTTCCCGCCAGTACTATTGAATCACCGAGGTCGTTCAGTTCGGCTTTTAATTCCCCGAGCTTGTTGCTGGCGCAGTCCACCAGGAATCTCAAGTCCCACCTGGGACCGCAGTAGTCACTGAACCTGTATCTGGGTATGAATTTAGACCAGTCCAGTTTGTCTACCGGGATTCCAATACTTGAAAGCGCGCCTTCAAACGCGATTACGAGCCCGGCTCCTCCTGCGTCGATTGAGTCAACCGGAGTTATTCTTCCGGGAGTGTATTTGTCCAGGAGTCCCCTGTTTCTGAGCAGGGATTGACAGGCCAGGGTGTAAGCCCCGGCAAGGAACTCTTCCAGACTCGACTCCCCGTAGCTTTCGAGCCCTTCAGCCATCTCGCGGACAACTGTCAGTATTGTTCCCTCCACCGGGTTTTGCACCGCTGAGTAAACAAGCTTCGCGCCGTTTCGGAATCCATTAAGCAACTCCTGGACACCGGGGCTCCCCGGCCCTGAAAGTCCTGACGAGATTCCTTCCAGAAGCTGTGCGAGAATAACGCCGGAGTTCCCTCTGGATTCCTTCAGGGCGCCGAGGGCGAAGTCGTGCAGTGCCTGCTCGATGGAAGAAAAAGGGGTCTTCTCCATTTCCCTGAGGCCCCCGGCCATAGTGAGATACATGTTGGTTCCTGTGTCTCCATCGGGAACCGGGAAGAGGTTCAGGCTGTTTATCATCTCCCTTTGCATATGAAGGGATTCAACAGCACCTTCAACCACTATTCTGATAATCTGCCGCGTATCTGATAGTGCCATGGCTATAGAATAATACATAGCAATGGGATTTCCCATGGCAGGTGGTGCATAAACCGTCTGTTCGCGCCTGGAACGTCGGTTGAACGTCGGTTATATGAATATGGACCGGTGTGCATGGAAGCCGGGTCCGGGAGGGGTCGAGCTCTTAAAGGTGAAAATATTAAAGAGACCTGTGCCGTGAAGTAGCCTGTGCGAAGATTGCAGGCAGTCAGGTGAATCACCGGATTCACGATGTATGTCACGGCAAGGAATTCAAGGCTAAGACGTCAGGGTGGAATAAAAGTGAAGTGTACCAGATGCAGCAGGGAATACGATAACCTGTTCAGGTTCTGTCCTTATTGCGGGGAACGCAAACAGGGGATGCTTGAGCCGAAGGAAAAGCTCTCGGGAAAGCGGGAGGGATCTAATGAATACTCACCATACATCCATACCGCTCCAGGGGAGAGAAAGGCCGAAAAGGGGGGAGAAGCCGTTGCGCAGATTCCCGTAAGCGCCGCCCCGGCAATGCAAACAATCGACTGGCGGACGGTAATTACTATCGCGGTGGCCCTGATTGCCGTAACAGGCTGGGTGTTAATGGCCGTTTTTATAGGAAGCGGTGGAGCCAGTGATGAGGCAAAGACCGAGTCGGTGGCGGAAGATTTTATAGAGAATCTCACCGACGAGGATTACGACGCCGTTTTTGAGCAGGTGGACACAGCGGACAACCCACTTACGGGGCTGCTGGTCTCTCAGGGCTTGAATCTCGACCCCGATGAAATCTTTATCCTGGAACCGGGTGCCGACCTGAATGAGAACAGGGATGTCGGAGAGTACATTACGAATTACCTTGCCACCACAAAGAAGAATCTTCTCAAGGGGAACGTGAAGTCTCTCGACAGCCGGAAGCTGGAGCCGGAAAAAAATTACGTTGTGGCTGTTTACACATTCGATAGTGACGCCGCTTTTCCGCTGATGCAGATCAACGGCGGCGGCGGCTGGAAGGTTGACCTGGCGGCGTTGATGGTCATGGAAGACAGAGGCACAATATCCCAATATGTAATTAACTCGGTGGAGATGCTTCTCTCCGATCCAATAAGGAAGAACTGCGAAAAAGCGATCGAGATTCTTGGTGCGGCTTCGAATCTTGATTCCAAGTATGAGCTGTGGTTGAAGCCCGAAGCTGAAGATCTCCTGGAGGGGGAGACCGTGGCCGGTCTGGTCGAAGGGGAAATGCTTGAACCACAGTTGGAAAAGCTGATGGAAAGAGCCCGGGAACTGGAGAAAAAAGCGGATAGCCCCAGCGATCAGAGTACTGAAACCAGTGAACCGTTGCCGGAACCTGTCGAGCCGGAGGTTATAACGCTCACGGGCTTTGGAAATCAGGCAACACCACCGTTTGAAGCAGATCAGGGTCTTGTCATAATACACTTGCAGTACCAGGGTGGGGGGCAGTTCAGCGTAACTCTAAAAGATCAGCAGGGCAACGATGTCGGCCTGATAGTCAGAGGAGCGGGACCGCTGGTTGGATCGAGAGCCGTTGGTGTCTCCGCGGGAACTTATTATCTCGAAGTAAGATCGGCGGGCCCATGGGTCTTGGGTGTTGAAGAGCCCGCGCCTGTCTCAGCACCGTACCCGCCGGACAGTTATGCCGCCGCCGGGCCGCTGGCAACGACATTTTTTCAGACAAGGGGCGGTCCTCAGGACATTTCAATGGAATACCAGGGCGAAGGAGATTTCGTGGTCACGATAGTCGAGCTTGGGGGGACCGCGGTTGAACTGGTGGCTAATGAAAGAGGTCCTTATTCGGGCAACAAAGAGGTATCACTCAGGAGTGACATCTACTACCTGTTTGATGTTCAAGCGGATGGCCCCTGGTTGATTAAGATAGAATAATCCAACGATCTTGCCGTTTATTGAGCGTAAAATTCAGCGACGGTGCGCGATTCAAAGGAAGACAGGCCGATACGATGAAGCAGGGGTTCAATAGTTTGGACGATTCAGGTTTGATTTCAAAGGAAAGAGCTTTTTACTTGAAACTGGTCCTGATGCCGCTTGGACTTCTCATTGTATTGAACGCGGTTTTTCAATTCATAACCTATAGCCGCCTGAATATCAGTTCGTGGGCTTATTTCCTTTCTGTGGGGCTGGTGCTGGGTTGCATATACGCTTATGCGACATACAGGTTTGGAAAAGCTCTGGATTTCGGTACTGAACAGTGGGTGCTGTCGATACTCCTGTTTCTGTTTTGTTTCTGGGGTTCATTTGTTTATTTTCTGGTAACGGCCTCCAGACACATGAAAGCTGAAGAGGAAGCCGGACCCTCAGCGGGCACTTGATTAGTGGGGATGTCTTATCAAAACGGCTGTTAATCACAACTCGAGGAGTTGTGTTCTATAATTAGTATTGCGGCACAGGGCTGAATCGGGGATACAATGACTGAAATTAACCTGGGCATGAAAATACTCGAGGAACTGCGCGACCCGCTCTCGAAACTGGAAAGCATTCGCGGTGACGGCGAGTTGTGGTTTGTTCTGTCAAGCCGGTTCATAAAGGACGCCGTCTCGAAAGAGCCAAAGAAGAGATTTCCCTCACCACCTGCCGAAGTGACTGCTTTTGTTGAGAAGTTGCTGCGGGAACAAACGGGGGACCTGTTCGTCATAAAACCTGGAGATAAGGACTACTCTTTACCTTCCGGGCTACCGAAAGAAAAAACCATGGTAGTCATGCCCGTGTTGTACTCCCCGGCGATCGCGTGCTGCGAGAATGTTGATTGCCTGTATGAAGAGTGGAAAGCAAGCGCGACATCGGTAGTGTCGTGCTCTGAGGTCCAGTTGAGTAAAGCCGGTTGCTGCGGAAAACGGAGCGGCAAAGTCCTCTCGGTGGAAAAGGAATGTACGGAGTGCCCCCTGTTCCCGTTCGTTTGCGTTCTGGTCATGCTGAAGGATGAAGTTACCGAGTATGATCATATGATACTCGATCTTGCCAGGGAGAAAGCCCTGTGTTCGGTCGAGAGGACACGGATTGACCTCGAGACAAGAAGGAAGCGCGACCTCGAGGAGACCGTTTCGAAACTGCTGGACAGCATGAGCGGAACCCTTGAATTCGAGAAGCGCATGAAGATACTGCTGGGATTCATAATGGGCATAGTTACAGCGGACAGCGGTTCGATAATGATATTCCAGGACCTTGGAGAAGAGTTGCGCCTGAACGCCTGGGCCAGTGTCCCCGGAAATCCAGGTCTCGTCGATCCTCCGAACGCTTTGCTGAGTGCTGCTTCAAGGGTGGCCCAGTCCGGCCAGCCTTTGCTGCTCAGGGGGGACAGGGCGGAAAAGGACGGCGTGGAAGCAAGTTCCATATCTCTTCCTCTGGTAAGCAGGGGAAAAGTCGCAGGGGCTTTGCACCTCTCATCGATGGACCCGCACCGCTTTCTTTGCCAGGCGGACATGACTGTTATGGAAGAGGTTGCAAAAATGGTCAGCATGGGCATCGAGAACGCTTTTATGTTCGCCCGCATGGAAGAAAATGAAAAACTTCACCGGATGTTGCTCACGAAGATGATCAATGCACAGGAAGACGAGAGGAAGCGTATCGCTTCCGATATTCATGACGACACGATCCAGGCTCTCATCAGCAGTTTCTACCGGATGGAAGGTGTTGAAATGCTTGTGAAATCAGGTCGATACGATGAAGCCAAGGAGGAATTGGAGAACACCAAGTTCAGCCTTCAAAAGAACATTACAGGGATGAGGAGGCTGCTTTTTGACCTGCGGCCGTCAATACTGGACGACGCCGGATTTGCCCCGGCAATGGAGAACTATCTTAACCGGATGGAGGATGAGTACGGTATACGGTATTTCTTTTATGTGGACGAAGGCCTGGACAGGTTGAAGCCGACCACAGAGGTAACACTGTACCGTCTCGCCCAGGAAATCTTGACGAATGTGCGAAAACACTCCAGAGCTACCGAGGTGGTAGTTAAGATAATACGCCGGAGCGGGATGATTGAGCTTACCGTCAGGGACAACGGTGGTGGTTTCAATGTCGAAGAGGTGTTGAATGAAAAGAGCTTCGAAGAGCATTTCGGGCTGAAATCGGTCATGGAGAGGACTGAGTTGGCCGGCGGCGGCGTCAAAATCTGGGCACAGCCGGGAGAAGGAACTGAGGTATCCATTACGATACCCGAGGAGATATAAGGGAATGCTAAAAGAATCTCAGTTAAAACCGGTCAGGATTGTCGTGGCAGAGGACCATGAAGAAGCAAGAAAAACTCTTGTCCGCTTGATCGGGCTTCAGGGTGAAATGGAAGTAGTTGGAGAGGCCGCCAACGGTATTGAGGCGGTCGGCAAAGCGAAATCCCTCGATCCGGATGTTCTGCTCATCGATATACGCATGCCCGGGATGGACGGAATAGAAGCGATAAGTGTTTTGCGGGGAGACAGTCCCGGTTTGAAAATAATCGTGCTGAGCGCGCATGAAGACGCGGCATATGTCGCTGAGGCGATTAAGCATGGCGCGGACGCGTATATTCTGAAGGGCCTTTCCATGGACATGATCGTTGAAGCTATAAGAGAAGTTATCAAGGGGAAGATAATACTCTCACCGGATATTACCGCGCCCCTGGTAAAGAAGTATCGACAGGCCGACGCCGTCCTGTCCGGTTTTTACAGGTCGCTCTTTCAAAGCGAGAACACACCTGAGGCAATCGAGAGATTCTTGATGGAGATTCTTCATTACCTGGAGGGTGATTCATGTTTTATATTCCGGGGAAGGCGGCAGGGGCTGGAGGTCCATTACGAACTTTTCAGCAGTTCCCGGGCTGCGAACAGGCCCGGCGACGTCTGGGGAGACGAGATATTCAAATGGCTTTCCTCTAACGCGGACACACTTGTCAAAGGCGCACGCGAGGACGAACCTCTGGTGTTGAATGAATACGAGTATAACCAGCTGCCGGGGACCGAAACCGGAGAGAAGATCAGCCTGCTTGTCATGCCGATTTCCACATGGAGCAGACGCAGCGGCTGGATGATCTGCTGCAGGAAACACCCGTTCAGCAGTTATGCTCTAGACATGCGTTATCTCTATGCAATGGTCGGACAGCTCGGGCTCATTCTCGATAATGCCGCGTTATATGAAGATTTAGGGCACTGTGAACTCTTGTCAAGCACGGCGGATGAGTTGATTGGGGATTATTTTCAAGAGTTTGTGCGCGAAAATAGAATTGGAGAAGCGTTGAAGAGCGCCGGCCGGGCACTGGGAATCCAGGGAATGTTTCTTGGAAAGCTGGAACCGGCGACGCTGAAGTACACCCAGGTCTCCGGATGGAACGCCGACAACGAGCTGGTGAGCGAGTATCTGGCCGGGGGAATCGATATGAAAGCCCTTGAGGCGGTGGCATCCGGAGACTGCTTCAGTGGATTGATCAATGGTACTGAAACGGGAAGCGCCGGCTCTGATTTGAGCATTTTGATTGTTCCCCTGTTTGATATCTCGGAAGGGGAATACTTTCTCATGGATTTGAAAAGCGACGGAAGCTGCGCGGCACTGAATAAAGCCGGCTGCATCCCCGACGCGGCTCCAATGCCTCTCCGGAGGGAACCCGGCGGCGAAGAGTTAGACAAGGTGGAGAAAGGCTGTAAAGTCATTGGTCTTGTCGGGCTTTTGCTGCCCGGGGGACTGACATGTCTGTATCAGAGCCGGTACCTGATAGGCAGATTTGCAACTTCCCTGGCGCCGGTCTTGCGGGGATAGCCGGTTTTCTTTCCCTTTGCGGGACGGGTCATACTTTCCCGTGAATCCTGTCATCAACGACACTCATACTTAAAAAACTTCCTTTTGTGGCATGATTCTCCAAATTTCCGCGGTTTCTAACCAAAGTGATGGATTCGAAGAGGCAGTTTGAAGATGGATAATTCAATAATAAGGGCAATTGAAGGTGCAATCAGGGTTAATAGACAGCCGGGGTGCTCAGCTTATGGTGTGTTGAGGTTATGCGGTTGGATTGGATAGCCCGGGTTTTATGCCGGGGAATCAAGGGAATGCACACAGGAGGTTCCGTGAACTGCCACGCAAGCGTGTTTAAGAAACCAATTGACGGATTTGGAATCAGGGGCTGGATACAGAGTCAAGGGTGGGTTCGAGCCGAACAAGTCCGGGCGGATATGTGATGATAACGATATCCAGGACTTATTTCGAGAAATTGAGAAAGGAGGCGGACCGCATTGTCGAGCTTCTCAGCGAATGCATAGTAATCGCCAACTACCTGCGGCACATTGCGGTTGAGGGCTCGGAAAACGAGATCGATGAGGTCATTAGACTGGTTGAAGATGAAACACTTGTTTTCAATTCGATAAGTACGACCGTAGGCAGAATATACAGGTTGCAGGATTTCGCCGAAGCCGGGGATAAAAAGGGAACCCTTTCGGTGAGAGAGGTTTGCTCTCTCGTGGAGGACTCTTCTCGTGATATCCTGTACAACCGCTGTATTATTGTCTCCAAACTGGTTGAGGCGGTCAGAATAGTATATGGAAACAACGAGAAACTTTTCCTTTCCCTTACCGGCATGTTTCAAAGACTGGACAGGCGCATTTCCGGGGAGAACGGGCAGGGCGGAGAAGCCGCTGAGTCAATAAAGAAGTGCGTTCAGAGTCTTCTGGAGGGAGAGGAGCCCGGGAGTTTCCGCAAAAGATTAGACACCGATTTGTACCCGGCCAGGGATTTTTCTCCCGACAGCTACTATTTCAGTTGGAAAAAAAACCCATTGCTTAAGACAACAGCAGGGGTCGGCAGCCCGGGTGGAAGGGACATATCGTCTAACGACGGGCCGGGCCTCGACGACGGCAAGCCGGTTGGCAATCAGCAGCTTACCGACTTCAGCACCGTCTCCCTTGTGTACAGGGCGGCGGCGGACGCGTCCCAGGCCGCAGGTAAAGTACTTGATAATGTTGTAGACTGTTTTGGTATTCACGATATCTGAGGCATGGTTTGCGTGATTTATTGATTGACCGTATCGGATATTCAGGATTTCACTCGTTTGTCGGCAACAATCAGAAAATAATAATGTCGAAGGTAGGGTTCCGCTGGAAACGTAGAATAAAGTATTAAGTGTAGCCAGGTTTTAAGGTGTTACCTCGAGAAATGTGGCTGCATGCAGGGGTCTTCAGTTTTTGGATTTCAGAGGGTAGCTGATCAGAAGTGGTAAAACAGAGAAAGAATCACAGGGTGCTTTACATTGAGGACGATCCCTGGATCTCCGACATATTAAGGCTTGCTCTCTCGAAAGAGGGGTATGAAGTAATAGAAGCTCCAAGCGGCACGCGTGGCATGGAAATGGTTTATGAGTTTCTTCCCCATGCTATTCTGCTGGACATCAACATGCCGATAATGAATGGGTTCAGTGTTCTGGAATCGCTTGTGTCATACAGTGCTCTCAGGGAAAGGCCTGTTATTTGTGTAACAGCAATGACTGAGAGGGTTTATACCGAGAAAGCGCTCGATTACGGCGCATCGGGATATGTTTTCAAGCCTGTCAACTTCCCGATACTGTGCAAGCTTCTCGACTTCTATACATCTGAAGACGATATGGATTCCAGGACATCAAGGCTTCTGGAGGAGCCCCTTTTCGCTGAAGCTTACCAGGCCGCCGACAGGAGCTTGAACAGTTTTCTCAAGCTGGATTTGATGCGAACGCTCGCTTTCGCGGGACAAAAAGGGGCGACTCTTGATGAGTTGATGGACCAGATGAGAGAGCGAAACGGAGTTCTGGATAAGGCGGTTTCCGAGTTGGTGGAATCGGGTCTGCTTGAAAGCAGCGCCGGGAGCATCAAATTGAGCTGCGATCAGGATTTGAAAGACAGAGTTTCGAAGATACAGACAATCGCCAGAGACGATGACATGAGGGTCGCATTCGTAAACCTGATATTCCTGGGTCTCCTTGAAGATTAACTTCTTTATCATCTTTCCTTTTCCGGAGGTATCCGATGGTTGATTACAACCCGACCATTGTGACTACCGGGAGATAACCAAAAGTCGCATATACTTACCACCAAGGACGGATGGAAGCCGTTCGCACTCCTGGTAGACTCGGATATGTAAGTAAAGGAGCTACGGGTCCTTTGAGGGAATGCACAGCAGTGACTGTGTTAAGTATTTAGGAGGCAACGATGGATTTTAGCCTGAGGCAGCTTTTGCTGATAGAGAACGCTGTATTTCTCTGGTTGACTGTCTTGCCGCCTGTTTCCGAGGAAGTAAAGGGCGAGTTGAACACTTTGCTGGGGCAGCTGAGTGAGGTTCATGCCACTACGGCTGTGCCGGTGCGGTAAACATTTTGAACGATTCTTCCTTTGAATAGCGGTTGGGTGGTTAGTAGAGGAACACCGGGTGGAGGTATCTCTCACCCGGTTCGCCTTTTTTTAAAGAGAGTTACGGGCAACAGGACCGGCCTTATTCAACCATTCCTTTTCGGAGGGCGATTGCCACCGCTTCGGTCCGGTCTGACGCACCCAGTTTTTGAAAGATATGTATGACGTGGCTCTTGACAGTCTGTTGGCTTATAGTCAGCTTGTTCGCTATTTCCTTGTTTGTGTATCCGTAAGCAAGAAGCTGCAGTACTTCCAGTTCCCGTTCGGATAACTTGAACTTCCCGCTTCCATCGTCGGCAAGCTTCTTGAACTCGTTAATCAGCTTCTTCGTGGCTGAAGGATGCAGCATTGCTTTTCCTTCCATCGTAAGCTTTATGGCGCGGAGCAACTCGTTGACAGGCATGCTCTTGAGTATGTAACCGCTTGCTCCCGCGTTTATCGCCTCGATGACATGGGATTCATCGTCCATCACCGTTAACATGATAACGTGTATGTCAGGGAGTGTTTTCTTGAGCAGGCGGCATGCCTTGATCCCGTCCATATTAGGCATCTTTATGTCCATAAGCACCACGTCAGGATTAAGTTTCTTGGCTTTTTCTATCGCCTCGCGGCCGTTTCCCGCCATGCCAACCACTTGAATTGTCGGCCGGGTGTGCAAAGTTGCAGAAAGACTTTCTCTGATCATTGCGTGATCGTCCGTAATAAGAACTTTTATCGGATCCATCTCTTTACTCCTGTTTCGGCCTGTCCGACCCAAGTGATGCAGTCGCAATGAAATTTACTGAGTCCGC
Source organism: Actinomycetota bacterium (assembly GCA_016927325.1). Lineage (GTDB taxonomy): Bacteria > Actinomycetota > Geothermincolia > Fen-727 > Anoxymicrobiaceae > JAFGMY01. The sequence goes on along the minus strand of JAFGMY010000047.1, from coordinate 1,638 downwards.
GCCCCCCGGTACAAATGATTGAGTTGGTTTTCAGCAATGAACTCACCTGCAGCCGAGTACGAATTCTTTCCCGCATGATTCCCCATAGATGAGATTATACTCTCAATGCGCCCAGTGGTCGATAACAGTTGTTTCCCTTGTTAATAGAGTCTTAGGCGATAATCCATTTAATCCTTCAAATAATCAGTTATGTTATTCACCGCCTGTTTTCAGGTTTCCGGTCAGGGATGACGGTTGAATGTGATCGAAACAACTGTTTTTCGCTTCGACAGGCTGTATACCCGGAATTGTTATTGTCCGGATGCCGTAGTGGCGGGATTAACGGGTAGTTTGTAGAACCCTCCATGAATGCGGGTGCTCTGGCGTGGCCTCAAGTGATGTTTTCAGTGAGCGGTATGTAGGCACTGGATTCATTAAAAGCTTCATTGTCCATGTGGTCGATCCAGTACCATCCCGAGAGCCATAGTATTTCACTTACATTGCGGTATTTCTCCGATTGTGGGGAAATACCCATGTCGCACGCGAAGTCCTTAAGAAGTGCCGGGATGGCTTCATTGAAATAATAATACTGCCCGATTCTCCTCAGAAGTTTGCTTATCTCTGTCAGCAGTTCCGGATGATCTCCCATGTTTACAATCAGATCCTCTTCCATAATCTCCGGTGGTCCTCTCCAGTTTCTCAAAGGATGTTTTCCATCCTGTGGGAGCCTACCGGACGCATCCTGCACAGCGCCCTGGTAAAAACTCTTGTTGGCTTTTTACCAGTCTTCGCTCGGGTATAATGATTATCCTTGTGGATAACTCATGTCCTTCGCAATCGACGCTCTTCCGACCTGTATAACGAAGGGTGTGCACGATATCAGACGCTATAGTGCCGAAGAAGAAATCAAATGGGTGGAAAAGGAAACGAACGGTCAATTACCAGGAACGAAATCCCCCCCATAATCTCCAGGTGTCCCAGTGCTTTTATTTTACCGAAGAAAAAATAATTGCTCTGGCACCTGTCAAACTTTAGACTACAGTAACGTTTGTCTAAACTTAATCCGGGAAAGCAACTATAGTGAAACGGACTTATTTTGAGGGAAGCGAGGCCTCGATGCCGGAAAAAGAACCAACATCTGTAGAAGAATACCTGAGTAGAGTTCCCATAGAGTCCAGAGTCGCACTTGAATTACTTCGTGAGACGATAAAGTCCGCAGCCCCGATGGCGGAGGAGGCTATAAGTTACAGGATACCCACTTTCAAATACAAAGGACCGCTGGTGGCCTTCGCGGCTTTCAGGAACCATCTGAGTTTCTTTGTCATGAGCCCGGCGGTCATGGAAGCCCACAGTGACGAACTCGCTGGATACAAGACAGGGGAAGCAACCCTTCATTTTACGGCGGATGAGCCGCTTCCGGGCAAGTTGGTTGAAAAACTGGTAAAAGCCCGGATCGAGGAAAATGAAGCAAGGAAACAAGATTAAGGTGCACGTCCACCCGGGGGGAAGCCTTCCACGAATGTCAGTCAGCCTGGAGACATTGAAATCACTAATGTTCTTATGATGAATGCGCCGGCATCATGAAAATGCTAAACTTCTTCTCGGAGAGATGGCCGAGTGGACTAAGGCGCACGCCTGGAGAGCGTGTGGGCGGCTTGT
>JAFGMY010000046.1 GCA_016927325.1 Actinomycetota bacterium | reverse complement strand
CCTCCGACCTCACAGCACTCGGCTATGCTGTGGTGCAGGATCGTCTTGCTGACAAACCCGTTGAAGAACGAGATTCCCATTATGCCCATCCCGCCGATCACCGCGAAGGCGGTGGTCCATGGCATCTTGCGCCAGAGTCCCCCGAGGCCCCTCATGTTGAGCGTATGCGTTCTGTAGTAGATCGCACCGGCACAGAGGAACAGGAGCGACTTGAAGAACGCATGGTTTATGATATGCTCCAGCGCACCCTCAAGGCCCAGCACCCCTTCGGCGCCGAGGTAGGCCGCGGTTCCGACGCCCATCAGTATGAACCCCATCTGGCTGATGCTGGAGTAAGCCAGCAGGCGCTTCATGTTGTCCTGGAAGATCGCCAGCACCATTCCGATCACCATTGTGGCCAGGGCCAGGATGATTATGGCTATACCAAGGTCGTGGAGATTGCCTATCCAGGGCGATACGGCGTGGGCCGGTTCCTCGCCGTGGCTTGCCACCATGACCGCCGCTTCGGTTGGAGCCTGGGACAGAAATGTGCCGATAAGGCGGATAAAACCGAAGGCGCCCGCTTTGATCATCACACCCGAGAGGAGTGCGCTTGCCGGAGACGGCGCAGCCGGGTGCGCGAGGGGCAGCCATATATGCAGGGGCACCATACCGGCTTTTACGCCGAACCCGCCGATCAGAAACCCGGCGACAACGAAGCAGATGCCGCTGGTGAGGTAACTGCTGTCAGCCTGGGGGGTGAAGGAGAAGCCGCCCCCGTAATAGATCAGCAGGAAGATGCCCATCAGGAGGCTCAGGCCTCCGAGGATGGTGAGCGCCATGTACTTGGTGCCGGCCTTCAGCGACTCCCCTGTCTCGGTGTGGACCACAAGCATGTAGGCGAGTATTCCCATCAGCTCGAAGAAGATGAACAGGACGAAGAAGTCGGAGGCCATGAAGATGCCAAGGGCCGCGGCCTCGGTGAACAGCGAGAAGGCGTGGTAGCGCGTCCGCTTCTCCTCGTGCTGGATGTAGTTCCATGAATAGAGTGTGGCGGCAAGCCAGACGAACGATGCGAACAGGGCGAATATGAGGCCGATCTGGTCGACCGCGAGGTAAAGATCGCCTGAAAACAGCGGAAGGCGTGTCTGGAGGACCCCGCCTCTGCTCATAACTTCAGGGAACATCGCAGCGCAGGCTATGAACGTCTCGGCCGCGAAAAAGATCGCCACGCCGTTTCGCACCTTCTCGCCGAACTTCGCGGCTATGATAACCGCGAAGCCGCCGAGCAGGGGCAGGAAAAGCGCTACCGCGGGCAGAATCGAGTTCACCGCATTTACCGCATGTGCCGCTGTTTCGGGTGCTACTGACGCAAACATTTAAACCCCTTTTAGAAAACAGATCCCACGACGACTTTCACCAGCGAGTAGGGCAGCCCGGGAACGGTCACGAACACCCCGAGTATTATCACGAAAGCACCGGCCGCAAGCACCGGCACCAGCATTTTTTTAGAGGTCTCGTTACGTGGGAACCCGGCCTGCTTACTGTCTCCCTTGAAGAAGGCGGCATACACGATCGGCAGGAAGTAGACCGCGTTTAACAGTGAACTGATCAATAAAACTGCAATGAAGTAAGGCCGGTGGGCCTGGAGCGCCCCCACGCCAAGTTCCCACTTGGTGATGAAACCGGCGGTCAGGGGTATCCCGATCATTCCCAGCGACGCTACCGTAAACGCCCCCATCGTGAGAGGCAGTTTCTTTCCGATTCCCTCCATCTCGCTTATGTTCCTCTTTCCGGTCTCGTGCATGATTACACCTGAGCAGAGGAACAACGTCCCTTTCATGAACGCGTGGTGAGCGATGTGCAGGAGCCCCCCGACAGCACCGGCGGGGGACAGCAGGAACAACCCCAGCACAATGTAGGAGACCTGGGCGACGCTGGAGTAGGCGAGCCTGCGTTTCAGGTCGTCCTGCGACATGGCGAACAGTGAGGCCGTGATGATGGTGATGCCTGCAACGATGAGCATCCAGAGGGATACTCCGAGCGCCTCCAGGAGTTCTACTCCGTAAACGTCGTATACCACGCGGACTATTCCGAAAATCCCAACCTTGAGGATCACCCCGGAAAGCAGGGCGCTTGCCGGGGCGGGGGCCGCCGGGTGGGCGTCCGGCACCCATCCGTGAAGGGGCATGATGCAGGCTTTGACACCGAATCCCAGCATGTATATCGAGAAGATAACGAGCAGTATGGGCTTTCCCACCTGTGAAAGGTGAATGGTGCTCCTTCCCAGGAACGCGAGGGTGTCCCCATAGAAGAACTGGAGTATCACGCCGGCGAGCAGTACCGCGCCTGCCGGTATCGAGTACGCGAGGTACTTGAAGCCCGCTTTCCTCGCCACCTCGGTTTCATCGTGGATGATCAGCGGGTATGTGAACAGGCTCATGAGTTCGTAAAACACGAACAGGGTGAACATATTCGCGGAGAAGGCGACCCCGAGGCAGAACGAAAAGTTCAGCGCCAGGAAGCAGTAATACCTTGTCTGCCTGCCGTGAATGTACCCCAGCGAATAGATAACCGCGAGCAGCCACATTACGGCGAGAAGGAGGGCGAAATAGAACCCCATGGTGTCGACCCGTAAGGCCAGTGAGATCCCCGGCCCGGAACCGGCAAGGTGTTTGCGGATCACCAGCCCCTCCAGCGCGCGCGGGAACATGGGCACAATAAGCAGGAGGGTAGCCGCCGTCCCGCCGACATATACAGCCCTGGCCGCCGCGGGTTTTCGTTTTCCGAAAACAGCGGCCCCGATCAGTGAGACCCAGGGCATGAAGATTACGAGTATTGGAAGTATTGATATCGCTTCCCTGCTCAAGTAAACCCTCCTTTTATCTGATCATTAGTATGCGTGAAGCGCTGTTCAGCGACGGTAGTATCAACCCTGAGAAAATACCGAAAAACAGTGTACCCAGCGACAGCAGCGCGGCGGGGACGTACATCGCCGCCGGCGCTTCTTCGATCCGTGTGTCCCTCATTCTCGGTCCCGTGAAGAACAGGTAGTAAACGACTTTCAGGCAGTAGACCGCCGCAAGAACGCTCCCGAGCAGGACCACGCCGGCGAAAAGATATTTCCTGCTGTCCAGGCACCCCCAGAGTATGTTCCACTTGGCGATGAACCCCGCTGACGGCGGAAGGCCGATCACCGAAAGCGATGCGAGAGCGAAGGCGCCCGACGAGATCGGCATGCTTCTTCCCAGGCCTTTAAGGTCTTCTATCCTGCGGAAGCCCTTTTTATATAGGAAGCATCCGGCGACAAGGAAGAATGAGGCCTTTCCCATGGCGTGTGCCAGCACGTTGTAAAAACCCCCCGCTGTTCCATGATAGGACAGCAGGCAGATGCCAAGGACTATATACCCGATGTGGGAGATCGAGGAGTAGGCGATCATCAGTTTCAGGTCTTTCTGCGCGATGGCGAAGGCGGCCCCCGCCAGGATCGAGAGGGCCGCGGCCCATGCGACGACTTCATTAAGCGATTTCCAGTTCGCCGTTTCGTTGGCGAAGCCCGGCCCATAAACCGTGAAAAGGATCCTGAAAATACCGAAGACACCCATCTTTATTACCAGGGCGGACAGCAGCGCGCTAACCGGGGAGGGCGCTATTGAGTGGGCTTCCGGGAGCCAGACGTGGACCGGAAACAGGGCCGCCTTCACCGAGAAACCGGTAATGAAGAAGACAAGGGCCGCGAGGGCGACACGTATGTAATCGGGTGAAAGCTCCGCAAGCGTATTGGATATATCGAGCATGTTCAGGCTACCGGTCACACTGTACAGAAATGTAATCGCCAGCAGTACGCAGACGCTCGAGGTCGCGCCCATCAGCAGGTACTTGAACGCGGCACGGAGCGCTCTTTTCTCGCCGGTCACCGCCACAAGGGCATAGGATGTGATGGCGAATATCTCCATGAACACGAACATGTTGAAGATATCGCCGGTGATTGAAAAACCGAGCATCGCGGTGTAAATGAGCATGAGAAGGGTGTAGTAATAAGAAAGGCGGTTCGCCGGAAGCTCACGCTCCATGTATTTCCAGGAGTACAAAACCAGGAGTATGCCCAGGGTCGAGATTACGCAGACCATCAGCAGGCCGAAGGTGTCAATCCTGATCTCGATCCCCCAGGGGGGTTCCCAGCCTCCCAGGTGGTAGCTGAGGTCGTTGCCGGGAGTTACGCGGCCTATCAGGGACAGGGCGAGAAAGGACGTACAGGCGGTGCCAAACAGAGCGAGCCAGACCACCAGGCTGCGCCTGATCAGCCCTATTATGGGACACAGCGCGGCGAAAAGCAGCGGAACGACGACTATGAGTACGGGGTGGTTGAAGGATGCGTTCAAGCGACCTCCCTGCCCAGTATCTCGCAGGCATCGAGAGAACCGTATTTCTGGTGGATTCTTATGCAGAGCGAAAGCGAAACGGCGGTTGTGCTGACCGCCACCACGATACCTGTCAGTATCAGTGCCTGCGGTATCGGGTTGACCACCACCTGCTGCGCGGCCCCGTGGGCCATGACCGGGGCCTGCCCCGAATCAACCATTCCAATGGACACTATGAAAAGAAAAACGGAGGTTTCGAGGATGTTCAGCCCCATGATCTTCTTGATCAGGTTCGGTTTCATCGCGAGCGTATAAAGCCCCATCAGGAACAGCAGCAGCGAGACCGCGTAGTTAAGGTTCTGGAATATGCGGCTCCAGTTCAAAGTTTTCCTCCTTGATCATCGCGAAAACGATCGATGTGAATATGGCGCCCACGGCGACCCCGATAGCTATCTCTATAGACATCATGAATACCTGCGAGCGCAACGCCCCGGCAACACCCGGGCTCAAGCCCGGCAGGATATAGGTCAGAAACTCAACACCCTTGAAAACTCCGATAAAGCCGACGGCGAGGAAGGTCAGGACCGACAGGCTTTCTAGGATTACCCGGAGGGTAAGCGGAATGTCGCGCGTGGATTCGATAAGGGTGAACACGAGGGTGAAAACGATTATGCTCGCACCAATCACCGCTCCCCCCTGGAAACCGCCTCCTGCCGAGTTTTCCCCGTGGAGAATCAGGTACACCGCGAACAGGAAGATTACCGGGAAAAGGATCCTGACCGTCACCCTTACTATCCGGCTGCTGCGGACCTGTGACGCGTCGACCGCGGAACGGCTGACCCCTCTCTTTTCCCTGTCCAGAAGGGCGATGACGGCGCACAGCGCACTGAAGATTACCGCGACCTCACCCATGGTGTCATAGCCCCTGTAGTTCAGTATTACGTCGGTGATCAGGTTTTCCGCTCCCGCTTCCTTGACGCCATCTTCGATATAGCGGGGGACGACATGCGTCTTGTCGGGTGTCCGGCTGTCGCCCATTTCGGGCATCTTGCCGACGACCCAGAGAAGAACCACCCCCAGGGCCGCCAGGGCCAGTATCACGAACAGTTTCTTCAACGGTTTTCCTTCCTGACTGTCCTGAATATCGTAATGACGAACAGTACCGTGGTTACGCCGGCTCCGACAGCGGCCTCCGTGAGGGCGAGATCGGGCGCCCTGAGCTGTGACCACATTATGGCCATGATAAGGCTGTAGGCGCTGAAGACGACAGCCGCGGCAAGGAGATCTTTCAGCATGATCATCGCAAATGCAGTGCCCACAAGGAACGTCAGCAGCACCAGGTTCAATGTCCAGTTCAATTTTCTTCTCCTTCGAAAGGCAAAGGCTTGACGCCGGGTTTGTGCCACGGCACTATGTCATGCTTGAAGGCGCTCCGCCCTATGGCGTGCCCGCAGGTCGCGCTGGACAGGAGCAAAAAGAAGATGATAAGGATCAGCTTCAGGGTATCGGCGGATAATCCCGAGTAGAGGCAAAGGGCGATTATGATGGAGCACGCCCCTAAGGTATCGCACTTTGTCGAAGGGTGCAGCCTGGAGTACAGGTCCGGGAACCGCAGGATGCCCACCGTCCCTCCAAGAAAGAACACTGTGCCGACCGCGCTAAACAGTATTATCAGGATTCTTCCAGGCATGGCGTCTCAGTTCACTTCCTTCCGCTTCCAGGTATCTTGAAACAGCGACGGTCACCACAAAATTGAGGAGCGCGTACACCAGCGCGATGTCGATGTACAGTTGCGGGGTACCGGTAACAAAGAAGACCAGCAGCAAGACTACCAGTGTCTTCGTATTGACTATGTTTATACTGATTATCCTGTCCTGAATGGCGGGTCCGCGGACTGCCCGGTAAAGGCACAGGAACGCGTTTACCATAAGCACAAGCGCGACCGCCAGAAGGAAATTGCTCAACGGAGCCTCCTTATTTCCACCGGTCCTTCCGAGAAAAGCCATGCGACCATGCGCTCCAGCCTGCCTTGAAGCAGATCCTCCTGGTGGGCTTCAGCGAGGCAGTGGATGTAGAAACGGGAACCTTCGATGTCGATAGTCACCGTCCCGGGTGTCAGGGTGATCGAGTTTCCCAGCACCACACGCGCGAGGTCGGTTTCCAGAAGTGAGTCGAACGCGATGATGCGCGGGCTTACAGGCATCGACGGCGCGAAGACCCTTCTCAGCACATCCAGATTTGCCTTGATTATTTCCCAGGCGAGGAGCACGAAAAACAGGGGGAACTTGACCAGAAGCTTTAAGCTGAAGTTCGCGTCCATTTTCCGGTTGAACATCAGGCTTGTGAAGAAACCGATGAGCACAGAGACGACAGCGCCCATAAGCAGGTGTTCCCGGTTGGTTTTCATCGTGAACACCAGCCAGAGGACGAAGAGCATGGCTGAGACCGGCAAAACAGCCCTGATATTGTGTGACCTCGACTTCCGCTTCACCGCCGCATCCGCTCCATATCATCAGTTCTTGAGATGAGTGATTCGGTTGTCCCCCGGACTTAACAGATAAAAATATTGGGTAAAGTCTATTTGCCAGGGATTCAAGCTGTCAACCTGGACTGCGCTTTACCGTACATGCGTATCACAAACACGGATTGGGTTTATTGCATTTTACGGCCTGATCCGGCTAACATTGTGCGGTGGGGAAAGAAACCGACCGGTTGATTACATACAGAAAGAAATCTTTTCTTGAAAAAATATTTCTACATGGAAGTGAACCCCGGTGCAAAGAAAACAGTCTTACGATAATAACGGGAAAGTGAAAACAAATATGACCAGGACGAGGTTGATTATTACCGCGGTGACAGCCGCGGCTTTCGCTATAGTTGTCTTATCCTGCTCGTCAGTTCTTGCCGCCGGGCAGGTAATCGTTGAACTGCGCCAGAACGCGTCCAGCGGTGTGACTTACCCTTCAATCTTTACCACGCAGGAGATTGCCGGAACCAACACGACTACAAAACAGGAGTACAAGTTCCAGAGGCAGAGGGAAGGCAAGAATTTTTCATACGTTATCGCCAACCTGGATCCGTCAACCAATTATTACGTCGAACTGAGTTTTGTGGAGCACGACTTCAAGGCCTCGGGCAAACGCGTTTTCAACGTATACCTCCAGTCTCTGCTCAAGCTGTCCAAACTGGATATCTACAACCAGGTAAAAGCTGACACCGCATATCAAAAAACAATACAGGCCCAATCAAGTTCTAAGGGAAGGATCGAGGTGCGGTTAAGGTCGGATGAGGCGGGGTGCAAGGACTACGCGACTGTCAGCACCATACGGATATTCAAGGGCTCGACCAATGTTGTGGAGATCGACGCCTTTGACAGCCGCACCAATATGGACCTGCCGGTCCGTCATACGAACAGCAGCGGACAGAACGTTCTGGAGACTGTACTCAGCCGCCTGGGGTCCAGGTTCTGCCTTAACCTTATGCCCCAGAGGCTTGGCGCGAGGCTCTCGACGCTGGGAGACGGCACCGGCGACCTGGGCGACCTGGTGGTCGGAGTCAAGAGCGGCTCGACGATACGGTGCCTGCCTTTTACTGACCGGTATCCGGTATGGGAGAGTTGCGGGGAATCTCTGACCATGACTTCACAGAGCTTTAACTGCAGTTCATCTGGTTATCCTTTTACGATGAACGTTACTTTCCGCGCACCTTTCTATCCGGGTGAGGACAAGGTGAGCGGCGCGCCGTTCATCTACATGGATGTAACGGTTACCAACTCCAGCGGGAGCGCGGCCACCGGCGACTTTATCTTCGCGCGGCCCAACAAGTACAATTTCGCCGACAGCAGCGTGTCGGGTTTCAGTAATGGCACTTATACAGGCATCAAGTACAGTACAAAGTACAATATATACGAGGAGACATTTAATAGTCCGCATTCGAAGACGGCGACGGAGGCGGTAGGTCTGCCCTCCGGGGAGAGCACCGGTGTCGACTTTCGGGGCGACATCGAAGGGGAGTTCACCAACTTCAGCGCGACTTCGCTCTGGGGATACGGTTCCCCCACCGGGTATCCGAAGGTTTCCAGTGAATACAAGAAGCCGTTGTACAGCGCTTATCCAAGGGGATACACTGGGGCGGTCTGGTCGTTAAACCTTCCTTCCGGCGGTTCTGAAACGAAGCACTTTGTCCTCGCGGGGTATACCCCGGATAAAGTGATGTCCGTCAAGAACACTCATTTTACCGACAGTTCATTCCGTTTCAGGTACGCGAAAAGCTACGCGTTAGATAATGTCGAGGATGTAGTCGGGTATGCCGTAACCGACAGGTGGGCCGGCGATGAAATGCAGACCAGGTCCGAGTTCTTCGATTCGACCGTCGGTTCCGATTCTTTTCTTACCCTGCCCGGCGATTACGGAGGAGACGTAAAACAGCTGATTCCTTACTCGTTCCAGAGTTACCTGATGAATACCTGGTGGCTCTATTCTGACGCCGGTCACCACTGGTTTACCGTGTGGGAAGGCAGTTCCTGCCGGTTTAACAGCACTGTCGACGTAACCTATAACGAGGCGTGGTTTTACTTCCAGTACTGGCCCGACCTGCTCAAGCAGATAATCGGAGAGTGGGTCTACTACACCAGGCAGTCGGCGCAGGGGACGTTTCTGTCACATGATATGGGATGGGGCGACTGGTGCGGCGGCCAGGCGTATCCCCACGACATGGCGGTTGAAGAGAACGTGGACTTTATTCTGCTTCTGTATAAACACTGGAAGAGCACCGGCGATACCAGCTTCATGAGAAACCATTTCCCGACGGTCCGCAAATTCATCGATTTCGTAATCAACTGTGATACCAACAACAACGGTCTTCCCGATCTTTATACCCATAACACCATAGACGACGCTTCACTTGCGATTCAGTCAGGAAGAGACCAGTCGTATCTGGGGATCAAGTGCCTCGCGGCTCACCAGGCGGTCAGGGAGATGGCGGCCCGCCAGTCGGTGCCCGATGCCGCCTATATGAATAAGTGCCGGGCCCAGGCTCAATTGATAAACCAGACTCTTGATTATGACATGTGGCTCTCGGACCATTTCGCGGTGTGCATCGACGGCAATGTCGATGCGGCGGACAGGGAAGCTTACAGCATTTATCCCTCCAACGGGCTGCTCTATCTTTTGGGGTCGGGAGGCACGGGGGGTGTCACCGCGGGTAATTACGCGAAACTGCAAACCGATATAGCCAATGTCGTCAACAAGACACTGAAAGATTATGGGTGTACCCACTCAAGTTACGACGCGTATACCCAGTGGGTGTCCCAGAACTTATGGAGGGATCAGATAAGCTGCTATATGGGTGTGAACCTTTACGGCGCAAACCCTTTGAAGATGTCGAAGCGGTACTGGGCGCTGGAGAAATACTTTGCCAGAAATTTGAACGGCAGTTTCTATGACGTGCTTTTCTATCCCGGGTATGTAGCCCATGGTGCAGGTTTGACCGGTCAGGCGGGAGACGGGAGGTATGTCAACGGTGCATCCTCATCTTACAACGGCAGGAAACTGCCGCGTGATGAAAGCTCTCTCCCCGGAGGAACAAGCGGCGGCGCTTCGTCCAGCATGGCTCAGCAGCTGGGGTACTATCCCAGGGGAATAACCAGTGCGGGGCTTTTGGACGCCGTGGCGGGGCTATCAATAGATGTTGTTTCCGGAGAGCTTTACTACGCTCCCACCGCATACCCGTTAAGGGTTCCGGTCCTGAGCCGGGCCGACTGGGGCAACACCGATCCTTCAAAGAGGGTCCCGACACTCTACTTCCCCGGTGCTTCCGGTTCCCCGACGGTGAAGAACGGCAATCTTCTGCCGGGGACTGTTCAACCACGACAGGTCGTTAACATAAATAATATGAAGGCGTCAGGGCATGCTGTAAGCCCGAACGGGGACGGCATCAACGATACCGCCGCCGTTACCTGTCAACTGCCGGTGCAATCAAGCCTCGTCGAGTCGGTATGGGGTGGCGCCACCGAGGTGAAGAGCACCGCTTACTCCGATGCCGGTGCCGGAACACGCGAGTTTACGTGGGACGGCAGGAACCAGTCGGGCGAAGTCGTGGAAGATGGAATTTATACCGCCGCCGTGGAAGCGGTTCCAAAGAACACCAGGGTTGACGCGCGTGAGGGGACCACCCCGGTTTACGTCAACCGCTCGGTGCCGGACCTGTCTCGTGAATGGTATCTTGCCGAGGGTTATACCGGAAGTAACGCCACCGGCGGTGATTTCGAGACGTATGTGCTGATCCAGAACCCCAATGCGGAGCTGGCAAATGTGAACGTGACTTTCATGCTTCCCGGAGGGCAGACGGTTGTTCAGCCTTATCAGATTGCCCCGAACAGCAGGTTCACAATAACCGTTGATAATATTCTTCCTTCCGCCGAGGTGAGCACGCATGTGAGTGCCGACAAACCTATTGCAGTAGAGCGTGCAATGTACTTCAACGGGCGAAGGGCGGGGCACGCATCGATAGGTGTTTCGAGCCCGTCCGATACGTGGTATCTGGCTGAAGGTTACACGGCGGACAGCTTTGACGAGTACGTCCTCATACAGAACCCTGGTGAGCAAGCGGCTGAGATAACAGCGACTTTCATGACACCGGCCGCCGGCAACGAGGAAAGGGTATACACGGTAGGGCCTCATTCGAGATTCACCATTCACGTTGATGAAATTATCCCGGCCCAATCGGTTTCGACAATGATAGAGAGCAGCCGCCCGGTTGTCTTGGAGCGGGCACAGTACCTGAACTACATGACCGCCGGGACATGTTCGATAGGGGCTGTTTCGACTTCGCGTACCTGGTATCTTGCCGAAGGCTATACCGACCAGGGGTTCGAGGAGTGGGTACTGATTCAGAATCCGGGGGATACCTACACCGATGTTACTGTAACGCTGATGGAAAGAACCGGTGCAAATACAGTCCGCAACTACGAGCTTCCGCCGGCGAGCCGGTTCACTATCCTGGTCAACAACGACCTGCCCGCAAGCGAGGTTTCAGTGAAGGTAAACGCTGAAAACCCGGTACTGGTCGAGAGGGCGATGTACTGGAACAACCGCAGCGACGGGCATGCCTCGATCGGGACTCCCACGCCGGATTCAGGCTGGTATCTTGCCGAAGGCTACACCGACCAGGGATTCGAGACCTGGATCCTGGTTCAGAACCCGGGCGACGAAATACTCAATGTGACTTTTACTTTTATGCAGCCGGGCGGCCAGAACACCGAGAAGACCTACCAGGTCGGGCCTCGAAGCCGCTTTACGGTAGGGGTTGACGAGCTTTTCCCGGCCTCTGAAGTGAGCACGCGGATTTCCGCCGACGGGCCTGTTATCGTAGAGCGCGCGATGTACTTCAACAACAGGAGCGGCGGAACCGATTCGATAGGAATCCGCGGTTTCTGATACCTGATATCGTGTGTTTAGTTATGTGGATGATTTCCAGAAGACAAGGAGTCCATTTGAGAGAACACAAAGATACTCCACAGAGGATGGTTTCCGGAGGGAAAGTTACTGATTATGGGGCGTTCAAGGACCCTTTCACTGAGATCAACCTGCTCGATCTCGAGCTCAAGTTCGGAAAACGGGTAATCCCGCGCCTGCTCAGGGATTTCAGGCTGAAGGAGTGGCAGTACTACGGTGTAATCCACGATGATTATTACTTCGGCATGGTCATATTCGATTCCAAGTATATCGGCCTTTCCTTCTTCACCGCTTTCAACCGGGGAACCGGCAGGCTTCTCGAACACGAGAAGAAATCGTTTGGCGCGCCGCTCCGTATCGCCCGTGAGCTTGTACACGGCAACTCCTATTTCAGGCAGTTCGGTTACTTGATGGAGTTTGAGAACCGCCTGCATAACGGCCTTCACCGTGTGGTCGTTGACATCAAAGGGAGGAAGGGCAGACCGGGCGTGAAGGCTGAGCTCTACTTCCATGAGGATCTCGAGAAGTATCAGCCGCTGATAGCAGTGAACCCGATAGCGGACAACAGGCCTTTCTATACACATAAGATCGCCTGTCCGGTAGAGGGAGTGATAAGCATGGGCGGCGAGAAAGCCGTTTTGTCCCGTGAAAAGCATATTGGGCTTATGGATGTCCAGAAGACGTACTACAGGTACAACTCCTTCTGGAAGTGGGCGATGTTCGGGGGTTATGACGAGAGGGGAAGACTCGTCGGAATGAACGCCTGTCAGAATGTTATCACCGATGACGAGAACTTCAACGAGAACTGCACGTGGGTTGACGGCCGGATAACCCTGCTTCCCGCGGTACGCTTTGAATTTGAGGAGGACCGCCACATGGAAGAGTGGAGGATCACCTCGAGCGACGGGAAGATGGACCTGGTTTTCAAACCCGAAGGAGCAAGGTGCGACCGGCTCAACGCGGGAATTATAGTAACGGACTTCAAGCAGCCCTACGGGACTTTTCATGGGACCATGCCCGGTCCTGAAGATGAAAAAGTCAGCGTAAACGGCCTTTTCGGTCTCTGCGAATACCACGTCGCGCGGTTTTGAGCTTTTTGAGGAACCGTTTTTCACCGAAGCGCATATCCGGATTCCTCACCACGGGCAGCCGCATTTGCCGTATGAAAATCCTGTCGCGCAATGTTGTCGACATGAACAAATTTGATCGCGATGAAGTTTCCATAAAAAAAGCGGGCCCCGGAAGACCCGCTTCTATATAAAGCGGGCGGCAGAGCCGCCCGCAGTATTCAGGTGGTGCTCATGGACAGGCGCAAAATATTGCGCCGTTGTTACCCACAGCCCATGTGTGCCTTGCGTTACCGGCCGATGCCCCTCGCACTGTACCGGCCGATGCGCTTCCCCCGGTTATTCTGAGAACCCTGCAGTATAAATATTTCGCTTTTAAAAGTTGTCGCCCAGCCATTCTTCAAAACCTTTTCTCTTTATCAGTAAAAACGTATTGAGAATGATTATTCGCTGGTTATAAGGGTTCATTGAGAACGAAACGCCCGAATATTTGCGTGAAACGGGTCATAATTGGAATGAACAAGAAGAAGCAGGATAAACGGGAACTGTCACGCTATATGGCAATAAAGGGATTGCCGCCCGGCATAAGGACGGAGTGATTAATCAAGCCGGGGTGTCAAGTGACGATTTCCCGGCATTTCCGGAAGCGGAGCGTCAAGGAATTACATCGGGGCGTCGAATAACTTATTGTGGGAAAGTGCTATAATTCAGCGTATATATAATCATATGAATCCTTTTGCCAGGGAGCCGCAAGTATGCAAGTGGTATTCTTGGCGTTTTTTTTGGAGGTATTCAATCTTGAGGCACCGGAAACTTGTTCTACCGGTAGTAATCGGGGCCCTATTGCTCATTACTTTGCCTTTGCCTGTGAAGGCGGCGGATCGCGGTACTGCTTCAGCAAAAGTATGCATCGATCCAGGGCATGGCGGAAATGAGCCCGGGGCGATTCAAAACGGTGTTCAGGAAAAAGATGTGAACCTGGCGATCGCGCTCAAGGCAAAACCTCTTCTTCAGCAGTTGGGCTACGAGGTCGTCATGACCAGGGAAACGGATATAGACGTGTCGCTGGAAGGGCGGTGTCAGATTGCGAACCGTAACTGCGTCGACGCATTCGTCAGTATTCACAATAACGCTTACCTGACTACTTCGGAAGGTACGGAAACCTACTGTTACTTTAATTCAGAGGAAGGAAGGCGACTCGCTACTGACGTTCACAGTAACGTGATAAAGCGAATAGGTCTTACCGACCGTGGGGTTAAAGAGGCGGATTTCTATGTGCTCAGAAACACCGATATGCCCTCGGCCTTGCTGGAAGGGGCTTTCCTGACCAACCCGGAGGAGGCCAGGCTGCTTACCGACCCGGCGTTCCAGCAGAAAATTGCGGAAGGGGTCGCCGCGGGGGTGCATGAGTTCATGACCGATCCGGGACGCTTCGACGAATATATACTGCTTATGAATCCGGATTGGGAGAAAGCGGCCGAGGTCGAGCTCGTCTATATGACCGGCACCGGTGATAAGCAAGTCCAGGAACAGTCAGTGCCTCCAAGATCCAGACAAACAGTCCACGTTGATGAGAGCGTAAGAAATGCCGATGTGTCCGCACTGGTCAGGAGCACCAACGGTGTGCCCGTTGTCTGTGAGAGGGCGGTCTACTTCAACTTCGAAAAGGGAAGAGGGGGGCACGGTTCTCCCGGAGTTCTCGCGCCTTCCAGTAAATGGTACCTGGCCGAAGGCTCCACCGACTGGGGGTTCTCGACTTATGTCCTCGTTCAGAACCCCGGAGATGAGACCAGCGATGTGACAATGAGGTTTATGCGCTCCGATGGGTTCAATGCGTCGAAAGACTATGAAATGGCGCCGCATTCGCGGTTTACACTTGATGTATCAAGCGTCGGCGGCTTCGAGAAAGCCGACTTTTCAGTGGAGGTTACATCAGCGGCGCCTGTCGTCGCCGAGCGGGCATTGTATTTCTCCAATCACAACGCCATGTCCGGCGGGCACAACTCACCGGGCGTTAACGAGCCCGCGTATGAATGGTATCTCGCGGAAGGATATACCGGCAAAGGTTTTGACACTTACATACTTATCGCGAACCCTAATGATTCGGCCGCCTGTATTACAGCAACGTATCTTCTATCCGATGGTGAAACCGTTGAAATGAGCTATGAGTTAAATCCCGGCAGCAGAAGAACAGTACACCTGAACGAAGTCCCCGGCCTGGAAGAGCGTGACGTTTCGACGAAACTGCGGTCGGATAAACCGGTGATAGTGGAACGTTCCATGTATTTCGACTACTTCGGTATAAAAGAAGGCAACAACTCCGTTGCGTCAAAGGAGATCTCCTGCGAATGGTATATGGCCGAGGGATATACCGGCGGCGGTTATGACACGTATATCCTCTTGTCGAATCCCGGTCATGAGAAGAACAGGGTTTCGCTTGAGTTCATGATACCGGACGGCACCCAGCGCAGGGTCTGGATCGATGTCCCTCCACTTTCCAGAAAGACCGTCAAGGTGGATGACGTGGAAGGCATGGATTCTACCGAGTTTTCAACGTATGTTTCCAGCGCGTTCCCGTTGGTCGCCGAGCGCTCGATGTACTTTCTGAATACCCCCCGGGCCGGCGGCCACAACTCCACAGGTGTAACCGCGCCGTCACTCGTGTGGTATTTCGCGGAAGGGTGTACAAGATAAAGGCCGATGAACATTTATAGTAAGAGAAAAGTCTGAAGAGCATATGATACGAAAAACATTAACCGGGATTCTCTCGGCGGCAATAGTCATGATTTTCGCTGTTTCCCCGCTCGCTTCAGCCGAACGGGAAATAAAAGGGAATTTTCCTGATATCGGCGGTATGCCCGCGGAGATACAGTCAGCGATTATATACTCTACGGATATGGGTTATCTGTATGGGGCGGCCGACGGAAATTTTTACCCTGCGGAGCCCGCGGCGAGGTTGGACGCGGCCAGGGCTATGGTAAAGATTTTCGGGCACGACAACGAGGAAGCCGATCCGGGTATTGCTTTTACCGACATGGGTCCGTCCGACCCGCTGTATAAATACGCAAATCTCGCAACGAAATATAACTATGTTCCGCCTTACCCGGACGGTTCGTACAAACCGATGGAGGCTATATCGACAGCGGCGATAATGGCCGGGTTTGCGCGCGGCATGGGGTTTGAAGAGCAGGTGAAGTTTGCCGAAGCCGTCTATCCGAGAGGTCCCGATCACAGGGGGACGACGATAATAGGCCACGACCTCCACCTCAAGTACAGGAAAACCACCACCTGGCCTTCACACGCCTATTCCAGAGGAGAACTGGCGTTCAGCCTCCAGATGGCGGACACGGTGGATGAATGGAGAAAGCAGTACATCAGGGACAACTTCGACTGGCTGCACTGCCAGGCACCCTGGCTGGGCCCGGTCCGGCAGGGGGCGCTTGACAACGCGTTTGCCAAGATTGGCTATCCTTATGTGTGGGGTGGTGACTGCGACGCCGAGAACGGGTACGACTGCTCCGGCCTGGTCTATTATGTTTTGAACAGGGCGCTCGGTTACCCGATGCAGAGGGTTGCCGACGATCAGGCGAGGGACGGCAGGTATCCCGCGGTAAACAGGCTGGAACTGCTGGCCGGCGACCCGGTTTTCTTCTACGAGGAGAATACCGGGAATCCGGCGTCCTACATAGGTCACGCGGGCATCTACATAGGGCAGGACCTTTTTATTCATTCCACCGGCAGCAACGCCGGTGTCAGCGTCGACAGCCTCGACGGTTACTGGGGAGATTACTTTGCGTGGGGGAAAAGAGTCATAAACGAGCCGGAGCCTGAGACGTTCGATACTTATATACTGCTTTCGAACCCCCAGGAAGCGCCGGCTGCCGCCAGGCTGACCTATATGCTTCCCGATGGGACTGAATTATCGGACTATATGCCCCTTGATCCGTTTTCAAGGCGGACGGTCAAGGTTGATAAGACGCTGGTCAACCAGGAGTTCTCGACCGTGGTTGAGGCGATCGACGGTTCTGTTATAGCGGAACGATCGATGTACTTCAGATACAAAGGCGTTTACCCCGGGGGCCATGTGAGTGCAGGCGTAACCGGCACGGCTTCAATGTGGTACATGGCTGAAGGGTGCACGGCATATGGTTTTGACACTTATATACTGATCCAGAATCCCGGGTCGAGAGCTGTCGACGCGGTGGTGAGTTTCATGAAGCCCAACGGTGATGTTGTTGACCTCGACTGTGTTATCGGGCCTGACTCGAGATACACGATCTGCGCCGACAACGTGCCGGGACTCAGCGAAGCCGAGTTCTCGACGGAGGTCAGCGCCAGCGGGCCGGTGGTCGCGGAGCGCTCCATGTACTTTGAATACAACGGAATCAGGGAAGGCCACAATTCACCGGGCATATTCGGCTTGAGCAGCAACTGGTTCTTCGCCGAAGGGTATACGACCGGCAGTTTCGACAGCTACATACTGCTGGCGAATCCCGGGGAAGGTCCAGCGGATGTCGTAATGACACTCATGTCGGGCAACGGCGAAGAATCACAGACGGATTTCACCATCGGCCCCAACTCACGCTACACGGTAATGCTGGACAAGATCCCCGGATGGGAAGCGGCCGAAGTTTCAGTTGAAGTGACCTCCGACGTACCGGTCGCCGCCGAGCGTTCAATGTATTTCAACTACAACGGCATTACCGGCGGCCATAACGCCCTGGGCAGCCCGTCTCCCGGGAAAGTCTGGTATCTGGCTGAAGGCTACACCGCTCAGGATTTCGACACGTATATACTTCTCTCTAATCCCGGCGATGAGAAAACTGAAGTTGCGGTCAGGTATATGGTAAACGGCGGCGGGTTCCTCGATCACCAGTACAGCGTGCCTGCTCATTCCAGGTATACGATCAGTGTCGACAAAATTGAAGGACTATCAGCCGCGGAAGTCTCCGCGCGAATTATCGGCGATAATCCAATTATTGTCGAACGTTCGATATACTTTAAGTATGGTGCAAGGTCTGGAGGAAGCTGTGCTCCGGGAGTGACCGGAACGTCAGGCCGGTGGTACTTCGCCGAAGGATATACCGGATTGTAAAAAGAAAAGATTAAACAGTCGGACGAGAAAGAATGTCTGGGGCGGGAATAGAACATGATACATAAACTTTCGAGAGTTTCACTTATATCGGCCGCGGTATTTTTTACGGCGTTTTTGATTGTCATATCACCGGTGGGTCCGGTTGCGGCCAACGCTCCGGGGACGAGTGGTGTGACAGGCGGCGCGGCGGACCCGTACTACGTTTTCAGGGGAAGCGGAAGGGCGCACGGCGTCGGCCTTTGCATGGATGGAGTGCTGTACCGCGCCCAGTCCGGCCAGTCGTACCGGGACATTATCAATCACTACTATACCGGTATTACATTCGGCTCGGTCGATGAGAACCAGCCTATACGGGTGAAATGCAGGGACGGGCAGGTCAGGACTTACACACTTCACAATTACCTGTATCACCTCCAGGAAGAGCCGGAGAGTTATCCGTCCGAAGGGCTGAAGGTGCTTTACGTTGCGGCACGCACTTACGTTCTTTCGTGTATCGCAAGGGGAAAGCATGCCAAAGACGGGTATGATATCTGCTCAAGCGGCAACTGCTGTCAGGCGTTCGACGAGAACAAGAACCTTTCCCAGTACCCTAACAACTGCCGCGCGGTGGATGCGACCGCCGGTGAGGTCATCCTCTATAACGGGAGCGTTATCACTGCCGCGTACTGCGGTTCCTGCGGCGGTCATTCGGAGAACAACGAGGATGTCTGGGGAGGAAAAGCCATACCCTATCTCAGAGGCAAGCCCGACACTTTCTGTCAGCAGTCGAGCCGGTTTGCATGGGAGGTAATGTTCAGGAAATCGGAAGTTGAAGCGCGGCTCAACTCGAGGGCCGACACCGCGATTGGCCAGCTGTACGTGATGGATTTGAGCAACAGGACTCCCGGAGGCCGTGTCAGGACCGCAAGATTAGTGGGTTCCTCCGGCACCAAAACGGTCTCTGGCGGCGTCATATCTTCCCTTTTCGGCCTTCAGAGCAACCTGTTCGATATGCTCCGGGCAAATTTTGACGAGTATCTCCTGGTTCTGAATCCAAACCCCGAACCTGCGCTGTTGACTTTCACTTTTATGCGGCCGGACGGCCAGGTGGTGGATGTCGCTGAACAGGTAGGGGCGAACTCGCGCTACACGATGAAAGTGAACGATTATATGCAGTTTCAGGAGGTCTCGACCAGGATCGTAGCGGACCGCCCGGTGATAGCCGAGCGTGCCATGTACTTCAATTTCCGCTCACGGTTCATCGGGGGCAACGCGAGCACCGGAACAGTCAGCCCGTCCCCCTCCTGGTTCTTCGCCGAAGGGTATACCGGCGGGGAGTTTGAGACTTATGTCCTGGTCCAGAATCCTCAGGCAGTCCCGGTCGAATTGAAGTATACATTCATGAAACCGGATGGAGAGAACATTGTGCAGACTCTCCAGGCTCCGGCCCAGTCAAGGGTTACGCTGCAACTGGACTCTGTCCCCGGCCTCGAGGACACCGACGTTTCCACGCTGGTGGAGTGCGCCGGTGGTGACGGGATAATTGCCGAGAGGTCGATGTACTTCGATTACTCAGGTCGCAGCGGCGGCCATAACGCCCCCGGAGTAAACGCCGCGTCGGAGACCTGGTATCTGGCCGAAGGGTATACAGGGGGGGAGTTCGATACCTACGTGCTACTGCAGAATCCCGGAGACAAAGAAGCCCGGATAGAGGCGACATTCATGAGTGACGGGGGAAAGAATACGGTAAAGGAGTATACCCTCGACCCGCATTCGAGGTACACGATCGAAGTGGATAAGGTAAAAGGTCTTGAGAACGCATCGTTCTCTACGGCGCTCGAGTCTTTAAACGGTGTTGAGTTCGTGGCCGAGAGGGCAATGTATTTCAGGTATGGCGCCGGTGATATAGATGACGGGCACTCAAGCGTTGCAGCGACTTCAACACAGGAAAAATGGTACTTCGCCGAAGGCTACACCGGCGACAGCTTCGATACCTGGATACTGCTTCAGAACCCGGAAGAAAAGACCGCCAGGGTAAAAGCCACATTCAACACTCCCGGTGGAGACGCTGTTGTCAGGGAATTCGAAATTGAGGGAAAGACCCGGAAGTCTTTACTGGTTGACCATATTGAGGGGCTTGCCAGTACCGAGGTGGCGACAACCATTGAGTCAACCAATGGAGTGGGCCTCATCGCGGAGCGTGCCATGTACTTCCTTTATACTGACGGTTACCGGGTATTTGACGGTGGCCATGACACAATTGGAGTCAACGCGCCTTCAAGCACATGGTACTTCGCCGAAGGCTATACCGGCTTCTGATGGCGTTTAACACTGTGTCCCGCCGGAAATCCAGATGGCCGGGTCACTCTGCTATACGGCGATTTCCTATCCCGTTGTAACCGGATGCACTAATGTGACGTCCGGTGACTGGACTGCGCGCAGAATGACAAAGTTCAAGAAGGATGTTGTATTTCTCAGTATTCCATATGAGCGCATGGTTAATCTTATCAAGGCGGTTCCCGACTGCTCGGCGGGAACGGCTGTGTTCAAGGGGTTCGAACCCCGGGCAGATTACTCATAAGACTATGTTATTTGCACAAATGAATAACGCGCCTTGAACTCGTTTTCATTGATGACGGGAAAGGCTGCATTCCTCTCGATCTCGAGTTGGTCAAAGAGAAACTTTCAAAGTAGAATTCAGGACAATAAGAATGTAACGTTGTCCCACAGTTCAAAGGAGCAAGTTATGGATCTGGAGACCATGGAGCGTCTCAAGAAGAATCCGAGGACGGAGTTTGCCCGGGCAGTGCAGAATAAAGACACAACTTTATGTCTGATCAAGACGGCGGAGATTCACGGCCACTACTGTCCTGGTGTGGCACTTGGCGTAATGGCTTCCGTATGGGGTTTAAGCCGGTTGGGAGCGGAGCAGGGGATAACGGCGGGGATGGAAAATCTTATGGCTGTGGTCGAAACCAACTCCTGTTTTACCGATGGGGTACAGGCGGTTGCGGGCTGCACCCTTGGAAATAACGGTCTTGTCTACCGCGATCTCGGGCGCACGGCGGTGACCTTCGCAAAACGCGGCTCGGATTCGGGCCTGCGTATACATGTGGTTCCGGAATTCAGGGATCAACTGGATAAACTGGTTCCCGATTTTGCGCCTTTGATGGATAAAGTTGTGAAGCGGCGGGAGGGAACTGAAGAGGATATGGCCGCGTTCAGGCAAAAAGGGCGGGAAGCCTCGTTTGCGATGATGGAACTTCCTTTCGAGTCGATTCTTGCGGTGGCGGAGGTGCCGGTGACTCTGCCGGGGTACGCACCGATGGTAGACAGTGTTATCTGCACCGGTTGCGGCGAAGAGATAATGGAAACGAAAACCGTGGCGGAGGACGAAAAGAAGCTTTGCCTGGTATGTGCCGACAGAGAATATTACCAGGTCGAAGGCCAGGGAATAGTTGCAGTTGGTCTTTAGACAGTTTTTCTTCTTGCAGCCCGGTCCTAACCACGGCCGGGACCACCAATCGTCCTTTAGCCCGGCGCTCTCAGGGCCGGGATTGATTAACACCGCGCGGGGCCTGAAAGACCCCGCCTCAAGGGGTGCCGGGATTGCCACACCACGCAATTCGTCACGAACCGCGGGGCCTGAAAGATCCCGCCCCCCGTCCTTTAGCCCGGCGCTCTCAGGGCCGGGATTGCTTAACAACGCGCCTGAAAAACTCTGCCTCAAGGGGTGCCGGGATGGCTGTTTTGGATTACAGAAAATAACCGGTTATTGGGGCTTCTTATTATAGAGATCGAGCACCATGCCGGTTGGGTCCAGCAGGTTGACCGGCTGTGCACCGTACCAGGGGGCCCAGTTGGTGGTTCCAGGGGTATACATCTCGAGATGCAACTGTTTAGTGCCGCTGATAAAGCCGATCAGCTGGCCGCGCTGGACGGTGTTTCCTGCTGTAAGTGATGGAGGTTGAATCTCGCCGTAATTCACCACGAAGTCGCCGTGGTCGATCAGCAAACCGTAGGTGACTTCTCCCGTATATCTCGTATAGAAAGGTTCCGCCCTTATTACGGTGCCGTTTCTGATTGCGTAGACAGGTGCTCCAGCTCCGGCCTCCGGGTAGATGTCTATCCCGGCGTGAAGCCTGCCGTTGCTGCGGGGGGCGCCGAAATACGGGTAATCCAGAGAGCCGGCCGGCCAGTGGCCGCACGCGATCGATTCATCCCTGGTGAACGGGTATATCGGCGTTCCCTCGGTAGGTGTAACCATTGGGTTTCTGCTTACTCCGTACATTGCCCTCTCGGCGCAGTAAAGCTGATCAGAAGCGAAAGCATATGATACAGCCTGCATGTCGGGAGCCGCCTCAATTGTAGTACGGCTCTCAGGGTTGAGGTAGAACCAGAGCTCAACATGTCCGCAAGGTGGGTCGGAGGCGAAGTCTATCGACCCCCCGATCTTCCTTTTACTGGGATTCTGCAGCAGTATCCACGTTTTAAACCCGTCCAGAGAGCACCCTTCAGCAAAGTACCACCTGGATGACGTTTCAGTTATACCTGCGTTCGAATGGGCCCAGTCGCGGACTGGAGAGTACATCGCCCTCTCACAAATAACCCCCCCGTCCGACTGGAGGCATGTTGAAACATTGTAGGTAGTTACGTAATCGGCAAGGTTGTATGAGCGCCTCGACCGGGGAGGAACAGTATCAACCGGCCCCGGGACT
>JAFGMY010000045.1 GCA_016927325.1 Actinomycetota bacterium | reverse complement strand
TTCCTCCCTTATTTACGGCCGAACATCGCCTTTTAAAGCGTGGGATCACTGCCCCTCTTCTGGCCCAAGTTCAATTTCGGTTTCCAAGGCATCGATCTCCCCGAGATCCACTTTCTCTCCTTCAGAAAGAACCCTATCAACATCAAGTAATATGAGCAACCGGTCTTCAATCTTCGCCACTCCCCTGATGAAGGAGGATTCGATGTCACCCATTCCGATAGTAGGACTCGGCTCGATGTCCCCCTTGGTAATATTGATCACTTCCGGAGAATCTACTATCAACCCGACCTTGATATCTTCAACTTCCACCACGACGATCCTTGACCCAGCCGTTTGCTGAGACTCCGGGATCCTCAGTCTGGTGGCAAGGTCGATTACCGCTATTATCTGACCTCGAAGGTTAATGATTCCTTCAACGAACTCAGGCGCCCTCGGCAACCTGGTAATATCTACAAGGGAGATTACTCCTTCAACCTTCTTAACGTCAACGCCGAACTCCTCTCCTCCAACCTTGAACGCTACAAGCTGGATTTCTCCCTCAAGAGCAAATTCAGATTCCTTCGCCATTCATCCCCCTGAACATTATCTTATCTTGACACCTTCAATAAGGCCTCTGAGCCTGTCGGCGGTCTCCGCCAGTTGCGACGCGGTTGCTGATATCTCCTGCATTGACGCGGTCTGTTCCTGGATGGTCGCCGATACTTCCTCGGTGCTGGTTGCCGATTCCTCGGATATCGTCGCTACATTGCTTATTATCTCTACCACTTTATCGGTTCCCTCGGCGATGCTGTTGGTCGCTTCGGAAATGGCGTGCGTTTCTCCACTTATCGTATTAACCGCGTCCTTGATCATCTTCAAGGCCATTCCCGCTTCCCCGACCGCCGAGGAGCCTTCATCCGCCTCGGTTGTCCCCGCTTCCATAAGGCCTACCGTCTGGTTGATGTTCTTCTGGATGTCTCGAATAATGCCCGCGATCTGGTTTGCCGCGCTGGCCGACCCTTCCGCCAGTTTCCGGACCTCGCTGGCGACGACTGTGAATCCTTTTCCGTGTTCTCCCGCGCGGGCAGCCTCAATAGCGGCGTTCAAGGCAAGCAGGTTTGTCTGGTCTGCGATGCCGGTTATTACATCTACGATCAGCCCGATTTGCTCCGATCTTTCACCAAGATCCCTTACCGCTTGAGCACTCGTCCCGGTTGTCTCGACCAGTTTTGCTATTTTGTCTATCGCCTGATCGACCGCGTTGGTCCCGTTATCTACGGTATCCTCCGCTTCAACGCTGTACTTGGCGACCGACCGGGCGGCATCCGCGACCCTGTCGATCTCTTCCGCAATCTCGTTAACGGTGGATGACGCCATGGTCATTGAACTTACCTGGTCTTCCGCTCCCCTCGCCAGGCTGGTGACTGTGGCAGCCGAAGCCTGGACGGCATCACTGTTTTCCTTTGCCACCGAAGCGAGGAGGTTGCTCGAGCTCGCCAGATCCTCAGATACCGAAAGCATCTCTTCCGACAGTTTCCTCATCCCTGAGAGCATCTTGTTCATTGATGAGATTACCGGTTTCCAGTCCGCCCCCGCTTTAAAATCCAGGTCGTTGCTGAAATCGTAGTCAACAAGCCGCCTTGTAAATCCTTCCAGCTTGGAAAGCGGCTTCACATAAACGTTCATGTCCATAAAATATGAAAAAACAAGGAACAAAGATCCCAGCAGCAGGCCGAACAGTATTCCTTTCACCCATTGCCAGGACGTCGGGCCGCTTACCATTATGATCGTGTACAGGCATCCAATCCCTATTGCGGCGGGAATAATAACG
This sequence comes from Actinomycetota bacterium, assembly GCA_016927325.1. Classification (GTDB taxonomy): domain Bacteria; phylum Actinomycetota; class Geothermincolia; order Fen-727; family Anoxymicrobiaceae; genus JAFGMY01. Next base: position 3,208 of record JAFGMY010000045.1, on the reverse strand, counting down.
GCAGCCCTGCGAAGCATCGTGCCCTTTACCGCTGACAGTTGGCCCGCCGACAGCTTTCCGGCAAAACTCCCGCTTCCTTCATTTTCTCTGTCGCCCACTATATACACTCCTCATGTCAGATCGCTGTATTACCTTGACATAACGGACATATTCATTTCACTGATTTTTGCAGAGCTAAAATGGTTAATTTAATTAGATTTCACCGCCCGAAGCCGCAATACCTCCAAACGCTCGATCTGCAACCTTTTCCTCGTGCTCAGACTATTATACGTTTTCTAGAGTAATGCCCCCTGTCCTGCCTCCTCTCTTGATATTGTGTTATTCAAGATCCCCGAATATCCGGGGCGGCCCCCTCGGGGCACATTAAGAGGACGGTCTGAAACGGAAGGGCTGCCCATGCCTTCTTCCTAAACTATTGATCGGACAATTAAGCCGTCGTCTTCAGTGCCGGGCCGGAGGAGTCTCCCTGAAGAGGAGAGTTCATGGGGAATTGCTTTGTAAGAATTATTTTAAGAGCCGGCCGGTTTTCTTCTTCCGGCAATGCCGGCCGCCTGTTCGTTCTCTTTCAGAAGCCTGAAAATCCTTTCTCTCGGATACAACGGCTCAAATTTTTCGCGAAGCTCAAATCCAAGCGTTTCAGATTTGCCAAGCACCAGGAATCCTTCCCGCGACAGGGTGGCCGCAATCGAGCTCAGGATCTTTGACTGCATTCTTCTGTCGAAGTAGATCAGGACATTTCTGAACAGTATCAGGTCAAAGCGCCGCTTCGTAAGCTCCTTGAAAAAGTTTGCTTCTTCAAACCTCACCATATACCTGTAGTCATCACGCAGCTTATAGGCGGGGGTGTCCGGTGCTCCGATATCCTGAAAGTATCTTGCCCTGTCCATACCGTCCATAACGTCGATATCGGCGTAGACCCCTTTTTTTGCCCTTTTTAAGCTGTTCTTATCAAAGTCGGAACCCACAATTCTTATGTTCCAGTTTGTCAACTCTCCTTTATAAAAATGGTCAAGAAGCATGGCCATTGAATAGGGTTCTTCCCCGCTCGAGCATCCTGCGCTCCATACGCGCAGAGATCTGCTTCCCATCTCTTTTCTTGCCTCTATTATTTTCGGGATAACCTCTTCACATATTTTCTTATATACATCTCTGTCTCTGAAGAACTGCGTCACATTAATAGTTATCTCGTCCATGAGGTATTTATACTCTTCGGGGCGCCTTTTCAGGTACATAAGATATTCGAGGTAATCGGCGGAACGTGTTGCCCTGAGCCTTACCGATATCCTCCGCTTGAGATAGTTTTCTTTATACTGGTCGCAATCCAGGCCTCTGTCGAGATAAATTCTCCTTTTAAGCAATGAAAAATCTTTTTCTTCCGAACTCAAAACGCCACTCCGTTCAAAAGCGCCCGGTCATAGCCGGGCTTCCAAGGCCAGTGCATTGAGGCGATAGGCCGCAGGTGAATGCCAAAGTCCAAACGCATCAAGTTAATAATAACACCCGATTTTGTCTGAACATGCAACTTTAAAAGAAAGTAGATTTATCGTGCCGCTTAAATCCTTTTGGATAAGGTAAAGCCCCCAAGTCCTCCCGGGCATTTGCTGCCCTGGGTGAAATTTACATTTACTTTTTGCGCCCGCGGGACTTGAGGGCTGCGTACCCATATTCATTTGTGTTTAACTCTTTCGTTTTCTTTATCGGCCGGTTTGCTGTTGGACATTAGGCCTTGGCGAAGATTTTCCGGATATTAATAGTGATGCCCGCGCCAGCCATGCCTGACTCCGGATTTCAGCGCGCGTCAACCAGGATCAAAACCCTCAAAAATCGTATGAAATTGACAAGGCGCCGCCCCTGGGTTAAGTTCATTAGAAGCCAAGAACTGTTAAGTGCCGGCCGACCTTCAGGAGCAATCGTGTCGCCCGAAGTTATCTTTGATCCTTTTACAAACCTATACTCGAAAGCGACCAGGCTTGTTAAGTCCTCGGAAATTCGCGACCTGATGAGTATAACCGGCAGGCATGACATAATCTCTTTCGCAGGCGGTCTCCCTTACATTGACGGGCTTCCAAAGGACGAACTGGCAAGTGTAATGGAGTCGGTGCTGCAGAACAGCCATACCACCGCTCTTCAATATGGAAGCACCGAAGGTCTTGTCGGCTTGAAGTCCCATCTTGCGGACCTTATGTCGGAAGAGGGTCTTGACGCGGACACCGATTATATCCTGATAACCTCAGGCAGTCAGCAGGCGCTTGATTTGCTTAGCAGGGTTTTTATTGATCCGGGAGACAGCGTGGTGGTCGAGGGGCCGACTTACGTTGGGGCCCTTTCCGCGTTTCGCCCCAACAACCCGGAGTTCATTACCGTTCCGCTGGATGAAAACGGTATTCAAACGAACCTGCTGCGGCAAGCTCTGGAATCTTCAGGAGGAAAGAAGCCGAAGTTTATTTATGTTGTACCGAACTTCCACAACCCGGCAGGTGTTACCATGAGCATGGATCGCCGTCTGGATCTAATCGAAATCGCCCATGAATACGACCTCCTCATAATCGAAGATAATCCTTACGGCCTGCTTAGGTTTGAAGGAAAACCCCTGCCGACCCTCGCGTCTATCGACAGGGACAAGGTCATATATGTTGGCACGCTTTCGAAGATAGTGTCGCCCGGCATTCGCGTAGGGTGGGTCCTTGCGCCAAGCCCGATTATCGAGAAGCTTGCTAAGCTTAAGCAGTCCGCCGATCTTTGCTCTTCAAACCTCAGCCAGACGTTCGCTGAGGAGTATCTGCAAAGAGGTCTGTTCAAAAAGAACATCCCTCATATAAGAGAGATCTACCGGGTGCGGCGCGACGCAATGCTCAGCAGCCTGGAGGAGAATTTCCCCGAGGGAGCCTCCTGGGCCAAGCCCGGGGGGGGGCTTTTCATATGGGCCAACCTTCCATCTTACCTGGACACCGCCAAGATGCTGCCGCTGGCAATCGAAAAGAAAGTGGCCTTTGTTCCGGGCGGCGCTTTTTATCACGACGGCTCCGGCAGAAACAACATGCGTCTGAACTTCAGCTTTCCCTCTCCCGAAGAGATTTATATAGGGATCGAGAAGCTGGGCACTGTAATTCGAAAGGAAATGGAACTGTACCGTTCACTCGGAATTAGCGGGTGATATTCCTAATATCATTCTAGGAAAGGAGTGTCTGAGATGCCCAAGATCGCGGTA
>JAFGMY010000044.1 GCA_016927325.1 Actinomycetota bacterium | reverse complement strand
GGAACCGGGAACCAGGCGGTCGGTAAACGTCGGACAGACCGTCACCACCTACGATGTGTCGACTAAGGTAACGTCCAGTAAGCCGGTCGCGGTGGAGAGGGCGCAGTACCTGCGGTCGATCATGGTGTGCCTGGATCCCGGGCATTCGACAAACTGCCCGTCCAGTGAGATCGACCCCCTCACCGGTCTTGACGTCGCCGACAACTCCGGCGCGGCGGGAGAGCTTCAGACAAACTGGGATGTAGCCATAAGGACGACGACACGCCTTGAGAGGATGGGATATACGGTCAAGCTCACAAAGCCTGCCGTCAATAGCTATGCCAGCTTGAGGACCAGGGCGGATATCGGCAATACATGCTCGATAATGGTGCGCATTCACTACGACTTCAGCCTGCACGCCGTTTTGTGCCCGGCCGAGGGCCAGTATAAACAGCGCGGCGACAGCATCGTATACGTGAATCCCGGGGTGGCGGCTGCGAGCGGCGACCTGGCAGGCACCATGTTCCCTTATCTGCAGGGTGCGGGCATTGCAAGGTTGATGAATGACTGCGGCGGCACATCGGGCAACTCGGGACCCGCATTCGTCGGTTCGGTTTTATCCACCGTTCCGATAGTGCTGATAGAAAACGATCCGGCGGTTGTAAGGGACAATCCGTCAGGACAGGAACAGGTGGCTGCCGCGATAACCGAGGGGATAGACGCTTATTTCCGGCGGGCTCGTTGAAGTCCGGGTCCTTGACGCTGTAAAGGAAAAAGCGGGGCAGTGGTGCCCCGCTTTGCTGTTTGCTGTTTGCGGTCAGCTTACTGCTATCTTGCCGAGCTTCTTAACCTGAAAAGCCCTGATAATGTCCACCATTCCCTGTGCCAGTGCCCACATGCCTGCGAATACCAGAAGGGTGTATGCCCTGGTAATGAAGAACTGGCCCGCTGCCCAGAAAGCCAGTACTATCATGAGGATTCCGGCTATGAGGTTCAGCCACCACAACTCGTTAACAGGCTTTACCGCGAAAGATTCAATAACCCAGAACGTGCCGACAAGCAGGAACAGGAAACCGATCATGTCCGCCACTGCGGCGAAAGTGTTCTTGGGATAGACCAGGGCGACGATTCCACCTGCCATGAAGAAGACCCCGAACATCATCCAGAGCCACTTCCAGCCCTCGACCAGAGACGCCATTACGAACTCCTGTATACCTGTGACAAGCAGCATGATGCCGATTATCACACCCACCACCGTAAGCGAGGACTCACTAAACTGAAGTATTATCAGAGAAACCGCCGTCCACAAGATTCCCAGGACAAGCCACAGCCACCACATTTTGGAAACTTGAGCCGCCATTTCATCCATTACAGACGCATTGTTTTCCATTCCACCAGCCTCCTTGCAAGAGCCGCCGTCAAGTATCATTCTCAACTATAGAAAATAATACCACCCTGTATCACTCCGGCAAAAGATTCAATTGCTTTTTTGCCGCAACAGGCTCATCTCCAGATTTTTCTTGATGCTGTTGAGTGGAGATTAAAAGGGAAACACTGCTTTGAGCTGCTTGACAGGATTTTTATCTGTAATCATTACAAGCTGAAAGTAATAACCGGTATCACCAGGATAAAATAACAGGAATTCACAACTTATAGAACGCCCGGGATTTACTGTAATTTCTTAATGCTGTAGTTGACTTTATGGTCTTTGATTTCCCAGCTTATATGACCTTTTCGGGAAAACAGGCCTTCAAAAAGCCCCAGAATGGTACCGGCAAGCATCTCGACAAAGAACGGGTTTTCTATTGTTATAGAACAGAAGTCTTCATGGATGTCCAGAGTAGTCGGATTTCCATAACCAAAAACCGGAAAATCTTCAAGATATTTTAGAAAGGCCGTTTTCGCTTTATCGTCATCCGCGGTAGAGTCAGGTGATGCAACGTTGAGGTTATGAAGTTGCGCTACCGTCCATTTGCGCTGGCTTGAAATCAGCGAGTCATAGATTTCATCACCCAGCTCTTCGGCGAGTTCGCGGAACACCGCCACAAGTGTTGTCGACGCTAATACGCAGACGCGGTCTCCGGACTTCCGGTTGATGATTATGCCGTCATTGTATTTCCATTCGAGAAGCTGGCTTATCAGATCCGGACAGTTGCACCGCGGGCATCGCGCCAGCTTTATGTTTCCTTCTACAACAACCGGGACCTTTTCTTCAAGCCTGGGTGCCGCAAAGCTTTTAGACTCGGAGTTAGTACAGGTCACCTGGAACTCGTTCAGGGATATCTCTTTCCATGTGCATTCATAAGGTATGCCGTCAAGGGCCTCAAAGGCGGCGACGATGGCGCCGGTGAAAGTATACAGGTTGAAGGGGTTCTTCACGTAGGCTATGCCGCCTTCTCCTGGAATTATTTTTTCGGTCTTTGAAGAACCGAAGCCCATAAGGATCGCAAGCTCGTTAAATGATCTGATTATCATTCTCCTGAAGACTCTGAAATCAGCGGCCTTCTTCAGGAAACCTCGACCTGAGAGCATTTCTTCAAGCGAGGACTTGCCGGAGTTGCGTGAAGCTTCAAACAGGATGTTCCATACAGGAAGCCCGATTTCCTGGTTCAGGTCATCAACCAGGTTGTCGTACAGGTTCGCATTCAGTAACACCATTCTCTTTACTTCCTGGAACTTCAGTCCCATTGTGCCGCCGTTTCCCCACCTGAAGAGCCTGCTTACAATCCATGGGCATCCGCATTTCCGGCACTTTCTATAGAGCATCCCCTTAAGCATTGTTCCATCCAATCTGCAGTTTCTTCAGAGTTGCCGTCCTGGGTTGTGTTCTCCGGCCGGTCTTGTCGAAAGCGGGCCAGCCAATGGCATCGCACGCATTAATGCTTAATTTCAACAGTTAACTCCCGCTTCCTTCAAGAGTTACCATCTCATTGTTGAAAAGGAAGTCTCGCCCTCATCCGTTTTGATAGTCATGCCGCCGTGGTCCCCGGTTACTTCGATTTCTCCTTCGGGTGTCTTGATTGTCGTTTTGCTGTCACCACAACCGATAACCAGAGAAAAGCAGGCGATTATTAGGAATACAGGGATCGATATGATAGTCATGCGCATGGCTGCTTCCTCAATAGCTTACCGCTGTTGTTAAATGATAACTTATTTCGAGGCGCAGTTAACCCGCAGGCTGCCAGTTCCAGGTATTACCCTGCAGGCGGAAATGGAGCCGGTTAATCCAGCATTTTCAGTACTGTTTCACGGGGCATTGATGTTTTATCCGCAATTTCTCTCACGGGCATTCCCTCCTCCGCCAATCGCTTGACGGTGGCCGGCATAGGTTCCGCGATCTCGACTATATGTCCATCCGGGTCGGTAAACCTTAACGAACGTTGTCCCCAGGGTTCATCATGGATGTCCTGTATGAAACCGATACCGCGTTTTTCCAGTTGTGCTTTTACCGCTTCAAGCTCTCCGGACTCGAAATAAAGCTCGATGTTATTCCGACCCAGGGGCATATCCTTCCCGGTGTCGGTTCCGTATATGATTGAAAGCGCCCGGTCTTCCTGCCAAAGTGAAAGGCCGCCCTCGTACAGAATATTGGGACCGTTGTCCATCTCGACCCTCATGCCCAGTATGTTCTCGTAGAACTCCCTGGAGGTACTTATGTTGTTAACGAAAACGACTGCCGCAACGAAGACGATGCTCATGTTTATCCCTCTCTTATTAAACAGTGTTTCGTAAAGTCTAGCACCTGCGGCATTGCTGAAACAGCGAAGTAATATTACGTCCCGGACAGGAACTCCGGCCGGCAGGCAGAAGTCAGGATTAGTAACTACAACCGGAAAGGATTCGCCATGGCTCATGAACTCGAAGTAACAGATGAGTTGAGAAAAAAGATCGCTGAGGAAAACAGGAACTCTTTAGAAAATATGGGTCTAAAGCCGGACATGGTGGAATCGTGGGAAGACGGATACAGGACCGCCGACGAACCGGACGCCTTTGAGTGGTGGTACTTCGACTGCCAGTTCGAAGACGGGTCCACCTGTGTTATCACGTTCAGCACCAAGCCCAATACAAAACCCAAAGGTCCTCTTGCCCCTTCGGTGCTTATAATGAGCAGATCTTCGGAAGGGGAAAGGGGAAGCGCTGTCTGGGACGCGGAGCCCGGCCAGTTTCAGTCGTCAAAGGATTCCTGCGATGTGAAGATCGGTCCGAGCTGGGTCAGGGGAGACCTCGATCGATACGAACTCCATGCCGAGGCGGGGAACTTCAAGGCCGACCTTTCTTTTGAGCGGAAGGCCCCTTCATGGAGGCCGGGTGCTGCGGTGACTTATCTGGATCCGGGGAAGACGAAGTATTTCGCATGGGTGGTACCCGTTCCATATGGGACTGTTGAGGGGATGATGAATATAGGTGGTAATCCCACCACAGTAAAGGGGACTGTCTATCACGACCACAACTGGGGCAACTTCATGCTTGCCGGCATGATAGATCACTGGTACTGGGGAAGGGCGCACGTGGGCGATTTCAGCCTTATTTTCTCACAGATGGTGACAGCCGGCGTATTCGGCTTCGGCGCGGTCAAGCTTCCGGTGTTCTTCCTGGCCAGGGAGAACGAGATATTGACCGGCGACGGGCTGCCGATGACTTTGACGACGTCTGATTTTGTGGAGGGACCGGGTGGCAGGTACTATCCTGAGAAGCTTGATCTCAGCTGGCATGCCGAGGAAGGGACCGTCAGGATAACGATAAGAAATCCCAAGCTCATAGAATCTCTGGATATGCTAAAGGACGTGAAGTGGTTTTTGAAACCCCTGGTACATGTGGTTACCGACCCTTACTACTACGATTTCGACGCCGAAATGGAACTTGAAGTCGATATCAAGGGTATCAAGGCAAGCGAGCGCGGCAGGGTTATTTACGAACAGATGCTCTTTCACAAGAAGCAGGAGATGGAATGAAGCGGACCGGTCCTGTTCGGTGCCGGGGATCGCGGGTTGAAGTCATTTCTCTAATCCGTTAATCAGCCGGAACCGAACACTCAACACCCGGCGCCAAAGTCGGAGTTTACTTGTTGAGTGTTTCCGTTGCCGAAGCGGCGGTTACCTGTATGGTCGTTCTGCAGCGTACTCTGTACCTGTGGCAACTGTCACGGTTGTCCACAGGTGTTCCGATTGAAATGACGGCATTCCTGTTCTGGTACCCTTGCCGGTCAGGGCGGAGTCCGAAAATCCGGGTTCAACCGCACGCCTCTTTTTGTACCAGTGGCTGACTTACGGGACCGGGTCATTCGTATCCGGGTATGCCGTTATCCGCTTGATGTTGCCTTCGGCATCCGCCTCGGCACAAGAGGAGGACGGATCACTTGCAATTAGAGCACCGGAGTAGACTGGTATGCCGAGGTTTTCTGCGGAAAGTTTTTAGCTTAAGACAACCGTTTTGTCATCCCCGGCAGTGAACTTAAGTCCCTCTTCCCCGGGGCTGACTTCGATGGAGTTTCTGCCCGTATCTCCCGATCGGCCGTTTTCATCGCAGCCGGCGGCGGGAAAATAGAAATGCAAGCATCATAACAATGACAACAGCGTGCGGCCAGGTAACTTTGGTTATAAAATGTGGTGTATTCTGACTTGCTCGGTGAAGTCCCCGGGTTTCGAAATCCGGCACCGAACTTTGTCAATCATACGCAAGGTTGCCAACTGAAAATCAATATATTGTGTTTGAATCGTACCATAAATGGAAGATAATGATTGAGAAAT
>JAFGMY010000043.1 GCA_016927325.1 Actinomycetota bacterium | reverse complement strand
GACGTCTTATCGTCATAATATTCGCTCACATAGTAGCTGCCTTCCGGAGGTGCAGGTGTTGTCGCACCCTGGGGCTTGAACTGTATCTTGTATTCACCCTCGGGCAGCTGGGTTATGGTGTAGTTGCCGGCCACGTCCGTGTAACCGCTCTCAGTAGCCTGGACCTCGTCAACTCTGACCGCTTCCACCTTGACCCCATTAAGGTTTACGCTGCCCTCAGCTTTAACATTTCCGGAGATCGTCCCGAAAGCAGAGAGCTTTGCGTTTATATTGGCCGTGGTCTGGAAAATATTCACGGTAATCGCATCACCCGACGCGAAGTCCGGCTTGTCGTTGTACCATTCGTGTATGCCAGCTTCACAATCGTAAGGCACAAAGTGGACCTTATAGGTTCCGGCCGGCACACGCTTGATCGTATAGTCACCCGAACTGTCAGTCAGCCCCGAAGCAACGACATTTTCCGTAGTCGTGTCACGAAGATAAACATTGCATACGTCCAGCGGATTGTCTGCATAGTCTTTTACATTGCCGGTGACGGTCCCGTGCCCCTGAAGAACAGCGTTTATCCCGGTCGTCTTGACAGGCATGGTTACCGCTACCGCGTCGCCTTCACCCTGGGTCTTCTTGTCGCTGTACCATTCACCGAGATACTTATCGCTGACGACACGGAAGTCGAACTTGACCTTGTAGCTGCCGGTGGGAAGTCCCATGATCTCGTAGTTGCCCGAGTCGTCCGCGTCCGCGCTTCCACAGAAGCTGCCCTGCAGGTTATAGGCTTCGACATAAGCATCAGCAACCGGTTCATTTCCGTCCTCGCCGGTGACCGTACCGGAGATACTTCCTCCGGGTGCCAGTAACACGTCGGGAAGAGCCATGCTCCCAGGTCCAGAAACTGTAATGAGATCAGCCGTGGCCATGGAATATTTATCGTTGTACCATTCCGCCATGTAGGGGTCGTTTCTTCTGGTATCAGGGTATCTTGGATTGTAGAGTATTTTATACTGCCCCGGGGCAAAACCGTTGAGTTTATAGTCGCCTGCCGCCCATACCCATGATTGACAAACAAGCTCGTCCGTTGATGCGTTATATGCTTGTACATAGAAACTGGTTACGGGATCCCCTGTATCCTGTGCTTTAACATATCCTGAGATTGTACTGTTTACTTTCTCGAGATATGCGTTAATGTTCGGATTTTCATCATTTACATCAGCTACATTTACGACATCAGCGGCATCCATACTTGTTTTATTGTTATACCACTCGCTGCCATAAGCACTGCTCGATGGAGGATCGAAAGCAACCTTATAGTTGCCTGGTTCCAGATTGTAGAACCCATACCCGGTAGCGTCGATAATTATTCCCCATCCAAGATCCAACCTCGTAACAGAAGCTTCAGCTATATAAACCTCTGTATCAGCATTGTACAGATGGACAAGACAGGATTCGTTACTGCCCGGTTCCTGAAATGTAACAGTACCGGAAATACTTGTTACATCTGCAGCAAACGCGGAAGTTGCGAAAACCAGTGGCAGCAGCGTTCCCAGGACAAGCGAAATCCCCATTAATACTGCAATGCGTTTTCTGACGGACGGTGAACTCATGCGCATCAGACCCCCTTGATAGGCAGTGAATCTAATAGACCCGTTCAATATATTAGGTTTATATTACATTACAAAACGGCTGTATACCGCTATTAAGTCCAGTAAGAAGTTAAACAGTCAACCAACCTTAAGATATCCGCCAATATTGTTGTCCGCCGGGTTTCCTTTTCCGTCCATTCCCTTGCTTCATCACAATCTATAACGAACGAACCGCTCAAGAGACACTCCCGGTGCCGGGAATTTACATGGGACTTCAATAATGCCTGTCAATCAGCCGTGATAATCAGTAAAGAACCGGGCACTAAACGAGAACATGAAGCATAATTTAATCGTGGAATGGATCCTACGGTAACCCCCTAACTCACCCAAGGGATACTATAAGATTACACGTCTGTGGACAGCTTGTCAAACTGCATAAAGCGGAGTAAATCGTGATCAGACCTAAAGTTCCCGCGAATTCCCTCCGATATAATTAGTAACTCGCGCGGTAAGCGTTGCCTGACCCCCTTGATAGGCAGTGAAAACAAGGCGACGGACACGCGAAAGAGTATAACTGAATTAAAGAGAGCGTACTTAGAAATTTAATTAAGTATGCTTTTTTTATTTACAGAAGTTTCCAGGTCATAAAACACGTAATCAGCAACAGCCCGGAATAAACAATCAAAGCCCAGAAAAGGCCTACCGCGTCTGAAATCGCACCACCCCAGATAGGACCCAAAATCATTCCGAGGCTGTAGGCCACGTTCAGAACACCAAACGCGGTGCCGTGAGGCCTCTCCCCTCCCACTTCGCTTTCCACCAGTGCATCGGTCGCCAGCGGCAGTGAGGACGTACCGAACATCGCGAACACGGCCCCGGCGGCGGCCATTATGATATAAATCAGTGCACGGTTTTCAACTACAGCCATAAGCGGAAAGATACAGGCGGTGGCAACTATGCCTGCGATGATCGGCTTCTTTCTGCCGATACGGTCTGAGACCCAGCCAAAAAACGGACTCGTTATCCCCTCAGCCAGTGTGGCTGCACCGAAAACCAGGCCTATAGCCGTTGCCGACATCAATAGCTTTTCATCAAGCCTTACCGGCAGCAGAGGTTCCAGGATACCCAGACCCATGGCCAGCATCATTTCCAGAAAACAGGCGATCATTACCATCCTGTTGCCCAGCACCAACCCGAGAAGCTTCCTCCATCTTGCCGATCCCTTTGCCTCGACATTCCACTCCTCACGCAGGAATATCGAAATGAACCCGCCGATAGCGCAAAGGGCCGCAATCAGAAAGAACGGCGCCCTTATTCCCGCTGCGTCATACAGGACCCCGCCGAGTAGCGGCCCGGCTATACTCGCCATGGCGATCGCCGAAAACAGATAACCGTATTTCTGTCCCGACTCGCTCTCTGAAAACCTGTCACCGACCAAAGCGAGGGCCGCACTCCATGTCGCCGCCGCGGTAGCGCCATCAAGTAACCTGGCTATGACAAGAAGTAGATAACTGTCGGCCAAAGCATAGAAGACAAACGACCCGGACATCGCGAACATGCCGAACAGAATGAACGGCTTTCTGCCGTACCGGTCGGCAAGCACTCCGATCGGCACCGCGAATATCAGAAGCGCTATAGCGTAGGTGGCGTAAAGAAAGCCAAGGGCAAGGTCGTTCGCCCCCAGAACTTCAGCATAGTGGGGAAATAGGGGGACAACGACACCGTAACCCAGCGAGTCGATAAACACTACCAGAACGGCCAGCAGCAACACGGGCGTACTGGACATAATCCTGAAACGCGTCCCGCTCTCATCTTCAGCCAAAAGACACCTTTCCAACAAAAATATTTTTAACCGACACTGTTAATCAGTGATCGTTCCTTCCGGTTATTCATATTTTCCTCTTTGTTTAATACTCTCCTTTTCAAAACCAGAAGGGTTTGTGGTCTTTCATATGAACTGCATTTTCACGCATATCTTTCCTGGCATGCCAAGTCCTCTGCGGGCGGCAACTTCCTTTGTTTGGCCCGGCGGTGCAGAGGTATCGAGGATCAGGTGTCAAAATCAATTGTTGGTAACTTAAAGCCGTTTGAACAACAAGGCGGTGAAGCATATGGCTCCTCAAGACAATGGCCGTGAATGTCTCCTTGGAATAGATGCAGGGGGGACAAAAATAGCTACGGCAGCCGTTAGCACCAGAGGCGAGATTCTGGAACAAAGTGAACTGCAGACGCCCGCACATGACGGCGACAAAATGGTAAAAACGTTCCGTGAACTGGTGGCAAACGAAACATCCAGGTGCCGCGGCAAAGGGCTCGATATAAAAGCGGTCGGTATAGCGGCCGCCGGGTATATTTCCCGCAAGGACGGGGTCTTGATAGAGTCACCAAACATAGCCTGGCGTATGGTGCCCTTGAAGATGATCGCGGAGGAAGCGTCCGGCCTGCCGTCATTTCTCGATAACGATGCCAATGGAGCGGCGGCTGGTGAAAGGTTCGCTGGTATCGCCAAGGGCGTAGATGACTTTGTATATATTACGCTGGGTACCGGTGTCGGAGGCGGAGTATATACGGATGGAAACCTCTTGAGGGGTAACCGGGGCGTGGCGGGGGAACTTGGACACATAATCATCGACCCGAACGGGCCTCTGTGCGGCTGCGGCCGGAGGGGCTGTTTAGAGGCGCTAGCTTCCGGCACGGCAATGGGTCGCAAGGGTGCCGAATTAGCTAAAGACAATCCGGATACCATTCTTCTTGAAATGGCTGGCGGTGATCCGGATATGATCACCGGCAAACTGGTGACGGCAGCGGCCGAACAGGGTGACGAAACAGCCTTGCGAACTATTAAGACATGGTCAACCTATCTAGCAGAGGGCATCGTAGATTTTATCCATATCTTCGACCCGAAGATAGTTGTCCTGGGTGGTGGAGTATCCGAGTCCGGGCACCTGTTTATCGACCAGGTGAGGGACTCGGTCATTGAACTGGGAATACGAGTATTAGTTGAAGGAATCCCGATCCTGCTTTCCAAGCTGAGAAACGAAGCGGGGGTAATAGGGGCCGCCGCTCTGGCATGGGAAGGCATTTCAAAGGATCACTGACTGCCACTTAATAATGAGTTACAACCGTTCCGATTCAAGTTATCCGCGTCTTTCTCTAGTTGCTTTCGCCAGATCGAGCTTCATTATCCACCTGTAAGGCAGCAGTTCAGACAGAAAAGCCGCGGCCAGGAGCCCCGCCAGAATAATCAATACTGTCACAACATGAAGAATAGAAGTCGCGCTGATGAAGTCTGTCGACAAAGTCTTTTCTATCAAGACCCATTCGAGAACCCTTCCAATCAGTACACCCGGCACGAACGCGGCAATGCATATCAGTAATGTCTCAACACTCAAAGATCCGAAGATTACTCCTCCCCCGGCACCGAGCGTCCGCATGGTGGCCAGTTCCCGGCTTCTTTCCAGAACATTTATCGTCACCATGGTAAAGACTATGGAAAAACCGATGATAAATCCCATTACCAGAAGTATGTTCCCGAAAGAAGATATCACCCCGGCAATGGTCTCACCGTACCCGCGCATCTGATCCATCGTTATCATTCTGGCGATTCCAGGAGTCCGGCCCAATGAATCAAGGACATCATCTTGTCCGGAGGGATCGATTTTGAGAAGAACCGTATTGAAAATATCAACGCCGGCAAGGTCCCTGATATATCCGAGGTCCATATAACCAACGTTCCCGAATATTTCGTTGACAAAGCCCGTAACCTCCGCCCTCACAGTTCCGATTTCAGTTTTAATACTGACGGTATCGCCGGTCCGGACACCAAGTTTTTGCGATACCCCTTTGTGAAGTACTATCTCTCCGGGTCCGGGCCATCTCTGCGAATCACCATAGGCAAGATCCCGATGCATGACCGTGCCTCTCGAAAGTGCCTGCATCTCAATGTCGGCCGAACCGTCAGCGGACAGTATCCGCGCCGGAAACACCGCGCCGGGTTCGATCTCCCTTATGCCGTCTATCCCTTTTATTTCGGTTAATAGTTTGGCTGTTTGGGGCTCTTGAAAAACCGCCATTACGTCCCATTTCAATACTTCGTTCATGTGCTTGTCGAATGAGTAACCAACGGAGTCCAACCCGGCGCTTAAAGCAATCAACATCGCCACGGTCATGGTTATCGACAAGAATGTCAAAGTCACACGGCGCCAGTTCTGCCCGATATTCCTGAAAGATAAATATAACCAGGCCGGTATCGCCGCTGCACCTGATTCCTGCTTGTTTACGCTTCTGCGCTTGTAGCGATGAGAAATATCGGCTTCGGTTCTTATAGACTCCTCAGGTCTCATGTTGGCCGCGCGCAGCGCCGGCAGTATCGCACCAAGCATTGAAAACAAGATCCCTGTGGCCGCACCCAACAGCGCAATATCCCAATAAACGTGACTGTTGTAAATGGGAGGTACACCGAGCGCCCCGAGAAGGACACCTAAAATCCATTTCCCCATGAAATAGCCGCCTATGATACCCAGGCAGGAACCGATGAATCCCGGAACGGCTCCGTATCCCATATAGTGAAACAGTACACTCTTCTTCCCGTATCCCAGAGCACGGGATATGCCGATCTGCCGCTGCTGAAGAACGACCTGCCGGGTTATCGATACAAACAGGGTCAACGCGGCTACAACCAGGAAAAGAGGGCCGAAAAACAAGGCCATGCTCTGCTGGTTCTGAGCATCGAGCTTCATCATTGAAGCACTCATTCTCTCTTCGCCCATAGTAACGGCAATTATATTGAACGGTGCCAGGAGAGACTCAGCGGACCTAATGGTGCTCTCGATCTGTCCGGGATCACTGACTTTAAAAAGGACCTCATTGTATTGTTCGGGGTAATCGAAAAGCCTTAAGGCATCACCGAACTTAAGGAAGACGACTCCGAACTGCCTCGGGTCTGTAACCAATTCAGTCCTGCCCCTTGCCAGCCTCAGGTACTCCGGACTTGCCACTACTCCCGTGATCAAGAAATCAGTTTGCCCCCGATCACCCTTCAAGCCTATTGTATCGCCGGGCCCGATGTTGAACTCCTCAGCCAGATGATATTCCGCCAGGCAGGACCCCTTATTTTCAGATCCAAGGTAATCCCCTTCTTCCACCTCCAAACCGCTGACGCCCGGTCGTTCGCCGTCGGGAACGGTAACCACCCTTATGGTAAGAGATGTGTCCTTTACCCTGCCCAGAGTCTCAACAACCAGGCGCCCCTGGGCAGCTTCCACATTTTTAAGTTTCTCGGCTTCGATGACAACTTCAGGAGGGACAGAAACTACTGTGACCGAGAAATCCTCGTAAGCGGTCTTTGAGTAAAAGGAATCGACGGAGTCCCCGAGGCTACGGGAACCGGTGAATATACCTGTAAAAAGAGTGACCCCAAGCCCAACAACCACGATAATCGCAATTAACTGGGCTTTCCCGGTCAAGAGATCACGAAGGAGCTTCTTTGTATATGTTCTCAACTGTGCCTCCGCTGGAAATATATTTTCCAACGTGTTGAACAAGACCTAATATCTTATACGCTGCTTCACTATTATGAACCTGTTTTACTTGTGTCGACCGCTTGCTCTTTTCACCTAATGAAGGATCGCAATAGGATCAAGCCATTAATTAACATGTGAGTTTTGACGATTGGTTGTCGTGAGAAGTAAGGACGGTGGGGCCCGGATGGGACCATAGGCAATCCCTCCAGCTAAGAGAAAGGCGGCTACTCCTTTTTCTCAAACCCCACCGCCATATTTATGATCAAGCCGCCATGCCTTAAAGTTACTGGCGGTTCGTATCAGTTCCAGTTCGGTATCCTCTCCCGGTTTTCCCTGGGCCCGAAGGAGCACTCGATACCTTCCTGGTCGTCTTCTTCAATCCAAGTGGTCGCATGCCCCTGTCCCGACCGGGTCGGAAGCATTCATAAGCTTGTTGTGCGGCCGCCGCTCACCGCACTCCGCCACAGTGCCTGCACTCACGAGACGGACCGTGTCCTGCCCCGAGCAGGCTTTTACCGCTTCAACGAGGTTTCTCGACCTCTCAACATTTACTTTCGCAGCGAGACCCGGCAGATCGTTCGCAGCGGGAGGAATTATCGCAACCGTGTGCAGTATGTAATCGGCATCACAGACTGCCTTGAGAACATCCGGCCTGCTGGTGAGATCACCCCGGATTATCTCAACGCCTTCAGCCTTTCCATATTTCTTGAAGTTCGCGGTGTTGATCCTTGACGGCCGGACCAGAAGCCTGATTTCGTATTTACCCCTTCTGCGAAGCAGTTCATGGAACGCTTCAGTCCCTGTCGTTCCCGATGCAACGGTGAGAAGCACCTTCTTCGCAGCCATCTTGAGCACCACTTTCCACATCGCCGCCGCCGGCATGAACATCAAGCCTGGAGAGGAAAAGCCACCCAGCCATTGATTTCATGTGTCCCTATATCAAGAAACGGATCAAACTGCGGCGGCAATAAGACTTTTCAACACATTTCCGTCTTGAACTCAACCGAATGGCCCACTGAAAGCAAAAGGCGGCGGCTTAACTTAAAGGTCGATAGCTGATGCCCGTGGACCCGGCAACTGTACTGAACAAGGGTGGAAACCGCGGCCTTAATTCAATGAATGTCAAAGCCCTCAGGCATTGAATACGTGACAATCAATTAAATTACATTTATGATATTGCCTTGAGAATCTTGTGTTGCTTGCCTCAAATGAGGCATAATACCGGATGATCGATAATGTTTACACCCGTTATTAACTGCATGAAACATAGTTGATAAGTACTGTTAACTGAAACGGTTAGCTGGTATTATTCACAGAGCGCAAGAGCATATTGATAAATTTGTACCGCGTTCAATCTTGCTCAGAGTTTTATTTTGGGCCTGATGCTTGCCCTATGATAAGGATAGTCAAAAGACCAAGACGAGGGGAGAATTGACATGAAAGCCAGGAAGGCGAAGAAGCTCCGCAAGAAATCCAAGAAACTCGACAAGAAGGCAAGAAAACTTACCAAGAAGGCCGAAAAGGCTTTGAAGGCAGCTAACAAGGCTGACAAAAAGCTCGGCAAATAACAACCCGGCCGGCCGCATAAAATCTGAATAAGGCTACCACTGCCTGGAAGAGTCTCAAGTTAGTCGAACCGAGTCTCAGTGTGCCGGGATGCTTACTCTTTCATTAAGCGTACGGGCGCGGCACTGTGCTTGTGATCGGTAACAGTGGAAAGGTCAAGCAAACCGCCGTAAAGATATTAAGCTTTGCGTTGAAGCGCGTGTGATGCCGGATTCTACGATCATTTTAGAGATTACATTCTTGAGTATCTCCTGTTTGTGCCGGGATCATTTTATTAAGCGAATGCATTTCAGTGATAGGTTGCATTATTCAGTGCTTTGGGTGAGTTGTCGTGATTTCACCGGTGTTAATTTTTCAGGAAGGTATGAAATCGGCGTCGCGAACCTCGACAAGCGATATAGCGTTCTCGGGACAGGTGGAACTGCATAAGCCGCACCCCATACAGGAACCGGCTGTAACAGAAGCAACACCTGACTGTTGATCTATGGATATTGACCCGAAGTAACACCTTGCCAAACACTCGGCGCAGCCGGTGCAATCCGCAGCCCGAACCACCGCTCGATACCTGCTCGGGTCGCAGGTGTTCAGGTTTCTGTGAATGAGCAAGGGAAAGACCATGCAGCAGCAGGGACAACAGTTACAGATGAAGTGCAGATTCCCCTCCCTGTTCATGGTTGCGTGAATCAGGCCGGCTTCTTCCGCCTCGTAGATCAATCTACGGGCCTCCTCGCGGTCTACTTCCCGCCCGGTACCCCTTTCCAGGGTGTATTCCACCGCGGCATCCACCTGCAGGCAAATCTCAACAGGCGCGTCGCATTTTCGTGCTGTAAGCCGGCAGGTGCAGTTGGTGACCGCAATCCTGTCGGCGCTGTCTATGATCCGGATTACGTCCTCGCATGCCAGGATCTGCTGCTTATCGTCGATCGACTCCCCAACCGGCAGAACTCTGCCTACCGGCCTGGTACCGGACTTCTGCGCCTTCTCTGAAATGACCGGCCACTCTTCATCCATAAAATCCTGCCACAGGTCGAGAAAAGCACGCGGAGCTTCCGGCCACAGAATCGAGGCATCATGAAACTGGACGACGTCGCGGCTCATTCGAAAGAGCACTCCTTTTCCGCTTCTTTTTTTGAAGACGACGCCTTTTACGAAAAGATCTTCCAGCATATGCTCGACTTCATCTTCAGAAACTCCCGAGGCCCCCGCGTAATCACCGGCAGAAGACGGCAGAGCCAGAAGCAGTTCGGCTTCCCTTTTATCGGCAATAAGTTCAAACAGGCGCGGCACTATTTGAGAGTTTCTCATACCGATATTTTCCGATAACTCGCGGTAGAGATCCCTGTCAGTCATATTTCTTTTCCTTTCAGTTACCGCTTATTTGTGAATCAGAGTGAAAGAGCAACGTCTGTTTCGAACCCGCGTCATGATCCCGCTTACAACACCTCGTTTGCGGTGGTCTCATAGACCTTCTCATCAGCCCGGCCGTAACAGCAACAGACCACCTTTTCAATCGTTTCGTGATCCTCGAGGAACCGGGCGATCCCACCCAGGGCAACTCTTGAAGCCCTTTCGATCGGAAAACCGTATACCCCTGTACTTATCGATGGAAACGCGATCGTCCGCACATCGTTCTCAACCGCCAGTTGAAGACTGTTCGTGTAGCAGCCGGCGAGCAGCCCGTCCTCGTTTGAGTTGCCGCCGTGCCACACCGGCCCGACCGCGTGAATAACATACTTTGCGGGGAGATCATAACCGCCGGTGATCTTAGCCTCCCCGGTATTGCAGCCACCCAGGCCGCGTGTTTCCTCGAGGAGCCCTGGTCCGGCCGCCCTGTGGATGGCGCCGTCGACACCGCCCCCTCCCAGAAGAGACTTATTAGCGGCATTAACTATCGCATCGACCTTCAGTTTTGTGATGTCGCCGTCAATTATTTCCAGCCTTCCGCCCAGAAACTCCATTGGAGCACCTCCATAAAGAATGGAGGGCCCGGCCGGGCCCTCCATCCAATCAATCCCGACTACTTCAACACTTCATAAGCGGCGTCGACGCCACTCGCCAATGACCCTTCAACCGAAGACAGAAGACGCATGTATGAACCGGCAAGGTGCAGTCCCCTTACCTTCTTCATGCCCTCCATCTTCATTCGGCGGATAGCGTTCAGCATTCCTGGCGGTTCAAGGCAGATGGCCTCATCCCACCTGCAGTATACTGAAAACAATGGAGTGTCCGGCATGTTCGGGAAGAACTTCTGGACCTCTTTTATCATAAGCTTCTTCAGCTCTTCCTCCGGGACATCGTTATAATCCGCGGCCTTCCTGCCATAGGTAAAGCAGTGGATCTGTCCGGCCCCCGGTGGCGCATGGTTGGGAGACTTGCATGAACTGTCAACAATTGCCGGAAGAAAAGATCCGACCTGCCTGGAGAATGAAAGAGGATACCAGCCCTCGGGAAGGAGCCTCTTCTCCAGCGCGAATACGACGTGCCTGGTCGAACTGTATTTGACCATTTCGAGGGGCTTCCGTATCGCGTCCGGGAGATCCGGCGTCAGGCGCCTTACCGTCCCCGCGGTAGTAGCGCAAATGACATGGTCGGCTTCCAGGAACCCGTCCTCCGTCTCCACACCCTTGATATATTTTCCGTCGATGACAATCTTTTTTACCGGAGTGGACAGCTTGACTTTGTCCTTGCAAGCATCGTAAATACTGTCAGTCAGCGAGCCCATGCCGTGCTTCAAAGCGAGAAGACCCCGGCCGAAGTTGAAAAGGGATAACCCGTGTGCCGCGCCGATGTCCTCGGGCTCGCCAAGGGTAAGGCCGGCCATCAGCATCTGAAACACTTCCTCGAGCGCGCTCTTCCCGCCGTAACGCAAGACAAAATCGGCGATGCTCAGGTAATCGACGTCGCTCATGGCCAGAAAGTCCATTTTGAAAGCGGCGGGCATTCTCTGCATTAATCTGGGCATCATCCTGGCCATCTCAAAAATCGCCTTAATCGAAATCGCCCTGAACCGCAGGTAATCCGGGATCATTTTAAGCTGCTCCACGGGATTCATGTTCATGCTCAGGGGGTACATCTTTCCTTTTCTGTAGATGGCAACCTTGAAATTGAACGGAATGACATCGTCCATCATTCCAAGTTCACGGCAGAACCTGAAGGTCGTCTCATAGTGTTTGCCTAGGAACTGGGCACCCATGTCAAATACATAGCCATCTTTTTCCAGCCCCTGGGCCCTGCCTCCAGGCTTGTCGGTACTTTCCAGAGCAACAACGTCGGCACCCTGCTTCTTTAATGTGTAAGTGGCCGCAAGGCCGGCCGGTCCCGCTCCAACAACTATTACTTTCATACGGAATACCCCCTACTCCAAAGAACACGTCATTACGGTTAAAAGACATCTAAGGCCAGCAATATGTGTCGATCCGGCGATGGCGTCAAAATTATATCACGGCTGACAGTTTGTACCGTGCGTCTGAAAAGGCATAGTGTCCGGAAACTGAAATCAGCAGTATGCCGATGTCGTCTTTCAGCCGAAAGTTTTTGTTTAACAGCACTGTCGCCAGATCGGCTGAAGTCGACGAAATTCACTGTTCAAGGTAAACCGTGGGGTCTTCAATGCCTGAGTGCCCGAAGGCGCGCTTTCGGATAAGGCAACTGTCACAACGGCCGCAGGCCTTTCCCGAGTCGTCGGGATCGTAACAACTCGTAGTAATCGAGAAGTCGGCGCCGAGGACCGCTCCGAGTTTGATGATTTCAGATTTGTTCATGTCTATCAGCGGCGCTTCTATCTTGATGGGATCACCTTCCACACCTCTCCGGGTGGCAAGGTCCGCCATGCTCTGAAAAGCCTGGATATACTCCGGCCTGCAGTCGGGATACCCGGAGTAATCAACGGCGTGGGCTCCGATGAATACATAGCCGGCGCCCAACACCTCGGCCCATGAGAGCGCTATCGAAAGAAAAACAGTATTTCTTGCCGGGACATAGGTGACGGGTATCTCCCCGCCCCCGACTCCATCCAGGCGGTCTTTCGGGACTTCTCCCGTACCGGTGAGTACGGAACCTCCGATCAGGTGCATTCCAAGTGAAAACACCAGGTGCTCTTGTACTTCAGCCGACTTTGCGATTTTTGCAGCGGACTCTATTTCCATCCTGTGGCGCTGGCCATAGTCGAACGTCATTGCGAACAGTACGTACCCGCGGGACTTCGCAAGCCACAGCACGGTAGCGGAGTCTATTCCACCGCTTAGCAGGACAACAGCCCTCTTGTCACCCGCCGGTAAACTACTCACTGGCTACCCTGTCCTTTCCACCCGTACCAGCGGATATGCCTTCCTGTATGTTTCAGGCTCCGTAAGCCAGGGTCCCGAGTTCATTACCGCTGATACCGAATAGGCAAGCGCGGTTCGAAAGGTCTCCTCCACCGACTCGGAACGGGTCAATCCAACGGCGAATCCCGCCACCATGGAATCCCCCGCTCCTACCGTGTCCTCCCTGACCACCGGGACGGTTCCCCGCCAGACGCCCTCGCCGGTCACCAGAATCGCCCCACCTGCTCCCATGGAGACGACAACTCTCTCTATACCCCCCGCGTTAAGATTCCTGCAGAAGTCTATTATCTCATCATTATCCTTAAAACTCCTGCCCGCGAGCTCCTCCAACTCCCTCTTGTTCGGCTTTATCAGGTAAGGGGCAGCCTCTATCCCCAGTCTCAGGGGTTCGCCCGAAGCATCCAGGAAAACCTTCGCCCCGCGTTCTTTGGCCCCCCTGATAAGCGAACGATAAATGTCACTGTTTACGCTTCGGGGAAGTGAACCGGAAAGAACCAGTATCTCCGGTGAGTGCGCTATCCTCAGAAACAGGCCGGTCAGCTTTTCGGTCTCCTCTTCTTCCACAACCGGCCCATCGGCCCTAATAATAAGCTCTTTGCAGTCGTCGCGTCCGAGTATTACAACATTAGTACGGGTGGCATTCGCGATCTTTACCATCTGCAATATCAGGCCCTCTTTCTGGAGGAGTTCAGTCGCCTCCTCGCCCGAGAATCCACCCATCAAGCCCATGCATATCGAGTCCACTCCCATCGCCATCAGTGCCATGGAGACGTTAATTCCCTTGCCGCCGGGGGTCTTGATTACTTCCCTGGCTTTAAACGACCCTTCAGGCTCGATGCGGTCAACCACGTAAGTTATGTCCAGCGTAGGGTTCAGTGTAATTGTATAAATCATCTCTCCTCCGTTTTCCTGACCCAATCCTCTTCTCTGAAAACCCGCATGTTGAATGATACCATTGGTGGAACTTCAACAAGAAACATCATCATTGCTTCAACCGGCATACGTCTTCAGTATCCGACATGTTTTCAAGAGATGAACTCCTGTTCTGCGATCGATTTCATATCGTATAATGTGGAATCATGAATTCCGAACTGATTGACAACCTGAAGAAAGAAGCACTGGATGCCGGTGCGAGTGATGTCCGGCTTATTTCAGCCGAGACGATCGTAATCGATGAAGACCTTGGAAATATCTGCGGGCTGTCCAGGTGCCCGGGGTACGGCTCGGCATTGAGCTGCCCGCCCCACGCGATGAAGTCAGGCCAGTTCAAGGAACTGCTGAGCGGGTATGAAACCGCTCTCGTCCTGAAGTTCGATATACCGATGCGGATATTGAACTCCGACGAAAGGCACGATTTCTCCCGGCATATTCATAAACTCCTGACAAGCCTCGAGAAAACCGCAGCACTTGCCGGATATAAAAACTCCAGGGGGTTCGCCGGTGGTTCGTGCAAAGAACTTTACTGCGCCGATGACGATATTTGCGAAGCGCTGAAAGAGAAGGGCAAATGCAGGCACCCCGAACTTTCGAGACCATCGGCGTCGGGTCTGGGTGTAAATTTCAACGTGCTCAACAGGTCACTTGGCTGGGAGGGAGTATCCGGCGAAAGTGACGAATCCGGAATTGAACCGTTTGGCATGATGGAGGCCATCCTTCTTATAGGCTGAAAACGCGTCTTTCCCGTGAAGCGGGCGGCCCTCGCCCATAAAAGCAGGTAACGGTAAAAAGCCGGTTGAAAAGCGGAAACGGTTATTCGTCTATATTGATAAGACGGTACTCCCTTTCACCAAGACCCATCTCCTCCGCCTTTTTAAGCTGGACTTCCCATGAGCCGCCGGCTGGAACCTTGAACCTGAGTTCCGGGTCGCGGAAAGCTTCGTTAATGCCGCCGGGCGCGCTTTTCACCATGTCCGCCGCCGCCTGGTCAATCGAAACCGGGTCACTGGACGCCAGAACCCCGATATCGGGCACCATCGGCGCTTTGCTGTAGTTCCAGCAGTCACAACTGGGAGAAACGTTCAGCAGGAAACTGAAATAGGTTATTCTGCCCTTCTTCTGGCGAACGACCGCGGACGCGGCCTCGATAAGCTTCATGTTCGCTTTCTCCCCTTCGCCGGACCACTTAACCACCACCGCACGCTCGGGACAAACACCGACGCATTCACCGCAGCCTATGCATTTATCCAGATCTATTACGGCTATCCTGTCCTTGGGATCGATGGCTATCGCATCAGCCGGGCAGTTCTTGACGCATACCGCGCACGCGGTACAGTCATCCTTTTTTACTACAGGTTTAACCGCCTCATGGATGGCAAGTTTTACCTTTCGTCCGACCGCACCCATCCCCAGGTTTTTGAAGGTACCCGCGAATCCGGTCAGGTCATGTCCGGTGATATGCGTAACCACAACCAGTGAATCGGCCTGGGCGATTGCTCCGGCTATATCCACATGGTCGAAATAATCACCTGATATTTCCACCTGCTTGACATCGGACCCCCGCAGACCGTCACCTATAATTACGGGAGCCCCAGTACTCGCCTGGGTGAAGCCGTTGGACCGTGCCGTATTCAGGTGATCGTAAGCGTTTCTCCTTTTACCCAGGTAAAGTGTGCCGGTATCAGTTAGAAAAGGCTTTCCTCCCCCAACTTTAACCGCCTCCACAATCTCCCTCACATAGAAACCGGGAATGAATGACGACGATCCCAGCTCACCGAAATGCACCTTGACCGCAACCAGGTCGCCGTCCTCGATTATTTCACTCGAACCGGCTTTTCTGAACAACAGGGGTATTTTCTGGATAAGCCCCTTGTCCTTGAAAGCTCCCACCGGCGCAAAGTAAACATCCGACATTTTAACCTCCAGGGGTTAACCTCAACCTGTTTCGTTCTATTCTCCCACTTTCCCATAATCAATATGCAGTGCGAACAGAGCATGTGTATTAATACCCGGGGAGGCAGGTAAGAAAAAGGCCGCAGCCGATTCTAGCATCAGCATATATGCTAAAGGATTCGTAGTCCGGGACCACTCCCGTAAACTGCTCTCAGTTGTCGTCTTCCCGGAAGCGAATCGCCTTCACCAGGTCGATTCGTGTCACCACGCCGACGATATCCTTGTTCTTGTCTATGACAACGAGGAACCTCGTGCCGTCGGCGAACATCTTCGACACCGCCTTCTGAACGGTATCGCCAAGGCCGATCGTAAAAGGCGGGACATGCATAATGTCCTTGACCTTGCTCGACTTGACCGTGGCCGGTTCCTTGCGCGCGAATATCGACACAAGGTCGGAGTCTCTTACCACACCCACCAGGTTTCCTTTCGAGTTCACCACCGGCATACCGCAGAACTGGTACTCGATAAAAATTTCGATAAGCTTCTGTATCGGCTCGTCCTCAACCACAATCAACGGCTCGGTCGCCATGACATCGTCAACCCTTCCTTCCAGGTAAGGGTAGGTGTTCTCATCCTGTTGTTCCGTATCGAACATAATATCGATACACCCCTCTCTTTAGATGTTAGCCTCGTCCGCCTTGAAAATAGCGTACCTCGTACTAGACGGCCCGATAAGCTGGAACACCAGCGACGTGGCCGCGATAACGCTTATCGCCATGACGCCAAGCTCCACCCCGGCGGCGCCGAACCGTCCGCCGCCGAAAGTTATCTGCGTCTGCGTCGCCAGACCGATCGCTACACCAGCCTGTGAAAACAGACACAAACCCAGATATTTTTTAACATTTTCAGGAGAATTCGATATCACTCCACCCAGATAAGCTCCCCCCATCTTCCCGGATGATCTGAAAACAATATAAAGTACGCCTATGACCCCGAGGCCGAGTAGTTTCGCCGCATCCAGCTGCGCTCCCACGATAACGAAAAATATCACGAAAAACGGCTGTGTCGTCTCTCTCATCAGGTTAAAAAGGTCTTCACGCTTCCAGCGGGTGACGTTGACTACCGTAAGTCCCAGGGACATATTAGCCAGTATCAGTGATATGTTAAGCAAATTCGCAAGGCCGGTGACAAGAATTATCGCGCCCCAGGTCATTACCAGCAAGCCTCTTCTGGCAGTGTAGTTGCGTATCAGGAAAAGGAATACTACCCCCACCGCGAATCCGAGGGCTACCGCCCCGACTATATCCATTGTCGGTCTATAGATGGCCTCCAGGACGTTCAAATCCTTGTGCGTAATGATCGTCTTGGCCAGAAATATCGAGAAAGAATAGATTATCACCGCGTAAGCATCGTCGATTCCAACCACGGCAAACGTCGTGGTGGTCAAAGGGCCGGACGACTGGTATTCCCTCAGCACGTCCACGGTGGCCGCCGGGGCGGTAGCGGTAGCCAGCGCGCCGAACACCAGCGCGATATAAAGCTCCCTTGTGTAGATGTAAACCGCCAGGGTTACACAAATGAAGGCTCCCAGTGTTTCAAGAAGAGAAATCGATATAATCGACTTTCCCAGCGCTCTCACTTTCCTCCAGGCGAGTTCTCCTCCGATATCGAAGCCGATTGCCGCAAGGGCGATATAAGTGAAGTAAACCAGCCCCTCGATGTTACCTCCGTTGAATACCCCGAGAACCGATTTTCCGACGATTATCCCGACGACTATATACCCCACAACCATCGGTACTTTTATTTTCCTGCACAGCAGGCCGGCACCCCATCCCAGTAATAGCGATGCGCCCAGCGCCATGGCTATGAAGTTCGCGTTGTTCGGAATTACGTTCTCAAGCATAAATTACACATATAACCAGTCTTCTGAAATCGAACGGCACTTCATGCATGCCGGCGTCTTGCCGGCGAATACCTGCATCAAAGAATCAACAAAGCATACATACTTTTTTATCATATACTAAACGAACTCATTTTTTACAACCTGCTTTCATATAAATAAGGGACCGGTGATAAAACCCGGCCCCTTTGCTTCATTTTTTCCGGCTCAGGGATCAAGACCGATCGAGTCGTGGGCAGCCTGGCGGTACACGCCGGCGGTTGAGTTCCAGTACAAAGCGCTCGGCGACCATCGGGTGTCCGATGCAGAATATTCTGAGCCCGTTGCCTTCAGGGAATAGCGGGTTCGCAAGGGTAACGGTGTCGTCCCGGGCCGGACCGGCCTATGGTTAAATGACCGGTTTAAGCAGATTCGGAGCCCGGGAAAAAGCGTAAACCGTCTTCGGAGGACAAAGCGGCACCGATGAACCGCGGCCTTCGCGGGACCTCGTTGACCCAGAGCGCGTGCTTCCGTTTAAATATAAGATATAGTTGCAGTGTGCAATCAAACCTGGGAGGTAATCTTGCACGGTGACTACAGCCCGATTATAGAGATGAAACCGGTTGGCATTATCCACTCTCCCTTCAAGAAGACGGAGGGGATTCCCATTCAGCCTGCCTTTGCGGATAAAGCGAAGGGGCAGGTCGTCGTTTATTCAGAATATGAAGAGGGCCTGAAAGATATCGATGGGTTTTCGCATATAAAGCTCATTTACTATTTTCACCTTGCGGGAGGCCCGGAGGATGTCCAGCTTACAAGAAAGCCTTTTCTGGACGGTGAGCCGCATGGCATCTTCGCGATCAGGCATTTTGCCAGGCCTAATCCAATAGGCATATCCGTCGTAAAACTGCTTAAAGTCGACGGCAACGTTCTGGAAGTCGAAAACATAGACGTCCTTGATGGGACCCCGCTTCTGGATATCAAACCTTACGTTCCGGGATTCCGCGCACCGGGCAGAGTGAGAATAGGCTGGCTTAAAGACAAGAACGAAAGGGTTACCTGGTAGCTGTATCACCTGGCTGCCGGATCGTCTGGAGGAACCCTCTTTCAGCGGGATCAACTCATTCAAGCGGATCACGAAAACCCGTTGAATCGTGTCCCCCCGCACACCAGCCGTGATAGATGAAGTACATCGGCCTCTCGACGACAATGGCCTTGTCTCCCTCAACAATCACGGAAGCATCGATACCGCCCCCCGCGTCCAATCTCATATCCCGGGTCGTTCTCGAGTGAGCATTCATTGTTTCAGTGATACTCAGTTCATGATCTTCCAGAAGATAAGTAAAGCTTACGACAACGGGAGAATCCTGTGGGTTCAGTACGGTAACCCAGGTATCAAACCCATCCCTGGTGGTCCCTTCGGCGAAGTAGAACCTCCTGGCGGGAGACGCAACCCCGCATGAATCGTGTCCACCCGTAATATGCCCGCGGTAGTTGAAATAAACAGGCCTCTCGGCGACAACAGGGACGCTGGAATGCATCTCGACTGAAACATCCACTTCCCGTCCGGCGATATCCCTGATATCCAGAGTTGTCCTGGTTCGTGGCGGCAAACGGATATCGGTGGAAGACGAAGCACCCTTGTCTGTATCACATATCACAGTAATACAAGCCTCGTCATCATTCGGGTTCTGAATGCATATCCACTCCTCGAAACTTCCGTCAACCGGGTTGTCCCTGGTTGTCCCCTCCGCAAAGTAACAGCGGGTCGCCGCGGACACTTCACCGGTTACAACGTGACCACCCGTCCACTTTCCGTGATAGTCAAAGTACATCGGCCGCTCGGCAACAATGGGGATATCGCTTCCCACCACAATAGAGACATCACGCTCCGAACCAACTTCCGCCTCCACATCGAGTGTCTTCCTGCCGGTTGCCGGTACAGTATGTTCACATTCAACAACGTCACCTGCTGCAAATATATATGAGACTCTCACCCGGGCTTCAGTGCTGTTAGGGTTTTGAAGGCACAACCACTCATCAAACCGTCCGTCACGTGGATTATCACGGGTTGTACCTTCAGCGAAATACCAGATCTTCGAAGGCTCCGTGGCACCGGCCGTTACATGGCCTCCAGTACACCACCCCCCGTAGTTGAAATACATCGGTCTCTCAGCCACGACACGCGCGCTGCTTTCAACCAGTACCGAAGTGTCGCGGTCGGGCCCCAGATATTCGTTGACGCTTACGGTGGCTCTGCTCCTCGGCCTCAGGCATGTCTCTTGTACCCGTACAGATCCGTCGGAAAGCATGTAATAAAGGGTTACCCAGGCGTCGCGGTCATCGGTGTTCTGCAGACAAATCCATTCCTCAAAGCGCCCGTCCGTGCCGTTATCGCGGGTAGTACCTTCCGCAAAATACCACTGCCGGTAAAGATCGTCGGGAACGGGGTTGCCCAGATACTCCCAGACATACTTCGTCAGGTTGGTACCGGGCGCACAGAAACCCCTTACGCCCGCCGGCGGCCCGACGTACGCACCCATATCGTTTTGTATCCGGTACTGGTTGGGCCACGGCCACAGGTCCCGGTCCGTCAACCGCTCAAACCCGGACTCACCATACAGAGTCCCGGACTCCCCGTAACGTTTCAGCACGGTCGCGCCTATATCGCCACCGTCAGAGGCGGCATTTTTCAGCGGAGACCCCCGCTCAATCCTGGTTATATATTTGATTTCCGGGTCCAGGTACCTGTCGTTCGGCCCGGCGACGGTGTGACTCTGCCCCCAGGAGTTGCCGTAGTCGCCTGCGGCGTTACCATAGAAGTCGTTGAAGTCCGATCCCCTGAAATTGAATATGCCGTATTCGTTGTTATTCGCAAATAGAGAGTTGGTGATTGAACTCCCCAGCCCGTCCTCCCAGCATGTCGCGCCGTTCCCCCCTGACGGGGTATAGTCGCTCTGCTCCCCGTATATTCCGCCGCAGGTAAGGTGTTCCGCCGACACGGAAGCATTCTCGTTGGGAACGCCGTAAGTGATCCCCCCGCTGCAGTCCCAGACTACGGTATCCTTGATGTACTGGTCCCCGTAGGTGAGAAGGCTCCCACAGCCCTGGTCGCCGCTGACGTTCAGCGCCATGCAACCAAGTATCTTCATCCCCCTGTTATTGTTTTCCGTGGAGTTGTTCGGGGAAACGAGCCCACCGTAGAAACCTTCCGAACTCTCGTCAATGCACGTGTAATACTCGTCCTGATCTGAATCAATCGCCATGCAGTTCTGCATCTGGTTGTAAGGTGAACCATAGATAGAGAACACCGCCATTGGATAGTGGGCTTTCATGCGGTCGTAACGGGCCAGACACCTCCTGAAAATAACGTGGTCGGAGTTATATGATTCGAACTTATACCTTCCATAACCCCATGCCCAGCAGTCCTCTACCAGCATGTAGCTGCACCCGCTTATGGAAAAAGTCGGATAGTTTGTCCCGCCCGGGGTCTCCTCGCGCGAGCGGAGAGAAGGGTCGTAAAAGGCGCACCTCATGATCCTGATGTGGTCCGAGCCGTAGACGGCGGCGGCGCTGTTGCCGGTTCCGTCCGCCCTTCCACCCCTGAACTTCATTCCCTCGATCCTGATGTACCGCCCGTCATAAATATTCAGCGCGCTTTCCCACTCGCCGGCGAGCGATCCGTCTATAATCACACCTCCATCCCTTTCAGCGGCAATCGTCGTGTAGGAAGACGGCGTACCGGAAACCGGATCCTCAATTCTTTCAGTATAGGTTCCGTCCCCGACAAGCAGGGTGTCGCCTGGAGCCATAACCGAAAATGCATGTGCGAAAGTCGACCACGGCGCCGCTTGTGTGCCCGCGTTTAGATCACTTCCAGCAGTAGAGATGAAGTACGCGGCCGGTCCTGCGGCGGAAGCGCTTTCATGAGGCAAAACAGTTATAGACAAAAGGATTATCGCTGTTATTACCGATATTAACGGTATTTTGATCCTGATTCTCTTGGTCCATGAACTCATGATATTTCTTTATCGTCCTCCCCTATTCTTATCGAATCACATCGCGGGCAACTGTACCCGCCTGCAACACCTCGGTGCTGACAGCACCGCCTGAAGCGATGTGTTGAAAGCGGGGCCTGATAGACCCCGCCTGAAGGGTGTGGGGGACACAGCGGGGCTTGACGTACCCCCGTGCAGGAGGAATACGGTGGGGCCTGGACAGGCCCCGTATGCGTCTACTGTGGGGCTGAGGCACCGCCTGAAGCGATGTGTTAAGTGTTTGGGAACGGTCAGGCTTTTTTCAGCTTCTCTTTGATCCAATTTACGCCGGTCAATATCGATGGCAGGACTATTATTGCACCCAGTACCGAGAACGTAAGACCGATCGCCGCAGTAAGTCCCAAATGCTGGAACCCTCTGTACCGGGCAAGAAGCAGAGTCCCGAAGACGCCGATTGTCGTGAGTCCACTGACGAGGACGGCCCGGCCTGTGCCCTCCAGGGTCCCGGGGATACCGTTGGGTGTCTCACCTTCCTCTATATACCTGTGCAGGACGATTACTCCGTAGTCGATGCCAAGACCGATAACCATTGGCGTAACCATGATATTGACTATGTCAAACTTGAAATTTATCAGTCCCATCAGCCCCACCATCCAGAGAACGGCAATCCCCAGGGGAAGAAAAGCGAAAACAGCTCTTCCCAATCTTTTGAAATCAAGAAGCACTAAAACGAATATGGCAATCAGGGAATACAGTGTAACGGTTCCAAAATCATCCTTAAGAGAATTGACCGCGTCATGATAAATAGTCGGCGCACCGTGAATCCTTTCGTCTACCTTTCGAGTTGTTTTTATGTATTCGGCAAGAAAGGCTTCGTCCCAGGGATCTTCTTTTGGATAAACGTAGATTACGTATTCTCCGTCGCCGGTGATGAACCTCTTCCGCATGTCCTCGGGAAGTGAGTCAATGCCCAGAGGTTGCACCTCGAGTAATTGATTAACCGAGTTGCCCAGATCGGTACCTTCGATGGTTTTATAAAAACCGGTAGCATAAAAGCTTTCCTTGATCCCCTTGATTATCGCCATCTTTTCATCGACATCCTGAGGTACGAGGTCGACTACCGACTCGACTTTCCCCACCGTCGAAACACCCCGGAACTGATCCGCCAACATTTTTACTTCGTCGATGTCATCGGTGAATAATACCGAACCGTCCAGACTCATATTGAACTGTTCGACAAGCTTGTCGTTGACAATCTTGCTGGAGATCCCTTCAGGCTCGATTGCGTACATATCGTATTCGTATGCAACCTTAGTTACGCCGTATCCGAACAGCCCGCTCAGAACAAGAACAACCAGGATGATTATCACAAAGTGCTTTGACGAGAACCCGCCCAGCTTGCCGAGAAGAGGCATTTTCCCCTTGATCTTCTCCGTCTTCATCGGCCACTTTTTCTCTTTAAGCACAATCATTGCCGGAAGGAACAGCACGACGGAAATGAAACAGAACAGGACCCCAACACCAAGGAACAGTCCGGTCTCAATAAACGCCCTGCTGTCGCCCAGCATTATCAGAAACATTGCCGCCGCGGTTGTAACAGCACCGGTAAGCACCCCTTTACCGGTGTGCTTGAAAGTAGTGATCCATGCTCTGGTGCTGTCGCTGTGGCGCTGCATCTCCTCCTTATACCGGGATAAGACATGAATAGAGTAGTCAACCCCTATGCCAAGCAGCATGGCCGCAAGGATACTGGTAATGAAGTTCAACTGGCCAAAAACCAGGTTCATCACTCCCAGAGTCCACACTATAGCCATTATCAGACACAATAGAGACAACAGGGGGTAGCTCCAGCTCCGGAAGAATATTACAAACAGCGCTACAACGACTATCAACGCAAGAATCGCGACCAGCATCATGTCGTTGTCGACTGTGACTTTTTCCTCGTACGCGAAGTAGTAGTTTCCACCCAGCAGAATCCGGGTGTCGGGGTATTTTTCATCAAGAGTTTTGACGTTTTTTTCCATCTTCCTGCAGAAAGGGACGGTCCAGGAGAGGTCATACATGTCGGTGACCGGTTGGGCGAGAACCAGGAGGTAATCCCCGTTTTCGGAGAACAGATAGCCGTCCTTGTCATAGCCGAAACCGAAAGCCTTCATGGTCTCTTCATCAAAAGTCTTAAGCTCGTCCCGCAGTTGTTGAACAGCTGCCTGTTCGTCCAGAGAAGCCAGTGCGGCGAGACCACCCCGCAGCTGTTCAAGCTCCTCGGGGCTCAGATACAGGAGCATTTGCCTCCGGTAAAAAGGAAGATCGACTTTATTAAAAACATATTCGATTTCTTTATCTTCAAGAAAAAGTCCGGTAAGTTCATCAGACACCCGCCTGGCTTCTTCCCGGTCGCCGGACTCTATCATGGCAATGAAGAAATCGGTGCTTCCCAGCTTCTCACTCATCTCCTTGAAGGCGTCAACCTGCTTATGTTTGGAAGGAAGGAGGTCAACCCAGCTGTTGGAAATGGAAATTGTACCCGCAAGAGCACCCATGATGACAGTTACGACTATACCTATACCGAGAGTCAGTAATGCTCTCCTCGTAACGAAAGAAGCAATCCTGGAAAAGAATTTGTCCCTCATGCTCTACCCCCAATCGAAACCGGACAAACAAAGCAATGTTTGACCTGATAATGCCAATCGGTACAGGTG
Source organism: Actinomycetota bacterium (assembly GCA_016927325.1). Lineage (GTDB taxonomy): Bacteria > Actinomycetota > Geothermincolia > Fen-727 > Anoxymicrobiaceae > JAFGMY01. Next base: position 42,861 of record JAFGMY010000043.1, on the reverse strand, counting down.
GTGTTTCCAGATACGTTCTTTCAAGACTTGTTCTCAGGTCATTTGTTTTGAAAAACTACCATAACCAAACCGCCCAGGTCAATTTTGCCTGCTTTCCATAATGTTTGAATTTATGTTTCCTCCGTTATTCGTATGGCACTCCCGGCTGTTGTCCAGGTCAAGATGAGCGCACATCCGCAGATGACAGCTTTCAGCTTCTCAAAGAACCGACTCTTCTCATTTAAGCGGTCAAAAAGCGGTGTTATAATGATGAACTTGGTGTGCATCATGCGGGTGAACCGTCTTTACGGTGATCTTGACACTCATGGATTTACACGAGAATACGAGCTCCAGGAAAGGGGTTTTTTAATGAGCATAGTCGAGTACTCAAAAAATATCGCGGCGAAAACACTGGTCAAGGGAAGTCTTGCCTCCTTTAGAGCAATTCCCGAACGTTCGCTTATGGCCGCTGCCGATATCGGCCTTAAGAAGATCGACTACGCGGAAGGCCGTGATTATATGAAAACACTGATCCTTCTTGCCAAGCGCAACCTCGACAAGCTGTCGCCGGACGTCCAGAAGCGTGTCGCCGGATTCATCGGCAACGCTCTTGTCAGCAATGACAACAGGAGAGACCGCTTCAAATCCGAAAACGGCTTTAAACCGCCGATTCTTCTGGTGATCAGCCCGACGATGCGATGCAATTTAAACTGCTACGGCTGTTATGCCGGCAAGTACTCCAAAGGGGAGGACCTCGGGATGGACACTCTCGAAAGTATCCTCGATCAGGCTGAGGCCATGGGAGTCTATTTTATTACCATCTCCGGGGGTGAGCCGTTCATGCTGGGTGATGAACTGATAGACGTTTTCAGAAACCACCCCTCCATCCTCTTTCAGGTTTACACCAACGGCACTCTCATCAACAGGGAAGTTGCGGAAAAACTAGCCAGAACAGGAAACGCCTATCCATGCATCAGTGTCGAAGGATACGAGGAAGAAACCGACGCCCGAAGAGGCAAGGGCACCTACCGGCTGATACTCGGTGCCATGGAGCATCTGAGAAACGCGGGTGTCGTGTTCGGCTTCAGCGCTACCGCGACCAGAGATAACAACGATCTCCTGTTAAGTGACGATTTCATTGATTTCTACCGTGACAGGGGCTGCCTGGTCGGATGGTACTTTCATTATGTGCCGGTAGGAAAAGAACCCGGCGTCAGCTTGATGCCTACCCCGGAGCAACGAATACACAGGCTTGAAAGGCTGCGGGTACGGCGGGAGCAAAACGACATTCTTCTTGCCGACTTCTGGAACGACGGCCCGCTGGTGGGACACTGCCTCGCCGGCGGGAGCCGCTATCTGCATGTGACATCAAGCGGGGATGTCGAGCCGTGCGTCTTCTGCCATTTCGCGGTCGATAACATAAGGGAGAAGTCTCTCACCGAAATTCTCAATTCGAAGTTCTTCACCGAAATAAGGAAAAGGCAACCTTACACCGATAACCTCTACCGGCCCTGCATGATAATTGATGTACCGGAAGTCCTCCGCGAAGTAGTATCCGCCTGCGACGCACATCCAACCCACTCGGGAGCGGAAGCGATTATCCGCGACCTTGCGCCCGAACTGGATGAATACGCGGAAGAGTACCGCAAGATAGCCGATCACGCCTGGGCGAAACGCACAAACACCCTTGTTGAAATGAAATAATCAGGGGCTGTGGTCCAGCCTGCTCAAGTGCCTGCGGGCTGCGTCAGGCTTCAGCGGGCCAACCCACCACGGACATATAGAAAGCGCTCTCCTCGGCGCCGTCAACCCCGATGAACTTATTCAGTTCGTCATCATACAGCGCACCGATGGAACAGGCTCCAAGCCCCTTACTGACGGCTGCGAGGTACAGGTTTTCGGCGATATGGCCCGCGTCGAGATATGTATAGCGATAAGCGCGCTCTCCATACTTCCACTTCGACCGGAAAAACACCCCCGACCAGATAAAAACCGCCGCGGCGGTAACACAAACATCCTGGTCCAGGGCGGCGCTCGCAAGCTCTACACCCAGATCGCCCCTCCTGAGTTCTTCAAGCAGGTGCTTCTTGACCGAATAGTGATAAAGACCGCTGGGAATATCGAAGGAGTTGTTTATCACGACATAAGTTTCTATAGGATAAAGCGCACCCGCGGAGGGGACCATCCTGAATTCATGGCCGCGCTCGACCCTCTGAATACCCGCGCTCGCCCACAGCAGATATGAGATCTGATTGCTGTTGATAGGCTTGGCCGCGTAATCCCTTGTGCTTTTTCTCCGCATGAAAGCTTCATCCAGCCCCATTCCGCCGGGTACCGGTTGTGGGTTGGGCAACTTGATAATTGGAGTATCGACATACTCTTTGTATACGTCCGGCCGCTTGGACCAGTCAAGCGTCTTGTTCGGTAACCGGCCCCTACGGTATTTGGTCTGCTTCTGATACTTGTCCCCTATACCTTCAGGCATGCCGCCCTCTCCTTCCAGAATATGCCAAAATGTTTCTCCTCATTGTAGATTAACAGGCCGGAAATTGAAAAACATGGCCCATCCCGTACAACCGACTGTTAAGCAACGACTACCGGTTTTTACAGTTGCGCCGCAAAATCCACCCTGCAGTTATGATTCGACACCACTCGCCGAATCCATTCTTTTTAAGGCCTGACTGACAGGCAGACTATAGTATATTACAAAAGCGGAACCCTGAAGGCCGCCATACCGATCGACTCTGGTAATAAAGTTATCTTTTCCTGACGCGAACCGCCTCAATAGAAAAACATGTTGATTGAATCACAAAAAACGTTTATTGTAATCCCGCTAAAATAAATTATTCTGACATGCTGGCGTTCGCTTGAAAAATAAAGCGGGGATGGCGGAATTGGTAGACGCGCAAGGTTGAGGGCCTTGTGGGCCGTAGGCCTGTGGGGGTTCGAGTCCCCCTCCCCGCACCACTGTCTTCCCGGTGTCCCAGCCTTTGAACCCGCTCCGGCATATCTCCTGAATTCCAAATTTATCATTTGGCAAACCTGGAAACTCAAGGCGTGGATTGCTCTTTTTTCCGTGCCGCATCGATGGCGGCGGCGACTTCGCCTACCAGTTTCCGCACGGTAAACGGTTTGGTTACAAAACCGGAAGCACCGAGTGAAAGACCTTTTCTCAGGTGCTCGGGCGCTGTCTTTGCCGTGACGAAAATAACCGGTATATCGCGGCACTCCTCATCAAGCTTCAATCTCCTGCACAACTCGAAACCGTCGAGATCGGGCATCATTATGTCAAGCAGAATCGCATCCGGCCTCACCTCTTTGGCCGCGGTAAACCCGCCTTCACCGGATAGTGCCTCCTGGACCCGGTAACTGTTTGTCTCCAGAATCATCCTGATAACATTCAGTATTGTAGGATCGTCGTCAATAACCAGAACCGTCTCAACTTTTTCTTCCGTCATCGTTTCGCCCATTTCATTTTTTCCGAATCACCGGCTTCCCTGCTCTGGTAAAGAGGTATCCCGAAGGTGAAAACCGAACCCCCTCCTTCACGGGGATCCAACCTCATCCATCCCCTGTGGGCAACAACATAGTTTCTGCCGATGTAAAGCCCAAGCCCGATGCCGGGGGTGGAGTGATGAATAGCATCCTCGACCTGGAAAAACCGGTCGAAGACCTTTGCCCTGTCCTCCACGCTTATACCGATGCCTCTATCAGCTATTGAGAACACTACTTCGTCGTTGCCTCTCTCCCACCAGATATCGACATCACTTCCTTCATCCGAGTACTTGACCGCGTTGTCGATGAGATTGTAAATGACATCCTTGACTCTCTCCGCGTCAACCTCGATTATCTCGTCGTCTTCAAGCGTTCTGACGTTGAACCTGTTGGTGTTGCCTACCGCCCTTATCTCGTGTATAGCTCTCATGACCAGCTGATAAGGGCTGATCTCCTGATACGCCATGGTTATAGTGCCCCGTTCAATTCTCGAAGCTTCGAAAAGTTCGTTGACAAGATGGGCGAGCCTGTTTGTCGCGAGATCTATGCTCACCAGAGCTTCCCTTATCATCTCCTCGCTCATGTTGTCCCATTGCTCCAGAAGCAAAGTCGAGTACCCTTTGAAGATTGTCGCCGGATGCCTCAGTTCGTGGGCGGCCACATCGATCAGGTCGCTTAATTCTTTTGTCTGGTCCTCGAGCGCGATTGCGGCCCTCTGCAAATCCGTAACATCAGCAAGCGCCATTATCGCGCCTCTGTAGTCCCCGTTTTCATTAGCTACCGGCGTCATGGCAACGCTGACATGGATCTTTGACCCGTTCTTGGAAATGAGATCGAACTCCTGCCTTTTTCCCTTTCCGACTCTTCGCCTTTCGATATAACTCTTGGCGACACCGGTAGCCTCTTCGTCCATGAAGGCGAACAACGGTTTTCCGAGCATCTCCTCTACTTTATAACCCAGCATCTCCGCCATCCGCTCGTTAATGAAAGTCGTAACGGCCTTCTCATTGATCGCCATAATGCCTTCCTGAAGGTTCTCCACCAGCAAGCGGTACTTCGCCTCACTTTCGCGGAGCTTGTCCTCCATCTGCCTCCGGTCGGTTACGTCCCGGAATGTCGCGATATAAGCGGGTTCCCCACGCCACTGGGTTTTGGAGATATTCATTTCGGCGGTTCCCGGTCCCGAGTCCTCATGCTTTATCTCAACCTCGGTATGCCCGCCGCCGGTTAGAGAGAAACCGAAAAGGCTGCCGACGAGTTCTTCCGGCGCAAGACCGAGTATCGACTCGGCGGCGGGATTCGCAAGCATAATCATTCCCGCGGAATCAAATATTATTATTGCTTCGGGGTAGTCCTGGAAAAGCTTGCTTAAATCATCTTCCACCAGCATCGACTGGGCATGGAATTCCCTTTCCCTGAATGCCCCGCCCGCGATGATTTCAAGTTCCCTCCTGTTTAACTTTTCAATTACGAGGTAATCCCTCGCTCCATGCCTGATCGCTTCTTTTGCCGCTTCAATTTCATCAACAGAAATCAACACCACTATCGGTACGCCGTACGCGGACTGCCTTGCTCTTTCAAAAGTATTGAACCCCTCGCTGTCGGGCAGGTCCAACGCGAGAAAGACCAGATCAATATCGTTGCGGGAAATATAATCCAGGCCTGAATCAAGCCTGTTCTCCGAGTGCAAACAGTGTTTCACATCTTTCCCGGCCGGCAGATACTCTTCGAGTCTGTCGACAATATCTTCATCATCCATGATTACCAGAATATTTCTTGCTGCCTCTTCCATCGTGACCTACACTCCAGATCCATGCTTTTGATGGTTGTCCATATTTGACTTATGTCTGACCGAGGGAAGCCTGACCACCGTAAGCCAGAAATCCTCCACTGCCTTTATTACATCGGAGAACTGGTCCAGGTCGGCCGGTTTCGTAATATACGCGTTCGCCTGTGAGTCGTAACTCCGTGCAATATCGTTTTCGCTCTTCGAAGCCGTCAGGACAATCACCGGTATCATCCTCAGCTTCTCATCTTCTTTCAGCTTGACCAGAAGTTCCCTCCCGTCCATTACCGGCAGGTTCAGATCGAGAAGAATCAAGTCCGGCACTGTCCTGCGGGCATATTTCCCTTCACCTCTCAGAAATAAAAGCGCTTCCAGGCCGTCCTCCACCACATGCAGTTCAAAACAGATGTTCCCGTCCTTCAACGCTTCCTCGGTCAGCCTCGCATCGCCCTGGTTGTCTTCGATGAGCAGTATCTCGATAACGGAACCTTCACATTTTCCAGTCATGATCCGGCTCCTCCTCTCATCGGCAGGGTGAAATAAAAAGTGGACCCTTCTCCGGGCCTGGACTCGGCCCATATTTCTCCTCCATGGCGGAGTACAATCCTTTCGCACACCGAAAGACCGATCCCGGTCCCGCCGAACTTCCCTTTCGCGTTCAAACGCTGAAAGAGGGTGAAAATCCGTTCCCTGAACTTCGGCTCGAAGCCGATGCCGTTATCACTTACTGAAAACTCCCAGAAATCGCCCTTTGGACGCGCGGATACACGGATTATCGGCCTGCCGTCACCCTTGAACTTCATCGCGTTGCCCAGAAGGTTCTGAAACAGCTGAACCATTTGAGACATATCCCCGAAGACAGCCGGCAGTGGGTCGTTGCTTATTACCGCTTCCGTCTCGGCGATCTGGCTCTCGAGATTGCCCTTTGCGCGGTTGAGTATCAGTTCCGTGTCGACATGCTCGAAGGTTCCGCCCCTCGTCCCGACACGGGAGTACGCGAGCAGGTCATCGATCAACTCCTGCATTCTTTTCGCCCCGTCAATAGCGTAATCGATGAACTCATCGGCGTCAGGATCAAGCTTTCCACGGTACCGTTTCGCGATCAGTTGAATATAGCTGCTCACCATGCGCAGGGGCTCTTTCAAATCATGGGAAGCGATATAAGCGAACTGCTCGAGTTCGGCGTTCGATCTTTCCAGATCATCGAGAGTGTCCTGAAGCCTTGTAGTATGTTCTTCAACTATCTCCTCGAGGTGCGTCTGATACCTTTTCAGTTCCCTTTCAGCGATTTTTCGCTCGGTAACGTCACGGTAGATAATACCCACGGCGAAAACCTCGCCGGACGGATCTCTTATGGGGAAAAACCTGAGCTCGCTGAACAGGTCCACACCGTTAATGTCCCTTTCATCTTCAACATACAGGGGCTTCTGACTGTTGAAGACTTCCCCGGCCCAGTCCATCCACTTGCTCAAATACTCCGGGCAATCCTTCAAACCCTCGCGAAGATCGATGCCCGCAAGAGATTCCTCATGATAACCAAGCGCGTTTACACCCGCTGGATTTATATACAGACACCGGTGGTCCACCCCAAGAATCAGTACGGCATCGGTTGACGATTCAAACACCGCACGGAACCGCCCCTCGCTTTCCTGAAGAGCGGTATTGAGGCAGGCGCAGTCCACAGCCTGGCTCACCAGCACAATAAGTGTTTCGACAAGCTCCTGGATTTCATTGGACACTGTTTCATCCGACCGGGAGACCATCATCATGCAGCAAAGCAGCTCATTGCCGTTGAATACCGGTATTACCGCGAAACACTTTACGCCTTCCTTCAACTCCGAATCGAACCCGAGCCCTTTCAGGTCTTCGTAACCCATATATATGAATATGCCCTCGCGAGCCACATTTACATCCGGCACATACGCTTTGCCTTCATCAATCGCGCTTCGGTATTCACCGGACAAACCGGTACTGAACAGGGGATTGAACTTCTCTGAGTAATCGTCAAGATCATAAATCAGGCCGCCGTCCAGGCCGGTCACCTCCATTATGAATTTGAGAGCCGTTTCCAGCGTCTCCGGAAGACCTATGCACTGCATCAGCACCATCGCGAAATCCCGTTGCGCCTCAACCAGTTGCTGGGCCCACTTTCTCTGCGTTATCTCCATCGCCGCGCAGGCAATCAGGGTCGGGGCCCCATCGGCGTCCTTGAGCAGCACCGTGTGGTGTTCAACAGGCACGGTAAGCCCTTCTCTGGTAATCAATGACAGCTCAACATGCACCTCTCCATCGGTAATCGTTCTCGAAATCGCTTCCATGGCCTTCGGCACATCATCTTCCGAAACAATATCCACCGGATTCATTCGTCCGATGTCTTTATCCGAATAACCGGTGATAGCGGTAAACGCTTCGTTGCACTTGATAAAATGGCCGTCAGCAATGTTGTATACCCACACAATTTCCGGAAGCGCGTCAAGAACCTCGTCGTTAAACTCCCTCTCCTTTTCAAGGGCGGTGATCCGCTCTTTGACTTCCCTCTCCAGAGATCTGCTGCGCTCCCGGTATTGATCAAGCTTCTCTTCCGCCCTGCCTGAATCGATTACGTCGAGAATGAAAATCGAAACGCCGATTACCTCTCCGTTTTCATCGAACACCGGTGAAGCTATCTTCTCCGCCGTCCATTCCCTGCCGGATATTTCATACTTGCCGGTGGACCTCATGGGAGTTCCGGACCCCATTACTTCTTTGTCGCCGCTTCGGATCTCACCCGCGGCCTCGTAGTCAAAGAAATCGTAATCGGTCTTACCTGGAATCTCTTCCCGGGAAAGCCCCATATCGCCGGCAAGCAGATTGTTGGCGTATACCCAGGTGGAATCCGCGTCCTTGATAAGGACCCGTACTGGAATGTCGTCAAACACACTCAAGTCACTCAAGACACCAAACGACTTGAATGTGCCGTCCAATCCCGGCTTCAACTCCTTCTGCTTCACACGAACCGTCTTTCTTTCCATAAGCCGCCCCGGATTATCAAACAAGGGAATCCCTTTTTCAGAGGTCGCCCTGTCAACCGTCCAGTTTCATTTACGGCCGCACCCTCAAATAAACCACACCCAGGGCATACTCTGTAAAACAGGCCGCTTCTATGCCTTGACTCGACTTAACAAAGCACTTACTTTAATCTCAGCCGCCTCATAATACCGGGGACGGGGATACGGGTTCCCGGGGCATTACCTGCGATAAAACACTTACGTCCCGGCACAACCTTCCAGTCCCGATAATCCTTAAGTTAAATTTAACTGAAGGCCGCGGCTTTTCGAACAGACTGATGGTTGATTGATTCATGTATTTCAGGGGAGTAGGCCCTCCATGACTTCCGGCAGTTATAATAGGTATTATAACTTTTATATGATAGTTATATTGTCCTGGTACCTTAAATTCCGGATTCTCTCCGGCGGTAAGAATGGAGGCCGGGCACGCAATCCACATTGCGATACTGTATCCAAGGATATGCGGGGTCATAATTAAACAAGGGGGTCCGGTTGAACAGGTTTCAACTCCAATATCTATGCCAGGACGCTACTCTTGGTCCCCGATCCGGAACTCTCACTAAGTTCCAGGTTTCGCCAGGGAGTGTATTCCCTTTTCCTTTCCTTGTCGATAATGCGGAGTGCATAGAAGTTCTTCCTTGCATATAAACCGAACAGCCGTCCATGTCTTCCTATTATGTCGATATGATCTCCATCTTCGAGCGGCGGGGGAAGCCGGAAGGACCTGTTGAACCAGACATGTGTCATCTTCCCGTCTTCATCATAAACATTGAAGCTTATATCGAAACTCAGGAACGTCGAATTCTCTTTTCTCTTGTGAGAAAAAGTCTGAAAGGGATTTGTTGATATGTCGCAAACCAGACCGGAAATTTTTTCTTTCATTTTACCCTGTAAATCGCCTTCGTTACTTTGATCGACTTCTATCAGTTCGAACTTGACAACAAAAACAACCCGGCAATGTAATATTATAAGGCATATTATCCGGCCAAAGAAGCGATCTTGTCGAGTATCATCGAAGCCAATTCGCATTTCGTCACAAGTGAAAGTGTTCCGCTCGAATCGTCGGGCGAGAGTATTGTCGCGAGATTGGTCTCGGAGGCAAATCCCGTTCCTTCTTCAGCAACCTTGTTCGCCACGATAAAATCCATTTTCTTTTCACGCATTTTCTGGAGCGCGTTTTCCACCACGTCGTCTGTCTCGGCGGCAAACCCGACTACCACCAGATCCCGTTTCTCCTTCGACACCTCCCGCAGGATATCGGCGGTAGGCCGTAAAGAAATCCCGGGTGGGCCGTCTTTCTTCTTGATCTTGCTTTTTGATGTTTCTCCCGGGGTATAGTCCGCCACGGCCGCCGTCATCACAAGCACATCCGCTGAACCGACACCCGCCATAACCGTATCCTTCATTTCGGAAGCGGAAACGACACTGTGCGTATTTACTCCAATCGGAGGCTCAAGGCTCGTTGGTCCTGTGACCAGCGTCACCTCGGCCCCCCTCTTTCGCGCAAGGTCGGCGATTGCGTAGCCCATCCGCCCGGTAGAGGGGTTGGAAATGAAGCGAACCGGATCTATGTGCTCCCTTGTGGGCCCGGCGGTAACCATTATCCGCAGTCCCTCCAGGTCAGAGTTCTGCACCGCAAGGCATTCCAGCGTTTCAACAATCACCGGGGGTTCAGCCATCCTGCCCACACCTTCATCGCCGCAGGCAAGCTCACCTTTTTCCGGCTCCACAATAGTTATCCCTCTCTTTATTAATGTTGAGAGGTTCTCTTGCGTCGCGTGGTTCAGATACATTCTCGAGTTCATTGCGGGGGCAAACACTATCTTTCCCCTTGCGGCAAGAAGAGTTGTGGAAAGTATGTCGTCGGCAATGCCGTTAGCACACTTGGCTACGATGTTCGCCGTCGCGGGAGCAACGAGAATAATATCGGCTTCCTCGCTCAGCGATATATGAGGTATCGGAAGACCGGGATCAGACCACATCGATGTCGTAACCGGATTTCCGGTTGCTACCCTGAACGTGAGAGGATTGACAAACCTGGAAGCCGCCTCGGTCATAATCGCTTTTACATTTGCGCCCTTTTTAACCAGAAGGCGCGACAACTCGACAGCCTTATACACAGCAATGCCTCCGGAGACACCCAGGACGACATTCTTGCCGGCAAGCCTGCTCATAGAATCAAGCCTCCAGTTTAAAACGGCGCTTCTTCATCCTCAGGCCTGTCGTACTCGATCTCCCCTTCGGCTATCTCCTGCATTGCGACGGTCAGCGGTTTTTTTGAGATGTCTTCCAGTTTCATCGGGGCGACACCACCGGCTCCTTCCCCAAGCCTCTTCTGAAAGTTGGTTATCTGTCTTGCCCGTTTCGCCGATTCGATGACCAGCGTGAACCTGTTCTCTGTATGCCCCAGCAGGTCCTCCAGCTTTGGTGTTATCATAGCGTCTATTCTCCCTTCAAAATTCCGGCGAGTTTTTCGGCTGCTTCATCCGCGTTTTCGTTGTACACGATGATGTCAAAATACTTTTTTCCGATTTCAATCTCGGCCGGCGCAGTTCCCATTCTAGTCTTGATTTCGCTTGTTACGTCCGTCTTCCTGTTTAATAACCTTGATTCCAGTTCCTCGAGCGACGGCGGCATGATAAAAATCAGCAATGCATCTTTCACTTCCGACTTGACGTCCAGCGCTCCCTGGACATCTATTTCCAGCAAAACACTTTCACCGGACTGAATATGCCCTTTGACTTCTTCCCATAGAGTACCGTACTTATTGCCGTACACCTGCTTGTGCTCTAAAAACTCTCCATGCTTCACTTTCTGTTCAAACTCGTTTTCGCCCAGAAAATAGTAGTCCTTCCCGTCTATTTCACCTTTTCTCGGTTTTCTGGTAGTAGCTGAAATCGAACAGTGCAGCCGCTCGACCCCTTTAACCGCTTTCCGGATCAAGGTATCTTTACCAACGCCGGACGGGCCGGCCACCACAAAAATTTTACCTTTCTTCATTATTTTTCCCAGGGCTTCGTTTCAAAGCCGGATAATCCCGGAACTGTTCCTCCGGGGGAAAAATTATAGTCAATGCGCACGGATATGACAATTTCATGGCAAAAACACATCAACGCGCAAACCTGGTGCCCGGCGTATCCAGCGGAACACCATCCCTGCAAAGGGGGCAATCATCAGGACTGAAAATCTCCGGCTCGATACTCAGCAACTGGTGGACCGGGTACTCCATCGTACTGTATCCGCTCCTGTTCACAATGCACGCTATCCCGGATACAACCGCGCCGGAACCTTCGACTATCCCGGCCAGTTCCTTTATCGATCCGCCGGTAGTGATAACATCTTCAACCAGAAGCACCGATCTGCCCTTTTCAATTTCAAAACCCCGCCTCAGGCACATGCCACCCTCTCTTCGTTCGGCGAACACCATCGGCACTTCCAGGGCAAGGGCGGTGGTAAAGCCGACTATTAACGCTCCAAGAGCGGGACAAAAAACCAGGTCGACGTTCCCACCGGCAATTCCGGCTATCGATTTTCCCACTTTAACCGCTGTCAGAGGGTTCTCAAGGAGCTTCGCGCACTGAATGTACGTATCGCTGTGCAGCCCGGACGAGAGCCTGAAGTGGCCTTCCCTCAATGCTCCGCTTCCTGTAAGTTCGGCAATCAGTTCGTTTTTATCCAAGACCCGGCCCTTTCATGTCAATGAGCCCTTTTTCGTTTAAAGCCACCCTGAAACTCGGTGGATATCATAACCTGATATCATCGAGAATTCTTCCGGCACTGCCCTCCGGATCCTCCGATTCGTATATTGGTCTTCCAACAACCAGGAAATCGGCCCCGGATTTCATTGCCTCACCCGGAGCCGCGACCCTCAACTGATCGTTCCTGTCAGAGTCACGAAGCCTTACTCCCGGGGTTACCAGGACCATCTCTTCTCCCACTTCGCGGCGGACCGGCGTTATCTCCAGAGGTGAGCATACCAGACCGTCCATGCCGCTATCCCTGGCCAGCGCGGCCAGCCTGCATACCTGCCCTTCAACAGAATCATCCACACCGATCTTTCCCAGCGCGAAAAGATCGATACTGGTCAGGACGGTCACTCCCACCAGCAACGGCTTTCTGAGCCCCAGGCCATCACAGTGTTCCCTTACCGCAATTGAAGCCGCCCTCATCATTTCGACTCCCCCCATAGTGTGAATGGTCAGCATCAGGGGTTCGTAATCGCACAAAACCCTGCACGCCGATGCTACGGTATTGGGGATGTCGCACATCTTGATGTCGACGAATATCTCGAAACCGTCGTCCTTGAATGAACTTATGGAACCGGTCCCGGCACTGGAGAACAACTGCAGTCCTATTTTCACGATATCGACGCTTTCCACAACCTTTGACGCGACTTCACGCGCTTCGTGGAGGCTGGAGGTGTCCATCGCCAGGATCAGGGGGCTTAACTTTTTCAGTAAGTCTTTGTCCATTTTCTCTTCTTTCTATGGTGTCCAACTCCGGTGTCCCGGGTCTTTTGTTTTACCGTAGGTAAAATGAACGACCTGGCACCGGTCATACTTTACACCGGTCATACTTTAACAGATCCGACAAGGTCGGCCGGTCTCAGAGCTCCTGTCCGGTTCATGATATCCGGCAACTCACAGGCAATCTGTTCAAACCTGCAGGGGTTCTGGAATGTGGCTGTTCCTATTGAAACAGCAGTCGCTCCCGCCCTCATAAACTCCACTACATCAAGGGCATTATATACTCCACCGCCTCCGATAACAGGAAGTCCTGTTGCCCTGTAGCAGTCCCATACCGCTTTGACCGCGACCGGTTTAATAGCCGGGCCGGAAAGACCCCCCGAAACCGTTCCCAGCCTTGGGTATCCGGTTACAGGATTGATCGCCATGCCCGGCAGGGTATTTATCAGGGAAAGGCCCGACGCCCCTGCGGCGGCGACCGCCTCCGCTATCCTTACAATATCGAACACCGAGGCCGACAACTTGGTAAACACGGGCAGGCCGGTATTTTCCACCACCGCCGAAGTCACCGCACCGCTCGCCTGTGGCTCGGCCCCGAACATGAGGCCACCTTTTTCAACGTTCGGGCACGAAACGTTCACCTCTATCGCCACAATAGAACCCGGCGCGCCGGATATCCTTCTGGCGAGCAGCGCGTACTCTCCCGCCGTCTCCCCTGCTATGCTAACGATCAGTGGGACCCCGAGTTCATTCAACTGTGGAAGAAAATCGCTCAGGAATGCATCAACACCGGCATTTTCAAGGCCGATAGAATTAAGCATTCCACCGGTTGTCTCCCATACGCGGGGGCTCCGGTTTCCCGGCCTCGGCATAATGGTAAGCGATTTGAGAGTAACCGCCCCTAATCCGGAGTAGCCACAGATGGAAGCTAACTCCACCCCATACCCGGCGGTTCCCGAAGCGAGAACCAGGGGGCTTTTTAAATCGATGCCCGCCAGTTTTATTGATAGATCAACCACAATAATATCCTGTTGTTATATTATAATATTGTTACATAATATATATAATGTTACTATATTATATTATAGTTATATGTAATTGGTAATGTTACTACTGTACACATATCCACTCCACCCGCGTCGAATCAAAAACCGGGCCCTCCCTGCAAACGCAAAGATTATCTCCGTTGCGCCCCGGTCTTGCGCAACCCCTGCAGACACCTATCCCGCAAGCCATCCGCGACACCAGCGACACCTGGCACGGTATATCCGCCTTTTCAGCCAGGCGGGACATTTCCGCCATCATTGCCTCGGGTCCACACACATATATCATCGAGTACACCGAGCGTTCCATATATCCGGCCGCTTTCCCCACTGCGGTGCCCTTTTCTCCGGCTGAACCGTCCTCGGTGCACAGCACTCCGCCGCCCTTCAAACAGGCCAGCGGAGCATAGGCGCAGTCTCCTGATTTGAAACCGGCGACGAGATCGTACCCGGCATCGACGTGATCCATCTCCCGCGCCATGAAAAACAGGGGCGCTATCCCCATCCCTCCAGCGACCAGAAGCGCCTTTCCGGCTCGAGGCATCTCAAAACCGCGGCCGAGAGGGCCCAGCAATTCAACCTCGGAGCCCACGGAAAGAGAACAAAGGCGGTGGGTGCCCCATCCGACATCTTCAACCAGCAGTTCCAACGAGTGCCCTGGTTCGTCCCACTGTGTTATCCCATGAACACTGAGAGGCCTTCTCAGAATATGTTCCGGCCCATCAGCGCACTTCACCTGGAAAAACTGGCCCGGCCGCGGCCTTTCCAGATCCACGGGGCAATCCCTGATTTCGAGTTCAACAAGATGGATAGAACCCGCAACCTTATCACTTCTTGAAATCCGGCAACGGCCGCACCGACCGGAGAGTTTCACGGCACCATTCAACTCGATACCCCTTCATCCAGAACTTCCTGTATCCCCGCATGGTACTCCTGCAGGCTCTTTACTTTAATACCGTTTCTCTTCAGATCGGTTATTCCCATGATGATAATGTCCGCAAGTTCTATCGTGGTAATGCAGGGTATTCCGTTCATCGTGGACTCGGTCCTGATCTCATAACCGCTGCCACGGCTTCCCCTGCCTCCGGGCACATTGATAACCAGGTCCACTTTTCCATCTTTGATGTAATCCACTATATCGGGGGTTCCCTCGCCCACTTTCTCAACGATCTCAACCTCTATGCCCTGCACTTCGATCGCCGCCGCGGTGCCCCGCGTGGCAAGAATCATGAACCCCTCGTCTTTCAAACGCTTGGCGAGATACGCGGCCTCCTTCTTTTTCCGGTCGGGTACGCTTATGAAAGCGGTCCCCGAAATCGGAAAATGGTTATAGCTGGCGATCTGTGACTTCACCATAGCCATTCCGATACCGGCATCGTCATCTCCCGAGTAGTCGTCCAGGCCCATTACCTCACCGGTGGATTTCATCTCGGGCCCAAGGACGGTATCGACTCCGGGAAACCTTACAAACGGCAATACGGCTTCTTTTACCGAAACATGCTTCAGCCTGGAATACCGCTCTTCCTTCAGATCGAGGTCTTTAATCTTTTCCCCCAGCATCAGTCGCGTCGCCATCTTGGCCATCGGTATGCCTATGGCCTTGCTCACGAAAGGTACGGTCCTGCTTGCCCGGGGGTTGACCTCGAGCACAAACACTTCACCGTCCTTTACCGCATACTGTATGTTGATAAGGCCCACCACCCCGAGTTCGACCGCCAGGAGCCTGGTGTACCTTTCTATCTTCTTCCTGACAGACGGGGTAATAAACACCGGTGGAATAACACACGCTGAATCGCCGGAGTGTATTCCCGCCTCCTCCACATGTTCCATAATCGCGCCTATGAAAACCTCTTCACCGTCCGAAAGGGCATCAACGTCGATTTCCTTGGCGTCTTCCAGGAACTTATCCACCAGCACCGGGTGCCGGGGTGAAGCTTTGACCGCGGTTTCGATGTATTTTTCCATCATCTCGTCAGAGTAGACGATCTCCATGGCCCTTCCGCCCAGCACATAGGACGGCCTTACCAGAACCGGATACCCTATCCTTCTCCCCGCTTCAAGCGCCTCTTCCTTTGAAACGGCGGTGCCGTCGGGTGGGTGCTTGATGCCAAGCTTCTTCAGAAGCCTGCCGAACCGTTCACGGTCTTCAGCCAGGTCAATAGCCTCCGGGGACGTGCCCAGAATATTCATCCCGGCCCTTTCCAGAGGAAATGCGAGCTTGAGCGGTGTCTGTCCGCCGAGTTGCAGGATTACACCCAACGGTTCCTCCCGATCGGCGATGTTCATTACATCCTCGAAAGTCAGGGGCTCAAAGTACAGCCTGTCGCTGGTGTCGTAGTCGGTCGACACCGTCTCGGGATTGCAGTTGACCATTATCGTCTCGTATCCCAGCTCCCTGCAGGCAAACGAAGCGTGTACGCAGCAGTAATCAAACTCTATCCCCTGCCCGATACGGTTGGGCCCGCTGCCGAGAATCATCACTTTCTGCTTATCGGCAGGTTTTACCTCATCCTCTGTTTCATAAGTCGAATAGTAGTATGGAGTATAAGCCTCGAACTCGGCCGCGCAGGTATCAACCGCGTTGAACACCGGTTTTATTCCTCTTCTCTTCCTTTCCTCCCTTATCTCGATCTCGGAGCGGCCGAACAGGCGCCCCAGTTCAACATCGGAAAATCCGAACCTCTTCGCTTCGAGAAACAGGTCGTCGCTGATCGTGTTGAGTGTGAAAAGTTTCAGCTCCTCTTCGAGTTCCTGCACTTCAGCCAGATTGTCCAGAAACCAGAGGTCGATTCCGGTCCGGCGGTTGATTTCGGTTATCGGTATTCCCTCTCTTATGGCACTGTATATTTGAAATAGCCGGTCGTGGCTCGCACTCTCCAGCTTCTCCAGCAGTTCACCGGCGGGGGTCGCGTCCTTACCGGCAAGACTGTAATAATCGATCTCCAGCGAGCGCACCGCTTTCTGCACCGCCTCTTTAAAGGTCCGTCCAATCGACATAGCTTCTCCCACAGACTTCATCCTGGTCGTCAGCGCCATGTCGGCACCGGGAAATTTCTCAAATGCCCATCTGGGGAACTTCACCACACAGTAGTCTATGGTCGGCTCAAAGCAGGCCGGCGTCTCACGGGTTATATCGTTGGCGATTTCGTCCAGCGTATATCCAACGGCAAGCTTTGCCGCTATCTTCGCGATCGGAAAACCGGTTGCCTTTGAAGCGAGAGCACTCGACCGGGAGACCCGCGGGTTCATTTCTATGACAACGACTTCACCGGTGGACGGCTCGACTGCGAACTGAATATTCGACCCCCCGGTCTCCACCCCTATCTCCCTCATAATTGCGATGGACGCGTTTCTGAGCACCTGATACTCCCTGTCAGTCAAAGTCTGTGCCGGAGCAACGGTGATGGAGTCGCCTGTATGAACCCCCATCGGGTCGAAGTTCTCTATAGTGCATACAATAACGACGTTGTCCTTGAAATCACGCATGACCTCCAGCTCGTATTCCTTCCATCCCTTTACCGACTGCTCGATCAGTATCTCCGAGATAGGGCTCAGGTCGAGTCCGTGGCGCGCTACCTTTTGAAGCTCTTCCATGTCGTATACCAGGCCGCCTCCACCTCCGCCTAAAGTAAAACTGGGCCTTATCACCAGAGGAAAGCCCAGTTCGGAGCCGATGCGGGCAGCGTCGTCAAGTGAGTAGGCGAAATCGCTTTCAGGAATATCAAGACCGATGCGGCGCATCGCCGCCTTGAAAAGGTTGCGGTCTTCGGCCTTGTTTATGACATCGTATCCGGCACCGATCAACTCCACATTGAAGCGGTCCAATACTCCATCCTCAACAAGAGCCACCGAAACGTTCAGCCCGGTCTGACCGCCGAGCGTGGGCAGCAGGGCGTCGGGCCGTTCCCTTTCTATTACTTTCGCCACCCATTCAGCGTTTATCGGTTCGATGTAAGTTCTGTCGGCAAACTCCGGATCGGTCATTATGGTAGCCGGATTGCTGTTCACCAGAACAACCTTGAAGCCGTCCTCACGAAGCACTTTGCAGGCCTGGGTCCCCGAGTAATCAAACTCGCACGCCTGGCCTATTACTATGGGGCCGGAACCGATTATAAGAATCTTTTCTATGTCGTTCCTTCTGGGCATATCAGCCGTCCCACTCCTCTATCATGTTAATAAAACTCTCGAACAGGTATCTGGAATCATGCGGGCCGGGTGAAGCTTCCGGATGGTACTGAACGGAAAAAGCCCCCAGCTTGCGACAACGTATTCCTTCGGTGGTATTATCGTTCAAGTTTAAATGGGTCACTTCGACCTCACCGGAATCCAGCCCTTCCAGGGAATCCGCACGGACCGCGAAACCATGGTTCTGGGAAGTAATCTCGACTTTCCCCGTGTCCAGGTTCATGACCGGCTGGTTTGCCCCCCTGTGACCGAACTTCAACTTGTAGGTCTCCCCCCCGAGCGCAAGTCCCAGGATCTGATGTCCGAGGCATATTCCGAACACGGGTTTCTTTCCCAGCAGCCGGCGGACAGACTCTATCGCGTAAGTCACGGCGCTGGGGTCACCCGGTCCGTTGGAAAGAAATATTCCATCGGGTTTCAGATCCAGCACTTCTTCGGCGGAAGTATCGGCGGGCACAACGGTTACCCTGCACGACCGCGAAGCGAAAAGCCTCAGTATGTTTCTCTTGATGCCGAAATCGTAAGCCACGATATTGAACCGGTGGTCCCGGTCACAACCTTTGTCCCATGTGTATATTGCCTCAGCCGAAACGCCGCTGACCAGGTCTACCCCGACCAGCCCGCAAGAGTCTTTCGCCCTGGCAAGCAGGCTTTCCTTATCGAGATCGACGCTGCTCAGAACCCCCACCATCGCCCCTTCATTCCTGATATGCCTGGTCAAAGCCCTGGTATCGATACCCTCGATACCCACCACCCCGTGATCTTTCAGGAAACCGTCAAGGTCTCCGGTCGACCTCCAGTTGCTCCTGATCCGGGAACACTCTCTCATCAGGAAGCCGCCCATATAAACTTTTTCCGACTCGAAATCCTCGTTGTTGACGCCGTAATTTCCCATAAGCGGATACGTCATGTTTACCATCTGCCCCGCGTAGGAAGGGTCGGTGAGCACCTCCTGGTAGCCGGTCATGCTGGTATTAAAACAGACCTCACCGGTGAACTCACCCAAAGCACCGACGCTGTAACCCTTGAAGCACGCCCCGTCCTCGAGCACCAGCAAGGCCGGAATCCGGTCACTGAATCGCGTCATTCTCTATCTCTCCATCCTCTCTTCATGCCTTCTGCTTCTCTTCACCATGCACCGGGCCGGCGACCCTGTCCATATCCAGCCCGCCGTCGTTTCCGGCCGGAGTCCCACCGCCGTCTTCCAGAACGACATTGCCCCGGTATATGGTGAACAGGACCTTTCCTTTCAACCGGGCTCCCCGGTAAGGCGTATTCTTCGACCGGGAACTCAATAGACCAGGATCGACCGTCCATTCGATGTCGGGGTTGAATATGACCAGGTTGGCCGCGATGCCTTCTTCAACACCGGCAACGTATCCCCATCTGCTCATATTCATTATTTCGGCCGGAGCGGCGCTCAGCCGTCTAATCGCGTCACCCATCTTTAAAACCCCCTCCGCCACGACACTGCTCAGAACAACCGGGAGGCATGTCTCGAGACCGATGACGCCGAATGGGGCAAGATCAAACTCAACTTCCTTTTCATGCGCGGCGTGGGGTGCGTGGTCGGTAGCTATTACGTCTATCGTTCCGTCCGCAAGCCCCTCCAGAACCGCCTGGACGTCTTTTTCAGATCTGAGCGGAGGGTTCATCTTCAGATTTGTGTCATACTGGACCATCATCGAATCATTGAGGGACAAATGATGGGGTGTCACCTCACAGGTGACCGGCACCCCCCGTTTCTTGGCTTCACGCAAGAGCCTTACCGACCCTGCGGTCGAAACATGCGCCACGTGAAGCGACGCCCCGGTTTTCTCCGCAAGCGCAATATCCCGGAACACCTGTATCTCCTCGGCTTCCGCCGGAATTCCCTGAAGCCCCAGCAGGGTGGAGTAGTAACCTTCGTTGATCTGTCCACCCTCCGAGAGCGCTTTTTCCTCAGCATGTGATATGACCAGGACCCCTATAGTCCTCGCGTACTCCATGGCCCGCCTCATCACTTCGGAGTCGGATACGGGGTTCCCGTCATCGGAGAACCCATGAACGTGGGCGCGGCATGCGTTCATATCCCCGATCGACGCGAGCGCTTCGCCTTTCTGTCCCAACGTCAGCGCGCCGTGCGGCAATACCATGCACAGGCCTTCTTCCTTCCCTCTGTCGAACACATATTCGGCTACGGAACGATTGTCGATGCATGGAGCCGTGTTCGGCATGCAGAAGACCGCGGTAAAACCTCCAGCCACCGCCGCCCGGCTTCCAGTGCCGATGTCTTCCTTGTGCTCCATTCCGGGTTCACGAAGATGTGTATGCATATCGACCAGTCCGGGTGCCACAATACAGTCCTGTGCGTCAATTATCCTGTGAGATCCTCCTTCGATGCCCCGGTCGATCCTGCGTATGATCCCATCTACAATCAGGATATCCGCTTTCTGTTCCTTGCCTTTGGAAAACCTTAGAATATTGCCGTTCTTTATCAGAATTCCACTATCCATTATCTCCTCCGAGCAAGTCATAAAGGACCGCCATCCGGACAGCTACTCCCGCCGAAACCTGATTCGCTATAATTACCTCAACCTCATCAGCTATCTCTGACGCGATCTCGACCCCGCGGTTTATCGGCCCGGGATGCATGACCAAAGGTTTTTTCTGAAGCCCGGACCAGCGGCTGGTGGTCAGGCCGTATCTTCTCGCGTACTCCTGAAGCGACGGAAACCTGCTCCCCCGGACACGCTCCAACTGCACCCTCAGCAAGTACATGACATCGCACCAGTTCAGCGCCTCATCCATAGACCCGGTTATTCCCACACCCAGTTCTTCCATTTCTACCGGCATAAGCGACCACGGGCCGACCAGCAATACGTCCGCCCCGACCCTCTTAAGCGCGTGCACGTTGCTCCTTGCCACCCGCGAATGGTCGACGTCCCCGGCGATCGCTACTTTCAAGCCCTCCAGCTTCCCGAAATGCTCCCTCATGGTGTACAAGTCCAGCAAAGCCTGGGTAGGGTGTTCATGCATCCCGTCACCGGCGTTTATCACCGAACAGTCCGCCCAACCCGTGAGTGCCAGCGGCACGCCGGCGCTCTTATGGCGTATTACAACAGCGTCTACTCCCATGGCGACAATCGTCTTCCCGGTGTCCTTCAGGGTTTCACCTTTGGAGATGCTGCTGCCCCCGCTTGAGAAGTTGACCACGTCGGCACTCAATCTCTTTGCGGCCAGTTCGAAAGACATCCGGGTCCTCGTGCTCGGCTCCATAAACAGGTTTGCCACCGTTTTTCCCCTGAGGGCCGGGACCTTTTTTACCGGTCTTGAAAGGACCTCCGAAAAAGAACGCGCCGAATCGAGCAGATCGTAAATCCGCCCGCGGTCTAGCTGCGTAACGGACAGAAGGTGCCGGTGCCCATTATCAGGCTCTTTCATTTCTCAACGTCCTCCCCGATCTCGACCATATCGATACCGTCTACCTCGACCAGTGAAACCTTCACTTTCTCGTTTCCCGATGTCGGGACATTCTTTCCGACGTAATCCGCCCTTATGGGAAGCTCTCTATGGCCTCTGTCGATGAGGACGGCAAGCTGTACCACCTTCGGCCGCCCGAAATCCATGAGGGCGTCCATCGCCGCCCTGGTCGTACGCCCCGTATAAAGAACATCGTCGACGATCACGACTCTTTTGCTGCTGAGATCGAAATTTATTTTTGTCGAGCCCACAACAGGCGCCCTGTTCGTTGCCACGTCATCCCTGTAAAGAGAAGTATCCAGCTCACCAACTTCCACTTCGCCGCCTTCGATCTCCTCAATCAGGTCCGCAAGCCGCCGCGCCAGAAACACGCCCCTGGTGCGGACACCCACCAGCGCAAGTTCACGTGAACCTTTGCTCCGCTCCAGGATCTCGTGGGAGATGCGCCTTGTTATTCTTGATATATCATCATCATCAAGCACCTTCGCCCTTGCTTTAAACACCATAGAGACACCCCGAATTCAATGGAACTGGAACGGACAGCCGTTTGGCCCGGCGGGCGCGGGAAAAACCGGGACGCGAATTCACGCGGAGTTCCGCGACGGCTCTTCCTGTATAAAAAAAAGCTCCTCCATCGAGTGGAAAAGCTATATTTGCAGTCATGTATTCCAATTTTCGCTCCTTTTCTAGCCTCGCCGGACTAGCTTAAAAGGTTTTTCCAAAGATAGCATGTTTTCAGCCCTCAGACAAGATCATCTTTACCTCATTCTCCTCGCTGTTGATTTTTCCCAGTACGCCGTTAACGAACTTCCCGGAGTCCTCGGTTGAAAACGTCTTTGCCAGCTCAACCGCCTCGTCGATCGTAACCGCAGTGGGAATATCACTGATGAAGAAAAGCTCTACCAGAGCCATCCGCAGGATATTGCGGTCCACCAGCGGCATTCTTTCTATGTCCCACCCCTGGGAATACCTGGATATCACCTTATCGAGTTTACCAAGGTGTGTGTTCACTCCCCTGATAATCTCTATTCCGAAATCCCCCGGCACATCCTCGCCGGC
The DNA here is from genome assembly GCA_016927325.1 of Actinomycetota bacterium. Lineage (GTDB taxonomy): Bacteria > Actinomycetota > Geothermincolia > Fen-727 > Anoxymicrobiaceae > JAFGMY01. The sequence continues at coordinate 20,339 of JAFGMY010000043.1, read as the reverse complement.
AAGGCGCTTCCCCTTTAACACCTCTTCCACGGTGGAACAGTTGATGTCCATCTCGAACAGTATCCGCAGAACGTTCCTGCGCTGTTTTCTCCGGCTCCCGGTCCCGGTTGCCATATTAAATCCTCTCAATATATTTGCCGGTCCTGGTATCCACCCTGAGGGTGTCTCCCTCTTCAACGAACAAAGGCACCTGAACGATGAGTCCGGTCTCAAGGGTCACCGGCTTGGTAGCGCCTCCCGAGGTATCACCCTTCAACCAGGGATCAGCTTTCTCGACTTTCAAGTCGACGGCGGACGGCAACTCAATGGTTATCACATCGCCCCCGCGCAAAAAAACGCTCAGTTCCTGGTTTTCCACCAGGAAAGAGGCCAGTTCTCCAACCACTTCCGGACCGGTGTTTATCTGCTCGAAAGTGTCCAGGTCCATGAATACGTAATTGTCACCATCGCGGTATAAAAACTGCATCTTGCTGTGCACCAGCCTGGCTTCCTCCACCTTCTCACCGGCCCTGAACGTCTTGTCAAGCACCTGGCCGGTCTCTACGTTTTTTAACCTGGTGCGGACGAACGCGCCTCCTTTTCCTGGTTTTACATGCTGAAACTCGACAATACGAAACAAAGACCCGTCGATATCCAGCACAAGGCCGTTCCTGAAATCGCTGGTTGTAGTAATCTCTCCTACCTCCTGTTCAGTGACAAGCGGCTTTGCAGCCTCACCGGAACCGCTTGTCGCTTTCCTGTAGTTTAAATATGTTTTTACATTATACATCCACAAACAAACGGATCACCTGACACACGGCATATACAGGTAGTCGCCTCTTACTATTCTCCCCCCGCACATTACGGCGTTCGCCTGCCCCCCCCGTCTTCCGTTCCCCGTAACCAAGGAAAATGACTGTGCTGATTGAATCGATTGAGTAGAGTAAAATTTCATTCGAAAGAAGGCGGTGCCTGTTGGATACCCCGGAAACACCAGACGAAGTCAGAAACTCCGGCGAAGAAGCTATGCCGAACGGTTCTTCGCGCCTGAGACCGGCACTGAAGCGGAACATTCCTGAAATGATTATTTTCTTATTCTATTTCTTAATGACCGGTTTTCTTACATGGCCTGTTATTTCCAATTTCTCGAGCGCCTTATATGGGATTCCGAGTGACAATATGGGCACGACATGGCTCTTGTGGTGGTATAGAAATGCCGGTTCTTTCGGATCAAACGCCACTTTTTGTCCCTTGATCGGAGCCCCTTTCGGCCAGGGCATCAACGCCATGTACGCCGAGTTCATCTACCAGTTCGGGGCAAAGTTCTTGTTGTTCTTCGTGAATGAGGTACTTCTCTGCAACCTTATTGTTTTTACCAGCTTCTTTCTCTCGGGAATCACGATGTACTATCTTGTTCGCCATGTGACCCGCAGCAAACCGGCCGCTTTCGTGGGTGGCTTTGCTTATATGATCTGCACTTATCACGCGGTGAACAGCATGCTTTTCCCTAACCTGTCCATAATACAATGGATGCCGCTCGCAATGCTTCTGCTGATACGGCTTATCGAAAAGCCCGGGTGGAAAAACTGCATACTATTCTGTTCTTCCCTGATTCTTACGGCCGGAACCTGCCTTCATTACGGACTCTTCACAATCATTTTCACCATTACTTTTTCGTCGGTATGTCTAACTTGTTTTGCTCTTCAGAACAGAAAAGCCGACAAAGAAAAGAAAGATGTTGAAGTAAATACGGCTGTTACGGCTGCCTACCCGTACCGCCAGACAATAATACTGATTATTATATCCATTTTCATTACAGTTGCTGTTATCGTGCCCTTCTTCACTCTTCAAATCATAACTGAGACCACCACCGGGGAGTTGGCGGGGATTCCTACGCAGGGCTCTTCAAGGACCCTCGAGGCCACAATCTCGGGATCAGCGAAACTGAAGGACTACGTTATCCCGAATGCTGAAAATTTCACGGTAGGCCGCATTGTAAGAAAATTGAACAAAAACGACCTCAAAATGTTTAACAATTCGCTTTACATCGGATGGACCATACTTGTTCTCGCGATCGCGTCAATGGTCATTTTTACCAGGAAAAGGAGTGCTGAAAAACAACCTGACGGAGCTGAGAAGGAAAACTCCGTGTTAGTCGACGGCACCGAGGTATCAATCTTCGAGTCCGCCCACAAGCGCATTATTCTATGGGGATTCTTTGCAGGAGGAGTGTCCGCTTTAGTCTTTTCACTGCCACCCAATGTATATATCGGCGACTTTGCGGTCCCTATGCCAAGCCTTGTTTTCCGCTTTATCGCGCCCTGGTTCCGATGGTACCTCCGTTTTGGGGTAATGGTCGCCGCATGCGTAATTGTAATCGCCTGCTTCGCGGTTCAGCATATCATTAGAAATATGAACACGCGGTGGCGATACGCGATAATAATAATATTAACAGTGGTTATTTTCTGCGAGACGGCCGTTGTTCCACCTTTCAAGTATTTCAAAGTCGACAAAACACCTGAAATCTTCCGGCTCGCCGGTAAACTCCCCGAAGACAGCAGCCTGGTAATCTATCCAGCGTTCGAAGCGTCCTTCTTTCATTCGCAACGGTATCTTCTCTACCAGAGATATTTCCAGCGACCAATGCTCAACGGAGGCTATGATTACTCTGACGGCGAAGCTCTGCGCCGGACCGTTTACAACCCGTTTAATCCCATGGTGCCCTCGATCCTGAGCAGCTTCGGGATAACACACGTAATTTACCTCCGCAAGATGTTCGAACTCTACGAAGGTACGGAAAATAAGGAGGAAGAGATGTCCCACCTTCCACAGGGGCTTGAACTCATAAACAGAATTGAAAGCGATGATATTTTCTCCGACGGCTACCTGTTCAAGGTCGCCGACCGGCCTTCCAGCCTTGTGCCGTTCTATGCCGGCCGAATATCAACCCCCTTCATCGATCAGGGCAAAATAACAGTGAGGCTCCTGGCGGGTACGGGGGAGATCCATATTGTTAATTTTGCGGAAGAACAGCTTGAAGCGGATATTGAAGTGCCGATCAATAATATCGCATCCCCTCATCATCTGAATATTTCAATTGATGGAGATACTGTCTGGGAAGGCGACCTTACGGGCGACCAGCAGGAGAGTGTCCGGCTGTCTAACGTGAAAATACCTGCGGGAGGTCTTATTATAGTGCTGACCCCGTCGGGCCCTGCTGTCAAAATAGATGAGGTTGAAGTCAACTTCTTCGGGACCCCGACGGCATTTCTCAAGCTTGGGGACGTTTCAGTCAAACCAAGGATAATCCAGTAAGTCATTGAACTAGGTCTTATCGAGAAGTAACCTTCAACGGAAAGAGCGCTCGTGCGAGGAATATCGGTAATCATCCCGACTTACAACGAGGCGGATTCGATCTACCGCACCATCCTGGAAACAGCAGCGGAGATGAAAAAGCTCATCAGGGAATACGAGATCATTGTCGTGAACGACGGGAGCACCGACGACACCGCGCATGAAGTCGGCAGGGCCGCCCTCGATCTGGAAACAGTCAGGGTAGTTAGTCTCAAGGAGAACCGCGGCAAAGGCAACGCCATGAAAAGGGGCTTTGAGGTATCCGGAATGGAGTATGTCTGCTTCATAGACGCTGACCTCGAGCTTCATCCGTCGCAAATCGGCACCCTTTACACGACAATGAGAAACACCGGCTCCGATATCGTCACCGGAAGCAAGAGGCACCCGCAGTCGGAGCTGGATTACCCTGCGGTCCGCAAGATATACAGCACGGTCTACTACTGGATTATCTACCTCATGTTCAAGCTGCCGGTGAGGGACACCCAGACCGGCATCAAGCTGTTCAGGAGGGAAGTGCTCGAAACGGTATTCCCCAGAATGACCTGCAAGGGATACACGCTGGATCTCGAACTGCTGGTTACCGCAAACTACATGGGCTACAGGATTGCCGAAACCCCGATCAAGCTTGATTTCAAACGAAAATATAAACGGATAACCTGGCTCGATATCCGCAGAATAGTGGTGGATACAATAGGTATCTTCTACCGCCTGTATGTCTACGGTTATTATGGAAGCCCACTCAAAGCAGCATCAAGTGAAGAGCCGAAGGTGTCCATAATCATACCAACCAGAGCGATCGATCCCATGGTAGAGGAGTGCCTCGAGAGATGCTCCGAGTTGAACTACTCGAACTATGATATAAAACTGATAACCGATAGCGCGGCAGTCAGGAAACTCCCTCAACCTGGAAGCAAAATCATCGAAAGCGGGCCCGTCGGGCCTGCGATCAAGAGGAACATGGGCGCCGCCGACAGCGACGCTGATCTCCTTGCGTTCATTGACTCCGACGCCTGGCCTGAGTACGACTGGCTCAAAAACTCGATTGCCTACTTCGATGATAAAGAAGTAACAGCAGTCGGAGGCCCCGGTGTAACCCCCGAAGGGGACTCCAGGAGACAACAGGCCAGTGGGCTGATATACTCGGCGTCGATTGTGTCCGGGCCCACTACTTACAGGTACGTATACCGCGCATACCGCGAAGTTGACGATTATCCCACAAGCAACCTCATCGTCCGGCGGGCGGACTTCGACGCGGTAAAAGGTTTCGACCCGGAGTTCTGGCCGGGTGAAGATACCGTATTCTGCTGGAAACTGACACAGGAACTGGGGAAGAAGATCCTTTATGTTCCAAACGTGACGGTTTTCCACCACCGCCGGAAGGTCTACAGAGAGCACTTGAGGCAGGTACACTCTTATGCGCTTCACAGGGGGTACTTCGCGAAGGTTTTTCCCGAGACTTCGAGAAAACCGGTCTATTTCGTGCCGAGCCTTCTCCTGATCGCATTGATCGCCGGTTTGATATTGAGCTTTTTCAGCAATGGATTCATGCTCTTCTACGCAACCATCGCATCCATCTATCTCGTAGCCGTGCTCGGTTCGAGCATCAAGAGCCTTAACCCGCTGATCAACATGATGATGTTTCCCGGCATAATTGCCACGCATATCGTTTACGGCTATGGTGTAATCAGAGGGCTCGTCTCGAAAAGGATGAAGGAACAGTGAAAGTAGCAGTATCTTATCCTCCCCTGGGAGTTGAACGACACCCTACCCTGGGGCAGAACAGGCAATTTCAGTGGTTTCATAACCCGTCTTTTATCTACCCGATGGTACCTTCCTGCGCAGCGACAATGCTGAAGGAGAAAGGCCACGAGGTGCTATGGAACGACGCAGTGGCGATGCGCTGGACCCCCGACCGGTTCTGGAGCTTCATAAACCGCGAGCGTCCCGGTCTGATAGCCATGGAAACCAAGACGCCGGTGGTCAAGCTTCACTGGCAGATCATAAAGAGGCTCAAAGCCGAACTGCCCGAAACCACCGTGGTCCTCTTCGGGGACCACGTTACCGCCCTCCCCGGGGAGTCGATGGAAAACAGCCCTGTGGATTTCGTGCTTACCGGCGGGGATTACGACTTCCTGCTGGTCAACCTGGTAGATCACCTGGAGAACGGCAGGCAGCTCGAAGCCGGGATCTGGTACCGGGAAGACGGAAAACCGGCCTCTACCGGTCTTTTCACACTCAACCATGACTTGAACGAACTTCCGGAAATCGACCGGGATCTCACCATGTGGAAGCTCTACGGCGAGCACCTGTTCAAGAAGAAACCCCACACATACACCATGGCAGGCCGGGACTGCTGGTACGCCCGCTGCACTTTCTGCTCATGGACCACGCTTTACCCGAAATTCAGGGTGCGAAGAAGCGACGCCGTCCTGGATGAAATCGGAAACCTCATTGAAAGGTACGGCGTTAAGGAGATATTCGACGACACCGGCACCTTTCCCGCCGGTGCATGGCTCGACCGGTTCTGCAATGGAATGATAGACAGGGGATACTCCGGGAAGATCAATATATCATGCAACGCGCGTGTGGGCGCCCAGGACAGGGAGGGGTTCGAGATGATGGCCCGGGCGGGGTTTCGCCTGCTCAAGTTCGGGCTCGAATCGGCAAACCAGCAAACGCTTGACCGCTTGAGAAAAGGAACGAGGGTTCAGGAGATTATCGACAGCTGCGGCATGGCAAAAAAAGCCGGCCTGACGGTGCACCTCACCACAATGGTCGGATACCCGTGGGAAACGGAAACAGACGCCAGACGGACCCTCGATCTATGCAAACAACTTCTGAACACCGGCGCGGCGGATATGCTGCAAGCGACGATAGTCGTGCCTTATCCCGGGACACCTCTCTTTGAGGAAGCGGATGCGAACGGGTGGCTGACCACAATGGACTGGGACAGGTACGATATGAGCGGGCCGGTGTTGGAAACCGGCATCCCGGCTGAAAAGCTGGGCCAGCTGACACAGGGCCTTTACAGTTCTTTTCTGACCCCCAGGTTTATCTTCCGCACCATGGTCTCGATCCGGTCCGCGGACGACTTGAAGTTCGTCGCCAAAGCAGCGAAAGCAGTTCTCGGGCACTTGAGGGATTTCGCCCTGAGGGGCAGAAAAAACGCACGCTGAGTTATTTACCGGAAACTCTGCTAACCAGGAGCCGCCACGTTTCTTTCAAAAAACCGCCCAGCATGCCGAAAACTTCCTCGAGATAGATCCCGAGTATTCCCAGACGTATGAGGCCCAGGACGCGGAGGGCCCCGGTAACAGATATCGGCACATCCCTGCCATCGAGGTAAATCTCGCGCTTCGCCAGGAAATCGATTACTCTGCCGGGAAGAAGAGGGATAAGGCTGTAAAGAAAAGCGTAGTTCTTAAAGCCCACCGCGGAGTCTTTGCGGTCGCCCCTGCCGATTCCCACATTCAGGCTTATATCCATATCGCCCCGGTCGATGCGTCCCAGGTCGTCTTTCGCGAGAATACCGGCATCGACGGCGTGGTCGATAATGGTGGTGCCGGGAAAGTAAACCAGCCAGTATGTGTTTACCGCGTCCGGGCGCAGGTTGTTGTAAAAAGACAGCGCGTGGCGGTACTCTTCGACGCCTTCATAAGGCAGGCCGAATATATGGTCAATCGAGAAGCGGAGGCCGTGGCGGTGGCAAATCTCCGCCGCCTGCATCACCTGCTCGTTGCTCTCTTTCCGGTTTAGAATCTCCGAGCGGATACTCTCGCTTGAACTCTGTATGCCAAGGAGCAGAATAAAGCATCCGGCGTCAGACAGCATGCCGGCGACATCATCATCGATAAGCTGGGGATGGGAGAGGGCCACAAAGGGAATCCGGACCTTGTCTGCATATAACCCGCAAAACTCTCCCAGCCAACTTTTGTTCATAGTGAAACAGTCGTCCAGTATATTAAATCTCTTGGGTTTGTAGCGCTCTCTGGCCAGCATGATCTCGGACATGACACTCTCAACCGATCTCCTTCTAACGTACCTTCCCTTTCCCTTGTAGGCCTTCCGAAGCACGTCGTTACCGCAAAAAGTGCATGAGTAGGGACAGCCCCTGCTGGTGATCAGCAGATAACCTCTAGATAACCATGGAAGCTCCCGGTAAAAAAGCTCCTTGTCTGGAAATGGAACGGCGTCCAGATCCTCCACGAGTGGAGGGACATCCGATCTTATCACCTCGCCACCGTTCTTGACCCATATGCCGGGCACATCGATCCCGGGAAAATCCGGCAACTGTTCAAGCAGTTGAGGCAGTGCCTTTTCACCCTCTCCCACGCACACCATGTCTACAGGGGCCTCGGACATCACTACATCGGGAACGGATATCGCGTGGATGCCGCCGAACAGAACCGGGACATCACTTCTCGCTTTGATCCGTGAAGCCATATCAACCGCCCACAGGTAGTCGCTGGTCATCACCGAGAAACAGACAAGGTCCGGCCGCCCTCTCACGACCTGATCGGCTAGCATGTTTCTCATATCGAAGGCACTCCCCAGCGCGGGGATGCTTATTCCGGTACGCGCGAAGTACCTGTGGTCATACGTCAGGCCAACCTCGTGGCCAAGCGATTGAAGGATTGAAGAGAAGTACTCGATCGCAAGGTTCTCGTTTTCAGACTGCAGAAAAATAACCCTCAATTTGCACCAGCCGCCTATGGATATCGCTTCTTGACGTTACTAAATCACTTTTCTTGCACCGTTGCTTTTTTCCTCTTTCCACACAATATCCTCCCTGAACACAGTGTCTGCATAAACTCTTTGTCTGAGACGGCGGCTCTCAGCCTTTGGGAAGCCTCACCGGAGCGGAAAGCCGCGGCTTCTAGATGGATACTTGACAACCGGCAGGGTTAAAGGTGTCAAGAGTCGAAACAGCAGAATATAAGGAACAGCGATGGTTGCGGTTCTTCCCGGCGGGATTTTTCCAAAAAGCCGGGCGGGCCTTGAGTAAATCGATATTTAACGACTTGAATCTTTTTCATGGTGATCGACTTGGAAAGCACGCTGATCGAAAAAATGGAATGCCGGTCATGCGGCGGCGGGTTTATGCTCCGGGACATGCATGCCCATAAGGCTCCCCACCCCATTAATGAGGGAATTCTTTTGTGCACCGGATGCGGGAACACCCTGCGGGTGCGGGAAGGTATACTGGACTGCTCTCCCCAAACCGACAGACAGCATAGATACTGGGACGAGCACTACGAAACCGAAGACCAGAACCCGATCGCCGTCGCAATTGAAAGGGGTGTTCAAAATCCGGGTGTATTGAGATCACATTATCCTCTACTGAGAATGATCGAGGGTCTCGCTCTTCCCATGGAATCCAGCATAGAACTTGGGTGCGGCTCCGGCGCATTTTCCCTGCTGCTGAATCTCACGGAAGCGGTGGGAAGCACTACCCTGCTCGACTACTCCTGGCCTTCCCTGCGTGCCGCCGGAGATCTGTTCGCACGGTTCAACCAGAGCTGCAACCTGGTCTACGCACGTCTGGAACACGCGCCGTTCAAGAAGAAAGCGTTCAGCCTCGCGTTTTCCGCGGGGGTAATAGAACATTACAGGACCGATGACGAAAGGCGCCGTTGCCTGGAGGCTCACCTTGACTGCGGAAACCTGGCGTTCGTTCAGGCGCCGGTCGGTGCTCCCGGTTACTGGCTTCCAAGAATTGCTGTTACCGTGCTTAAGCGCGGCTGGCCGTTCGGCTACGAACGGCCGGTCACCATGAGAGAGATAAAGACTCTGATTAATGCAAGTGGGGCTGAACTGATCAAGAAAGACCATCAGTATTTCCTCAGCTTCCCTCTTTTTACCAGGATAGGCCGGCTGATCAGACCGGGGTGGTATACGTGGCCTTTGCAAAACGAAATAGCGGTGCTCGCCGCGAGGTAAAAGTCCGAACTCTGCAGACAACGGGTATTACTGACACCATTACCGGGGGTGTGTGAGTCTCATGGCCAGAATACTGCTTGTCTATCCACCTATGAAAACTCTGGCTGCGCGGTTTCCCTATTCACTCCTGCCTATCGCGGGGGTACTGATTGAGGCGGGCCACGAGGTACGGCTGCTGGATGGCCAGGTTGAAGACATCGAGTCGGTCGATCCACGGGTGTTCGACATCGTCGGAATATCGAGTTACAGCGGACCACCGATAGAGGGTGCGTTGAAGACCGCGGCGCATATAAGGGAGAAAGCCCCGGATAAGCTTATAGTGTGGGGCGGCGTACACGCGACGATTACCGCGCACCAGACAGCCTCCCACCCGCTCGTCGACATCGTAGTCCGTGGTGAAGGAGAAAAGAGTTTCCTGAATCTGGTCGAGGCGGTGGAAAGGGGTAAAGAGCCCACCTCGGTCTCCGGCCTTACCCTCATAAAAGATGGCGAGATCATAGACACCGGGGATACGCCGTTCCTGGAACTGGACGAACTGCCTTTTCTCCCCTACCGCCTTATCAAGCCGGAGCGCTACGTCCACTTCAGCGAGAAACCCTCGCGGGTCTACTTTGAATCGAGCCGGGGCTGTCCCCATAACTGCGGCTTCTGCTATAACGAAATCGTCCATAAGCGTAAATGGCGGGCGAAGTCGGTCGAGCGCGTTCTAGACGAGCTTGAATACATAATGGAGGAGTTGGGGCCGGACGAGATATGGCCGAGTGACGATAACTTCGGCGCCAGCAAAAAAAGAATGGCCGCGATTGCCCGCGGAAAGATGGAGCGTGGACTTGATTTCAAATGGGTGATCAGTTCAAGGTTCGACTACGCGATGGACTACGACGACGAACTGCTCAAGCTTATGAAAGAGACCGGCTGCGACTGGATGAGTTTCGGGGGAGAGTCGGGTTCCCAGAAGGTGCTGGACACAATCTGCAAAGGTATTACCCCTGAATTCATGCGCCTGACTACGCGCCGTCTGAAAGAAAACGATATAGTGTGTGGCGTAAATTTCATGGCCGGGTTCCCTGATGAAACCGAAAGTGAACTCAATGCGACCTTCGATCTAATAGACGAACTCGCGGGCATCGACAAAAAACTCCAACCTGGAATATCGATCTATACTCCTTTCCCCGGAACCCCTCTTTACCCTACAGTAACGGCGAACGGTTTCCGTGAGCCGGGATCCCTGGAAGAATGGAGCAGATACCGTTACGGCGCGGTTGAAAACCTGCCCTGGCTGAACAGGCGGCGGCGCAATATCCTCAGAACGGTAGGCCTGCTTACCAGCTTTGACTTTACCGCGGGTGAATACAGGGAACGGGGTGTTCTTTCAGGGCGCAGGCTTTTCTCGGCGGCTTACAGGTTATTCAACAGTTCAGCAAGGTTCAGGTGGAAGAGGAGGTTTTTCCGGCTCGCCCCGGAGTGGCACCTGCTTGATGTGATATTAAGAATTCTCAAGTACTGGGAGCGCTAAATGAGTGGGAACAGGGAACGCGGGGAACGGGAATCAAATAAAAAGGAACAGATGGAACCGGAAGGCGGCGCAACCCTGCCGTCCGGATGGACCGCGCTGTTTCTTTCAAACGCGTTCACCCGCACTCCGGAAGCATCAGGGGGAACTAAACATTTCGTGGAAGTGGCCCGCCACTGGCGTGACAGCGGAACGATGGTTATTGTGATGACCCCCGAAGTTGGAAGACAGAACTGTGAGATGGAGGGCTTCGGGGGCCCCTACCTGGTTCTCCCCCCCTCGTGGGCGGGCAACCTCGGTATAGCGGGTATGTACCTCGCAAGAGGACTGACCGCTCCTTTTTATATACCCTGGAAAAGCCCCAGGATCCTGTTCTATAGCGCATCGGACATGCTACCAGATGTTCTGCCGGCTTCAATAGGGCGGATACTGAAAGGCAGGAACTCTTTCTGGGTGCAGTGTGTCTATCACCTGATTCCTCACCCCAGTGAAAGACGTGGCTCCGCCGTTTCCAATACCATATCCTACCTGAGCCAGAAAGCGAGCCTCCTTCTTGCCGCAAGGCTGGCAGATATGGTAATAGTCGATAATCCCCTCTTGAAGAAGCAGCTGACCGGTAAAGGTTTCAGGGAGGACAACATCTTCGTCACACGGATGGGTACCGATATCCCGGAGCCGCACCCGGGCATTACCAAGAGGTTCGATGCCTGCTATCTCGGCAGGCTCCATCATTCCAAAGGCGTTCTTGACCTGCTCGACATCTGGAAAGCGGTTCTGAAAATCAGGCCGGGTAGCAAACTGGCAATCGTCGGAACCGGGCCTCGTGATGTGGAAGAACAGCTGTCGAAAGAAGTGCGGAGGCTGGATCTCGATAGCAGCGTCAAGCTCATGGGTTATCTTTCCAGGGAAGAGGTCGATCTCGTACTGGCGTCCAGCCTGCTCTTTATAACGGCAAGCCGTGAAGAGGGCTTCGGCATCAGCCTCCTGGAAGCAATGTCGAGAGGGCTGGTGCCGGTGGCCTGCAAGCTTCCTCACTACCGAAAGATATTCAAACATCATGTCATAACCGTCAAGCCTGGCGACATCAAACAGTTCGCGGAAGTCGTAACCGGTCTCCTCGGTGACGAAGAGTCTCTCCGGTCCAGGTCGGAGGAGTGCCGCCGGTTCGCCATGAAGTTTACGTGGAGTGCGGTAGCTGCCATGGAAGCCGGCGCTATCGCGGAAGCAATACGCAGAAGGGAAGAGAGCGGCAAGTGGTAATGGATAGAAAGCCTGAAACAGCTTCTAATCCGGACATAAGTGTTGTTATCCCGACACTGAACGCCGGCAAGACGCTCCGGAGGTGCCTTGAAAGCATACGAAGCCAGGACTACAGCGGCGGCATCGAAATAGTAATCGCTGATGGCGGTTCCGCCGACAACACACTGGAGACAGCCGCGGACTTCAAATGCAGGGTCGTCGACAATCCCGGAAAGACCGGAGAGGCGGGAAAGGCCCGGGGGCTCAAAGCGTCCACCGGTGATATCGTGGCACTGATCGACAGCGACAACATCCTTCCCGGACCGGACTGGATGTCACTGATGGCGGCGCCTTTCAGAGACCGCGCGATCGCGGGGAGCGAGCCGTTGAGGTTCGAGTACCGCAAGGGCGATCCGATCCTCACCAGGTACTGCGCGCTTCTCGGAATGAACGACCCTGTCTGCTATTTTATCGGCAACTACGACCGGGAAAGCGTCCTTTCAGGCACCTGGACCGGAATGGAGCTAGAGACTGTGGACAAAGGTGATTACCTGGAGGTGATACTGACCCCGACAGAAATACCCACAATCGGAGCGAACGGCTTCATGGTCAGGCGCGAACTTCTTGATTCACTCGGCATCGGAGAGTACCTTTTCGACATCGATGTCGTTCACCAGCTTGTCGAGAAGGGGCACATCAGGTTCGCCAAGGTAAAAACGGGCATTGTCCACCTCTATGGCAGGGGCCTCGGCGACTTCTCGAGAAAGCAGCTGCGCCGCGTGCGCGACTTCTCCTACTTCCAGGACAAGGGAATGAGAACGTATCCCTGGAGCCGGCAGAAAAAGACCGGCCTGTTGAAGTTTATCGTGTACACCATGCTTGTTTTTCCCCTCGCTTGCCAGGCAATAAAAGGCTGTCTCCACGAACGGGACAGCGCATGGCTGCTGCACATCCCGGCATGCGTCATAACTCTGGTGGTATATGCATTCGGGGTCATCGAAGGCCGGGTAAGGCCCAGACAGCATACCCGTAATAAATGGCACCAATAGGGCGGTGGAATATGGTTTTCGCAGGAATGTTGAAAAAAATATGGAACGAAGCCCGTGATAAGAACAGGAGGGCGATCGTTTCCCTTGTGGGCAAAAACGCCGGCACACTGCTCGATTGCGGTTGTGACGACGGGGCGTTCACCATGGAGGTTTCCAGTGCCTCGGGAGCCTCGAGAACCATAGGTATAGAGATCAACCTTTCCCAGGGACATAAAGCCTTAAAAGCCGGGGTTGAAGTGGTTCAAGGTGATTTGAACAAGCGGTTTCCGCTCGAGGATGAACTGTGCGATGTGGTAGTCCTGAATCAGGTTATCGAGCACCTCCCGGACACCGACCACCTACTGCGCGAAATCAACCGCGTTCTCAAGCCTGGAGGTTTCGCTGTAATTTCAACCGAAAACCTGGCCAGTTGGCCAAACGTGGCCTCACTGGTTCTGGGATGGCAGCCTTTCTCCCTTACCAATATCAGCTCAGCCAGGTTGGGGATCGGAAACCCCATGGCCGCCCACCGTAAATCAATTGGAGTTCCCGGACCCTTGCAGCACCGGCGCGTCATGGCACCAAAAGCCCTGGTGGAGATCTGCGAGGTGAACGGGCTTCCGGTGGAAACGTTCCTCGGCGCAGGCTACTTCCCCTTTACCGGCCAACTTGCCGATTTTCTCTGCAGGCTTGACAACCACCATGCCGCTTTCATGAACGTCAAGTGCGTTAAACCGCACGTGATGGGCAGGGCCGGGCCTCGATGAACATCGTAGCAAACGAGCGCAAGCCGGGACTCCGCGTAAATCTCTCGTGCTCGCCGGTGCGTTTTTCCTCCAGAAACCGATAAAAGGGCATATCGCGGCGGAACACCCACTTGAACATATACAGCCATATCATTGAAAACATCCACCATGGGCCTCCTGCGAAAGCCCGTCCGGTGACGCTGAACCCGGACGCCCGCAGAAGCGCTTCCATTGAGTCGAGACTGTAGTGCCTGTGGCCGAAGTAGAACGCCGGATCGAGGGTACATGAAAAAAAACTTCGGTAAGGCACCGAGATCAGCAGGCGGCCGCCAGGCTTGAGCACCGCCATGACGTTTTCCAGGAAACCGGCCTCCGACCCCTTCGGCAGGTGCTCGACAGCGTCGAAGGCACAAACCAGATCGAAACTCCCAAGGTCCGCCAGTTCGCTGGTGATGTCCCTGACGTGCAGTTCCGCCCCGTGCGCTTCCGATTCAGCTCTTCTTATCTGTACCGGGTCCAGGTCCAGACCCACCACCCTCGACGCCCTGTCCCGGAGAGCTCTTTGCTCAAACCAGCCGAAGCTGCATCCGAGATCGAGTATATCGATTCCGCCCAGGTCTCCCGCCATCTTCATCAGAAACCTGTGCCTTGCGGTAACCACCTGGCCGATACTGCTTATGTCCTTCAATACAAACCTCCCCATATACAGTACAATTATGCACTAAGGTTCAAGAGGTTGCATGATGATGACGCCGCCGGGTGCTTTCCAGCACTTGTCGCGAGGCGTGAGTCCGCCTCTTTCAAGATGGGAAAAGGACTGATTAAAGATGCTTAAGAACGCGGGCGGGAAGATCAGGGCTTTTTTCACTCTAAAATCGCTGTCCCGCGAACCCCTCATATTTTCCGCATACGCCGCAGTGGTATTGATTATGACCTACCCGGCCATCACACTGACATCACGGACATATGCCGATCCTAAAGATCCCCTCGGCGGCCTGTGGTGGCTCTGGTGGCTGAGGTACTCGTTCTTCGAGCAGATCCCCGTTACACCTGTCAGCATCGTCGGAGTTCCCTCGGGGCTGAACATCAATCCCTACCGGACCGACCCGCTGTTCAACCTGGGGGCCCGGTTTCTTTCGATCATCTCAACCGAGACGATCGCCTACAACATCATCCTCCTGTTATCGTTTTTTCTGACAGCAGTATTCTCTTATTACCTTGTCAAGTACCTTACCGGCAATATTTACGCGGCCGTCCTGTCGGGCTTCGTGCTCGGCTTCTGCCCGTTCATACTGGTACAGGGAAAGGAGCACCTCGGCTTAACAGCCGTTTTCTGGATACCCCTCTTTTTCCTCCTGCTGATCAGGTCATGGACACAAAGGAGTCTCGGTAACCTTATCGGCTGCAGCGCGGTGTTCGTTCTCATAACCCTGTATAACTACCAGTACGGTTTTATTGCAGGTGTTTGCGCACTCTTCTTCTCGTTAGCACTATGGCTTTCGGGCCGTCCATTGAAAAAAAAGAGCAGGGACGTAACCGGCCTTCTTAAAACCCTTCCCTTCATCATTGCAGTATTTATAATCATCGCCGTTCTGTTTACCGTATTCACAGGCTCTCCAGCCGCCGGCGGAAGGAATATAAGCGAGGCTTACAAGTATTCGGCGAGACCGTGGGACTATCTAATCCCCCATGCCGAAAGCAGCGCGCTCGGATACCTGACCCGGGACTTTATCGTGAACAATATTCACGGGAGCTTCACTGTCGAGAACTCTCTTTTTCCAGGTTATGTTCCCCTTTTTCTAGCAATCTTCGCGGTGGTGACAGCGTTCGCCGGCCTTGTAAGAAAGAAGAACGAAAAACCCTCAGGCGGTTTTGAGGAGCCGTATCAAAAACAGGAACCACCGGAGAGCGCCGAACCAAACGGCGGGTCGGCGCAAAAGGAAATAACCCGGGCGATAACCCCAGACCGGCTGATCTTCTCCTTCGCCGCATGCGGGCTGTTTGCTTTTTTTGTCTCCATGCCGCCGTCTTTTTCACTGTTCGGAGTCAAAATATATATGCCATCCTACCTTTTGCACCGGTTGGTCCCTCAGTTCAGGGTGTACGCCCGGTTCGGGATGATTACCGTGTTCTGCGTGGCGGTCCTCTGCGGGTACGCCGCGTCAAAGATAATAGAACTGGAACTTCTTAAAAAATGGAAGTTGCCGGCGATAGTTATCGTCTCAATCCTGGTGCTTTTCGAGTTTTCAATAGTGCCGCCGTTCTATTCGCTCAACACCAAAGAGACGACCGACTACTACCGCTGGCTTGAAGCGCAGCCCGGCAAACCGGTGACCGCTGTTTATCCGCTCTTTTACATTGACAGCTTTTACAACTATGGTTACTTTTTTCAGCAGAGAATCCATAAGAAACCGCTGATTAACGGGGCTGGAGCCGACTCATTAGAGGAAACCCGCCGCCAGAGCATCATGGACATAACAGGCAAGGGTACCCCGGGACTGCTGAAGGAGTTGAAAACGGAGTACGTTCTGGTAATCCCCGCCCTGTACGAAATTCCCAAAGGATGGGACCTCAACTTCCCGTTCCCGGCAGAAATCGATCTGGAAAAGATCCCCCCCGGCCTGGACATGGTGAAGAACTTTAATGACTGCGTGGTTTATAAAGTGACCGCGGAAAAGCCTGGTTTATTCCCGCTCTACGGACAGGGTTTTTACCAGTCTTACATGGATCCGGAAGGGAAATTCCGGCACCCGGCGGTCACCAGGGCGGAGATCATGATCGACTCAATGCATGAGGAGCCGGTCGCGTGCCGGCTGAATTTCGAGGCCGGCTCTCCCGGGCCGGACACCACTCTGACGGTTTTTCTTAACGGAGTGAAAATAAGCTCTTTTCCCGTATCCAGGCACCCGCGCGATCTCCCGCTCGAAGGCGTCACACTGAACCCCGGAAGGAACAGGCTGGAGCTGGTTTCTGACGGCGGCCTTTACTATCTGCGCGAAGTGCCGGGTTATAGTGACGTACAGGCGGCAATGATCGTCGGCGACATAACACTGGAGAAGGCTCCATGAACAGCCGCACCTCAAAGCTGGCGTCACGACTCGATAAAATGGCTCTCGTCTGCCTGCTGGTCACCAGGATGGAGAACATCAGATACCTGACCGGCTTCAGCGGCAGCAGCGCGTTCCTGGTGGTTGCGCCGTCCAAGGCCGTATTGGTAACCGACGGCCGGTACTCGGAACAGGCAGCCGCGGAGTGCCCCGGTCTTGATATCAGTATCTACACCGGAGACCTCGTCGGTACGATTTCGGACCTTCTGCCCGGTGGTACAACAGGTTTCGAGAGTACCCTCTCCTTCGACTTTTATTCACGGTTAAGCGAAGGCTTGCCGGAACACTCTCTCCTGAAGCCGGTTGAAGGCGCCGTCGAGGAGTTGAGGACATTCAAGGAGCCGGGGGAAATAGAACTGATACGAAGGGCGGTATGCTTCGCGGAAGAAGGGTTCAATCAGGTGCTGCCCCTCATCAAAGCCGGAATCAGCGAAAGGAAGCTGGCGGCCGAGCTCGATTACCGTATGGTCCTGGCCGGCGCGGACGCCCCTGCGTTCGAGACGATAGTCGCATCCGGGCCGAACTCTTCAAAACCACACGCGGGCATAACGGACCGGGTGGTACAGGAAGGCGATCTCGTTGTCGTCGACTTCGGGGCCGAAGCCGGCGGCTACAGGAGCGACACCACCCGCACAATCAAAGTGCCGCCCACCTCCAACCGTGAAAATGAAGCATATCTTGCAGTTGACCAGGCGGTAAAAAGGGCGCTCGAGTCGATCCGGCCGGGGGTTGAAGCATCGTCGGTAGATAAAGCCGCGAGGAATTATCTTCAGGAGAAGGGTTATGGGGAAAACTTCACACACTCGCTGGGCCACGGCGTCGGACTGGAAGCTCATGAAAGACCCAATCTGTCACCACGTTCGGTTGAAACCCTTGAACCGGGAACGGTTTTCACGATCGAGCCGGGGGTCTATATCCCCGGATCGTTCGGCGTGCGCATCGAAGAGATGGTGCTTCTGACCGAAAGCGGCCATGAACTCCTGACAGGTGGAATACCGCACCAGAATGACGAAAGATGATAGTACAACTTTTCATCTTTCCGCTTTCGCCTTGAAGCCGAGCCAGGAGAAACGTTTTGAAAACGGCCACAGGGCTATGGCGAAAGCAACGATGCAGGAGGGAACAATTCTCATCGCCAGCATGTTGTAGAAGTAGGCGCTGAAGTACCTCACGGGCTGTTCGATCTGCTCCAGCGACGCCCCCATGATATCCAGGCTCTCTATCATTTCCACACGGTACAGAACATAAACGACAACTTCTCCCATCCCCAGCACCAGAAGCGTTAAGGACGAAGCTATTACAGCGGTCTCGAGGTCCGTTCTGCCGTTAAACGCGATAATCACTCCAACCGCTACGATTGCCGCCGTTATAATGGAAATGAGGGGTACTCTGCGCTTTACCAGTGCCACAGCCAGGACCCAGATCAGAGTGGTGCCGGCAATTATAATAAGCAGCTTGTACCAGGACTGGAGAAGTGGCGGCACTGTCCCGCCGGTTTTTTCCTTCTCGGCCAGTCCCATCGGAAAATGCCCTTTTACAAGCCTTGCGGTCCCGCGCGGCAGGCTCTTCAGTTTCCGCCGGATTGAAACGAAAGGCCTTCGAAAATCACGCCTCGCTTGAGATTCTTTAACGCCTTTCCCGATTTTTCCGCCGGCCTTAACTCCCGGAGGTTCCTCTTCCGTCTTTGCGGCAAGGTTCGAAACCGACTCCTCGTAGCAGTTCGCGCACAACTGCCCCGCCCCCCGAGGAGGCGAGCAAACACGGCAGAAGTACCGGCCGCACCCTAAACATGGAACCATCGTGTCCTGATCGGTGTGCTTCGGGCACCTTTCCAAAAACAATCACTTCCTGAACACGGAATAAGTCAAAAGTCTTTCAATAGAAGTATTTTGCCGTCTCACGGATTACTCCTCGTCGTTTCCGTCATTTCCTGAAGGGGTGGTACCCTGCTGCTGCTCCTGAACCTGCGGGCCGGGTTTCTCCATCGACTTGAGCCTGATGTCCGCTTTTTCGATTTCCAGCGCCAGTTGCCCGATCACAAAAGCGCTCTTCTGCGCGGCCTCGTCGGCTATGGTCTTCAAATCCTCTGTGGGTTTCCCGGATATTATGGCTTCATTCAAGTCGTTCTGAGCTTCGAGCTGATCGACAACGGTTGTCATGTAATATAGCGTCAATGCGTGAAGCCGCCTCAGGTCATCCGGCGGGTAAAGCACTACGATTTCATCGTATACTTGCCAGACGTTCTTTATCCTCTCCCCCAGAAGCCTTATCACCCCGGCGGTCTCATTGTCGTCTATCATCTTCTGGGCCTTCTCGTCGTCCACGGCGACACGGTCCTCAAACTCGTTCATTACTTCCTTCCACCGGGACTTATACTCCGCCTGCCTCCGCTCCGTAGATTCGGCGCATCCGCATAACGACACCAGGAAAACTGAGATGAGGGCCACAATAATAATTGCCGCCGTTTTACGGCTTTTGAAGATTCCGCCAGCCACGTGAGACCTCCTTAACGGTTTGCCACTGTAATGAGAATAATAAACCAAACAGAAAGGCCGGCCAACCGGCCGGCCTTCCAGATACCAGGTTACAGCTAGATTTCTTTCCAGGTGTAAATCTTGAACGGGGGCAGCCACGCCACCGGATCCAGGGCCCACCTCGACCACTTGAACGTCGTGTCCTGCCACAGCGAAGTGCTCGAATATATCACCCTGTCCCCTGCGGTAAATGACCCGTAGAAAGTACTTGCCCCAATAAGGGTAAAGCCGGAATTATTAAAGACGATATCGTCCACGGCCCAGAAGTGGTAGTGGGCGTTATCCTGCTTAACCAGTGTCGTGCTGGAGTTAACTACTTCGATATCGGCGCCCGCGACCAGGTTCAAGGTATCGTTGGTCGCAACGACCCAGTTTGCATCTGAGCAATCGATATATATGTTTCCCTTGCAGACAATCGTTCCCTCGAACTCCGCGCTTATGGCGTCCCAGTCGATTTTGTCAATATAGACGTCAACATAAACCTCTTCGCCGGCGGGGTTTGTCCAGGTATCCCCGCAGAAAACCGTCTCCTGGGAGCTGTAGGGCATGGTGGAGTCCCACTGGAAAACCACCTTTCCGTCGTCGGCGTCCCCATAGTCCCCGCCGGAGCCGACAGGTTCGGCCGCTTCCCTGTCTCTCAATATATGGGGGACCGCCGGGTTGGCCACATGGTCCTGGGTCGCAGCCGTCTCGAAGTAGAACCAGTTGGGCTCGACCAGTTCGGTCTGGTTTTCAAGGCCGGCAATATTGAGCAGCGTACCCTGGTCAACATCAGGGGGTGTCTGGTGCAGCAGCGCCACATCAGAGTCTTCCGGCCCGCTGATAATATCTATTTCATCACCGAACTCATCGGTCCATGGTGCCATATCCGGAAGGCCTGGCAGGTCAACACCGGGAGT
>JAFGMY010000042.1 GCA_016927325.1 Actinomycetota bacterium | reverse complement strand
TTCCTCCGCCGGTCAGCGCCGCCGCAGCCGCGCAGCCACCCAGCCCGGAACCTACAACTATCGCATCGTAACCCATGAGACTCCTCCCTTGGTTTTATCTGGTCAGATCCACTTCGGTATTATTGATAAGCTCTCTTTCTCAATTAGCTCTTTTCTTGAATCAAAGAATATATTCCGTGAAGTCCGTACGTTTGCCCGACAACACGGATCAGTCGGAACCAAGCTTCTCAATCCATGCTCCTATGAGCGGGAAAGTTATATACGGAGCATTGAGTCCGCAGGTTATATCCATGTGAGATGCATTTGGTATCTCGTGGTACTCATCCAGGGGATGCCTTGTCTTGGCATCATAACAGGCCCTTATCTCCTCGGGTTTAGTGATGTCTTTTGTGGTGCTTGCCAGAAATATGGACGGAAGGGTGATCTTGGCCATATTATCCGAGTAATAGTAAAGGCTGTCCGTTTTGTCGGGTTCCGGGAAATACTTAAGATTTCCCCTTTCGACAGTTCGGTAAGACTCCCTCATCTTTCCACTGATACACGAATCCAGATACTGCCCTATCAAATGTGCCGATCCACCGTCGGCTGCGTACTTCGCGACATACGCGATTACATCAGGGTCGATATTATCCGGGTTAATCGTGTAAGCCACCGCAATAATGTCATCTATAAACGCCGGTAAGAACCGCTTGTAAACCCAGAAGAGCGACAAAGTCAGCTTCGCAAGCCTCCCGGTTATACGGGGAAGAAACCTGGTGATATACCGGAAGCTGTAATATATCGGCAGGTCGGTCATGTACCAGAGAATCCTTGTAACAAGAGGAAACCTGATATTCCCAAGCACGAACGGCACACGAGGGCCGTCGAGGTTAACGAAGCCTTTGGCCGACTCCGGCCCGTTCCCGGCGTTCCGCTCTTCAGCCAGACCGGGATCGGAACCGATTCTCCCGTTGGGCCCCGGCCAGTAACAGGCGCCCTGGAAATACATGAACGCCATTGTCCCTCCCATGCTGTGGCCCAGGTGTACCGGCCTCTTACCGGTTAACTCACGAACCTTCTTAATCGCAGCCTTCATGTCATAGACACCGAAGCGGTCGATACTCGATTTGACTCTCCCGAAGCTCCTGTATCTTCCGCGGCCCTGGCCACGGTAGTTTACAAGCCACACGTCATAGCCTCTGCTGTAGAGATAGTACGCGAGGTTGTACAGCTTCATTGGATCCTTTTTTACATATGCGTCGCCACGTGCCCATTCCGGAAGTTCTCCGGGGAGCTGCGACCATTTCTCCTTCCCTTCAGGGGTATGCAAATCGAAGTAGTCGAAATTGCATGCGGCACCGGGCATCATTAGAACCGGCTGGCGCCCTTTGTTAAATGGAGCGTCCGGCTCCGGCCTGTAATGTTTCAAGACCAGGTTCACCCCGTCATCGGTCATGATCCGGTAAATATCATCCGTTTCCGGAAAGGGCAGGCTCCTCAGCCTGTTGAAACCCGCGATTAATCTTTCCATCATGACCAACTCCCTTATGATGGTATACATCTATTATTTCAATGAGCGATTCTCCCTTGAGACTCGCCTCTTTGGTTACTTAAATGATCATTTTCCTTTTTGCCCCCGGCATAAACTTCTTAAGGGGAGAAATGTATTCTGTTTGCGCCAGTACATAGTCCGCCGCGTTCAAGCCGCTCTGGGTAGCAAGCTCGGTCGCGACGCCCGAAGCGAATCTGCCTGCTTCCGCGCCCACATAGTAAAGACCTTCTATCGGTGATTTGGAGGACGGCCTCTCGGCCCCCGCCTGTCCCATGCATTGGGCCAGGCCGATGGCCGGTGCCCTCTCCTCACCAAATACCATGTAGGTTCCGGGGGCTAGAAAGTCGTGCCACATTATATGTTCCTTAATGCCGGGGTAGACATCCTCTATTGAATCGAGCGCCTTCTGTTCCCACCTTTCCCAGTTCTCCTCGGGATCAAAGGTGATCGCCGAAACCACTATGAGATTCTGCTTTCCCTCGGGCGCAAGCGACGGATCCATTCTCGACGGAGAAGAGGCCATGATGGCCGGAAGGCCGTCCGGCACTTTTTTCCCGTTCCACATCTCTTTCATGTATTCCTGGAAATCCTTTTCGGGGATGCTGGTCGTCAGGTCATATTCAACAAACGGCTCGTCGAGAGCGAGGCGAAGGCACCATGCGGCGCACCCGGGTTTAAGCGACCTTATATACTCCGCGTAATCTTTTTCAAACTTGTCTTCACCGACGAGGTATTTGACCGTCTCTTTTATGCCCCCGTTACTGAAGACGAGGTTGGTCTTAATTAATTCACCGCTGTCAGTCTCCACGCCGGCCACCCGGCCGTTCTCGACAACGACCCTTTTAACACCGGTACCGGTCCTTACTTCACCCCCGTGCTTCTCGATACCACGGCTCAGCGCCTCGGGAACAGCGCTTAGTCCTCCCTTGATATAACCGGTCATCATGCTGTCTTCGGAAATGCCCCTGAACAAAGGCCCGACGACCTGCATCACGGTCCTGGCAAACTCACCCATCGGTGTCTCATAATAGGGTGTACCGAAGAGAAGAAAAGCCACCCAGTGGATCGTATTATGAAGCGGCAGGTTGTCCGTATACTTAAGCAGCCAGTCCCTGATCGTGATCCTGTCCAGACCACCGGAATGCCTGTCCATGAAACCGGACAATACCGGCGCAGCCGCGCCTATCATCTTGAGAAGAAAAGTAGGAACCAGCTTATGTGTAGTGGACACAAACTCTTTCAAGTTCAACTTGAGAGAAGTATCACCAACCTTGAAGAGGCAGTTTTCCATATGGTGAAACTCCACTTCTTTCTCCATGCCGACACGCTTCAAGGCTTCGGTGAAGGGCCCGTAGTCGGTCCGCCAGATCATATGGCTGCCGATATCCATCTTAAAGCCATCCTTTTCAGCGGTTGAACACCTTCCGCCGACAAAGCCCATCTTTTCCAGTACCAGGACTTTGTTTCCGGATCCCGCCATTGCCGCCCCCGCGGCAAGGCCGCCCAGCCCCGCTCCTATAACTAAGACATCATAATCCATCTAACATTCACCCCCGGAATCAAATGACAGATCATCTATTTTGGTGCCTGACCTCATACAAACTTCTCCAAATTCCCTTACTGCTCCAATACTCATATATTGTCTTTTCCTGAAACTTTTCGGATAAATTTCCCCACAGTCGATACACCATTCATCCGGGCAAGCACGTAGTCTGCGCAGTTCAAGCCGCTTTTTATTCCAACCTCGGTCGCGACACCCGAGACGTTCCTGCCGGCCTCGCAGCCAACATAGTAGAGGCCCTCGACCGGCGACCTTGAAGACGGCCTTTTATCCGCAGTCTGGCCAAGGCACTGCGCGATGCCGATCCCCGGTGCCCCGTCCTCTCCAAACACGAGGTAAGTGCTCGGGTGAAGGAAGTCGTGCCAGATTATATGGTCCTTTATCCCGGGTATAGCATCCTCGATTGAGTCGAGCAGCTTCTGCTCCCACCTGGGCCAGTTCTCCTCCTGCTCGAAGGTAATCGGGGCGATTACGATAAGCGATTGTTTCCCCAGTGGTGCCATCGACGGGTCCATCCTTGAAGGAGATGTAGCCATAATTGCCGGAAGACCGTCGGGAAATCCCTTGTTGTCCCACAGCTCGCGGTAATATTTCTGCATGTCCTTTTCAGGAATGCTGAACACCAGGTCGAAGTCACACACCGCTTCATCAAGCGCCAGCCGCAGGGCCTGGGCGGAGCAACCGGCCCTCAAGCCCCTTATCTCATCGGCATACTTCCCGTCGAAATGCTCTTCTCCGGTAAGGTACCTGACGGTCTCCTTGATACCTGCATTGCTTATGACGAGGCCGCAACTTATCAATTCACCGTTTTCCAGCTCAACACCTGAAGCCTTGCCGTCCTCAACAGTTATCTTCGTTACCGTCGTGTTCGTCCTCACCTCTCCACCGCGTTCCTCGATACCGCGGCACACGGCTTCGGGCACCTTTATAAGCCCTCCCTTTATGTAACCGGTCATGAACTCGGCATCGGCTATCCCTTCAACGAGGGGGCCGATCGCGTCAATTGCAGTCCTCATCAGCTCGCCTACGGGTACCTCCCAGTAAGGTGTGCCGTACAGGATGAAAGTAAACCAGTCGAACAGGTTATGCGTATCGAGGCTGTCGGTAAACTTGTTTACAAAACCCTGGATAGTGATCTTGTTGTATTTATTTGACCACCTGTAAAGAGGTTTGCAGGCAAGGGGCAACAGCCGCCGGCCTGCAAACCTGACGAGGCCTGAAGGCAGGAAGTAGTCCAGCAGGTTGAAGATAGCCTTGAAGCCGATTTCTGTTCGGTGCTCACCTACGCGGAGCAGCATTCTTTTCATGGTGTAAAACT
Organism: Actinomycetota bacterium; assembly: GCA_016927325.1. Taxonomy (GTDB): domain Bacteria; phylum Actinomycetota; class Geothermincolia; order Fen-727; family Anoxymicrobiaceae; genus JAFGMY01. Next base: position 699 of record JAFGMY010000042.1, on the reverse strand, counting down.
CGACCTCGTTCTCCTTGCCTATGCGGCGCAGCATTTCCCTGAAGGGACCGTATGCGCTCCGGAAGAGCATGTGGCTGCCCAGGTCCATCTGAAAGCCGTCTTTCTCTACGGTCGAACAACGTCCACCGACCATGCCGGTCTTCTCAAGCATCAGCACCTTCTTGCCGGCTCCGGCAAGGGCCGCACCAGCGCTGCAGCCACCCATCCCGGCTCCTATGACTATGGCATCATAATCCATCCAAAAAGCACCCTCTTCGCCTAAAGCCGTTTCATTGCCCTGTAAACCTTTCTCCGAGCAGTTGAAATAAGTGATTTGGAATAGAAGTTTGCTGCTAAATAATCACCGACGGTCAGTCCCGACTTTGCGGACATGTCGCAACCAATTCCCGATGCATTTCTTCCGGTGTCGGCACCGACGTAAAAAAGACCGGGAATCGGGGATATGCTCGAGGGCCGCATCTTGCCGACCTGGCCCACACACTGGGCAAGCCCTATCGCCGGGGCACCTTCCTTGCCGAGTGCGAGAAAGGTATCCGGGGTCTCGAAGTCGTGCCAGATTATGTGGTCCACGATGCCGGGGAAAACCTCTTCAATGGCATCGAGCCCCATCTGCTCGCATCTGTTGAACTGTTCTTTCATGTCGGCCATCAATGGTCCGACCAGCACCACCATCTGTTGCCCTTCAGGCGCCGTGGCCGG
>JAFGMY010000041.1 GCA_016927325.1 Actinomycetota bacterium | reverse complement strand
TTCCTCCGCCGGTCAGCGCCGCCGCAGCCGCGCAGCCACCCAGCCCGGAACCTACAACTATCGCATCGTAACCCATGAGACTCCTCCGGAAATTAAGACTATCAAATTCTATTGACTAAGTTGTCAGTATCTAAATAATAGGTAATGAATATCCTATAACGTTTGCCGTTTTCCGCACAAGAACACCGGCTCCAGAGAACCAGGCCAGTGAACCACCGGAAGGCGGCAGTGCCGCCAACCCCGTCTTAATTGACCGCGCAGGGGATTACCCTCGGAAGCGGCGAACTATTAAAAAACATTACGGGTTTGGAAGGCAATATGGATAACTCGGGTTCAAGAAGGTTTATTACGGTTTTCTGGAGGAAACCGCTCTATGGAAAGCTGAAAATCATTTCTTATTTCTTTACTATCGTTTGCCTCGGCCTCATTCTCGTAGTGCCCACTTACGTATCCTATACCTTCTACAAGAACCACAGTGCCGATAAGGAACTCCAGCATATACTGGATAGCGGCGCCGAGTTCGACCAGTTGAGTCGGGAAGTGAAACAGGAACTGGATGAGTACAACCAACTGCAGTCCGAGCTTGAGAGTATCGACCCGGGAAACCCTGAATACGCGAAGCTGAAAGAATCCAGCAACGCACTCAGGCGGAATATCGCCGCCAGGACGCCAAATCTGGTCAAAAGTTATGATGAAGAAGGGTTACCTGTTCTGATGACGTATAAGGAATTCATTGGAACAACCATTAAATAGAGGTATTCAAGGTTTGTCTTATGCAAACAACATGAGTCAAACCGTAATCAAATACCTCACAGCACCCGCGTGCCACACCTGGTGCACACGCGCTGCCTGGTTCGCGGTGTTTCGCCCTATTTTTTTTAAACAATGGTACAATTGTGTAGATGACTGGTGGGAGATTTAAAAACTATAGTAACAATCTATGGAACGGCAATTCGGAAACGCACAAGTGAAACCAAGGGATGAAATAAGAATCCTTGTTGTTGAAGACAGTCCCGTTGAAGCCCCGTTAATCAAAGGCCTCCTCGAGGACAAGTTTTCTGCGGAAGTCGAAACGGCGAACAACTGTGCTCTGGCCAGGAAGAAAATATCCGAAAAACAGTTCGATATCATAACCCTCGATTACCAACTCCCGGACGGCGACGGCCTCCAGCTTCTCGAAGAGTTCAGCGGACTCCTTGAATCTCTGGCCATTATCGTAGTCACCGGGCGCGGTGATGAAGAAGCGGCGGCGCGGGCCCTGCGGCTCGGCGCTTCGGGATACGTGGTAAAAGATAAGAACATCCAGGTCGGGCTCCTCGATGCCGTCGAGAACATACTGGCCAAGAAAGTACTCAAGAAAGCACAGGAACAGGAACGCCTCAACGCGGAACGCTCCGAAGCCCTTGCCGAGATTTCAAGGGCGCTTTTCGAAGCCGGCCTCGACTACCAGTCCGTTCTGGACACAATCAGCGAGAACATAGCGGGAATCGCTGAAGGCGGATGCATAATAGACCTTCTCTCCGAGAACAAGAAGTGGCTCGTTCCGGTAAGGATCGTTCACCATAACAAGAAGTTCCAGGAGAAGCTGCAAGAGAAGCTTCCCCGGGTCAGATACGTCAGGGAAAACGACGCCAACTTCCAGGTCTTAAAAACGGGTAGACCTTTCATTTATCCCGAGACGGTTGAAACCGTTCTCGAAAACGCGTCGGTTCAGCTTGATCCCGACATCACTTCAGAGAGTGAGATCGAAAGCCTGATGATACTGCCGCTAGGAATCGGGGACAGGTCAACCGGAACAATAACGGTCGTTAGAGGCCCGGATAAGCCGGTTTTCAGCGAAAACGAACAGATGCTGATGCGGGAAGCGGCTGACAGGGCCGCCCTGACAATTGAAAACGCAAGGCTTTTCAACGCTGTTGAACGGGAACTGGTACTTCGCAAAGCGGCAGAAGCGGAGTTAAAGAAGATCAACGCGGAACTGGACGGGTATGCGCATACCGTGTCCCATGAACTCAAAGGCCCCCTCTCTTCGATAATGATGTCGACTGACCTTGTCCGCGAAATCATTGACGAAACAGTCGAATCAGAATCTCAAGAAGAGCTGATCGAGCTGATCGCTGCGATAAGAGCCAACGCCAAGAAGGGATACGACCATACCGTCGGCCTTCTTGCGCTCGCCGAGGCGGGACAGGCCCCCAAAGAGCTCAGCAGGGTCAATGTCAGGGAAATCGTCGACGCGATCATCGATGAGATGAGTCCGGATATTGAAAGGTTCGGCACCAGGATCGAGGTGGACGACAACCTCGGCGAGCTGTATGGTAACCCCACCCAGATAAATCAAATCTTCTCCAATATTCTCAGCAATGCCATCTGGCACAATAACAGCGAAGGCCCGGTCGTAAAGATAAGCTACAGGGGAGAAACCCCTGAAGAGGGACACCGTTATGTTGTCAAGGACAACGGTCCCGGCATTAACAGCATGGAAATGGAAAGAATATTCCTGCCGTTCTACAAGGGGGAAAACGGCAAGACCGGAATCGGTCTCGCCACAGTGAACAAGCTGATAAAAGTATACGCCGGCAAGATAAAAGCTTATAACGACAATGGTGCGTGTTTCGAGTTTACTATAAACGACCTGACCTCCTGACCCCACGGTTTATCCAGACTGCCGACTTCTCACCACCAATTTTCCCGGTTATTTGTGTTTTTTGAATTCTTTTTGCATACCGTCGGTCCATTACGTATTAACCACGAAACCGCAATGCATTCACCGGTCAAGAGATAATTCTTGAAATTATTCGCAACATGAGCCAAACTGTTGTGGCGCCAATTTAGCTTTAGCTGAGCCTGGCGATTGTTTTACAATAAGTTATAAGAACCGGAAGAGCCTGCTGTAATATCTTCAAAGTTCTGAACCGGTTTTTGCTGTGCCCCCATCGTCTAGAGGCCTAGGATATCGCCCTTTCAAGGCGGCGACACGGGTTCAAATCCCGTTGGGGGCACCATCAATATAGTGTTTAACTCCGGCGCCAGCCTTTAGACTGGCCCTGGTCTAATCTTTGAAGCGAAATATTTGTTTCGCGGAGCCGTAGTGTAGCCTGGTTTAACACACTGGCCTGTCAAGCCAGAGATCGCGGGTTCAAATCCCGTCGGCTCCGCCATCCACTTAACATCAGCATTTACCTCACGCGCAGTTGACGGGATGCAGAACCCGCGAAGGGGTCACCGCTCCCGCAAACCATCTCGATCATATCGC